>NZ_JAUTAN010000001.1:1251544-1564430 GCF_030818655.1 Nocardioides zeae | reverse complement strand
GACCACGACCCGGACGAGTCCGGCGGCCTCGACGCGGCGCTGCTCACGGTGCTCCAGGCACCGGGCGGTCCGGTCCTGCTGGGCGCGATCGGCGTCGGCATCATCGGCTTCGGCCTCTTCTGCTTCGCGTGGGCGAAGCACGTGGACTGAGAGCACGCCCGCCGTGCGCTACGCCTGGACCACGCCCGCCTCCGCGCCGTACCTCGCCGGCCCCACGAGCGCCCGGCTCGCCGAGGCCGACCGTGCCGTCGCCGCCTTGCGGGGGGACGCCGAACGGTGGTCGCGCTGGTGGCTCGGGACCGGGGCCTTCGTGGCGGCCGTCGTGGGCCTGTTCGTCAGCGCGGGCGTGGTCGGCGCCATCGTGGACCTGGGGCGCGCGGCGGTCCTCGACGTCGTCGTCGTGCTCGTCGCCCTCGCGCTCGCGCTGGCAGGGCTCGCTGTCCTCGTGAGGCTCGCCCGGTCCGGGCGCCGGATCACTCGCGCGGCGGCGGCGTGGCTGCGCGCGCCGTACGCCGCGGGTCTGCGGTCGCCCGACGCCGCCGGCTGGGTGCGGGCGCGCACGGTGAACCTGGAACCCCGCGTGCTCGCCCGGCTCGTCACCGCGACCTTCGCGCTCCTCGTCGGCGTCGCCGGGGTGGCGCTGGCCGCGCGCGACCTCGTGCAGGGAGCCACCGCCCTCAGCGGGGCCGCGGCCGCGATCGGCGTCCTGGGCCTCGTGTGCGGGTGCGGTCAGGTCGCGGGGGTGCTCCGGATCGTGGCCGCACTGGGCGCCGCGGACCCGCTCCGGGTCCGCCTCCGTGGCCGCCGCTAGCCTGCCCCGATGCCCGTCCGACTCCCGCACGCCGTCCACCGCCTCGTCGGCGCCGCCGTCCACGGGGTGCGTCGTCGCGTGGAGTGGTACGGCGCGATCTCGCCCGGCACCGTCGCCGGCGACCGGTTCGGGTCGCTGGGGGAGGGCGCGTGCATCGCGTTCCCCCAGGCCACGATCGTCGGCGAGGCGGGCATCCACGTCGGCCGCGGCACGCTGGTGGGACGCTCCTGCACCCTCACGGTGGGCTACGTCGGACCCGACGACGTGCCGCCGGAGCGCGGGCTCGTCATCGGCGACCGGTGCGTCGTCGGGGCGCGCAGCACCATCACGGCCCACGAGTCGGTCACGCTCGAGGACGACGTGTGGTGCGGCCAGGGGGTCTTCATCTCCGACGCCAGCCACGGCTACCAGGACCCGGACACGCCGATCGGCCGTCAGCTGGGTCGCCACCAGCCGGTGCGGATCGGCGCCGGTTCGTGGATCGGGCACCACGCGATCGTGCTCCCGGGCACGACCATCGGTCGCAACGTCGTCGTGGCCGCCGGCTCCGTCGTGCGGGGCGCGGTGCCCGACCACAGCGTGGTGGCCGGCGTGCCCGCGCGCGTGGTCCGCCACCTCGAGCCCGGTGTCGGGTGGGTCGGCCGGCACGCCGACGACGTCCGTCCCGTGACGAGCGCGGCGCAGGTCGCGGCGTACCTCACCGGCTACCAGGAGCCCGACCGCCCCACCGGCACGGCCTGACACCGCGACCGGGGCTCAGGTGCCGAGCCACCACCCGGCGCCGGCCGCGACGACGCCGAGCAGGAGCATGCCTCCCGCGTGGAGCGCCGCGGCCGACCAGCGACGCCCCTCGAGCAGCACGACGGCCTCGACGCTGGCGGTGCTGAAGGTCGTGTAGCCGCCGAGCAGCCCCGCGCCCAGCACGGTCGCCAGGGCCGTGCCGAGGTGGTCGCTCACCAGCAGGCCGGTGACCAGCCCGAGGAGGAACGCGCCCGAGACGTTGATCACCAGCGTCCCCAGCGGGTAGCCCGGCACGGCCCTCCGCGCCGCCGTGTCCACCCCGTAGCGCACCGCCGCGCCCACGCCGCCCGCGACGGCCACGCCCGCCACCACGCCGGGGTCGAGGGCGCTCACGCGCGGGCCCGTCCACGCCGACGCTGGGTGAGCGCGACACCCGACGCTGCCGCGACGAGCCCGAGCAGCACGCTCCCGACGCCGTACGCCGCGGCCAGCGCCGCGTCGTCCCGAGCGAGCCGCACGCTGTCGACGGCGAGCGCGCTGTAGGTCGTGAATCCGCCGAGCAGGCCCGTGCCCACGAGCAGCCGCAGGTGCGGCCGGCCCGTGAGGGGCCCTCCGCGCAGGCCGCCGAGGAGGACTCCCAGCACGAACGCTCCCAGGACGTTGACGGCACCGATGGTCAGGGGGACGCCCCCGACCGGGGGCACGAGCTCCGCGAGGAGGTGGCGGGCGAGGGTCCCGACGGCGCCGCCGAGGAACACGAGGGGGAGAGCGACGGGCAGGCGCACGACCGGAGGGGAGTGCGGCGCGACCACGGTCGAGAACCGTACCCGCCCGGTCCGCCACCTCCCTTGTCACGGGCGGCTATTCTGCGCCGGTCGGGGGACAGGATTCGACACGAAGAAGGTCTCGAGTTGCCGAAGGACCCCGACCGTCCCCGACGTCGCTACGTCTCTCCCGTGCGGGAGGCGGCCCTCGCCGCCACCCACGGCCGGATCGTCGACGCCGCTGCGGAGCTCTTCTCCAGCGAGGGATACCGCTCGACGACGCTGGCCGCGATCGCGGCCCGCGCCGGCGTGTCCGTGCCGCGCGTCAACCTCTCCGGCTCCAAGCCGGCCCTCCTCGTGGAGGCCTACCAGCGCCGCGCGGGCACGACGCCGGAGCAGCCGATCAGCGAGTCGCCCGAGCTGCAGGAGCTCATGAAGCTGCCGGCTGACGAGGCGTTGCCGGCGTACGCCGCGTGGTTGAGCCAGGTGCACGCACAGTCGGTGGGGCTGTGGTTCGCGCTGCGCGAGGCCGCCGCGACCGACCCGGAGGCCGCGACCGCCTTCGAGGCCGTCGAGCGCTCGAACGACGAGGCCTGCCTGTCCGCGGTCGCCTGGGCCGACGGCCTGGGGCTGCTGACGGGCGACGTCCCGACGGAGGAGCGCGCGGCGACGTGGGCCCAGGTCGCCGGCGCCGAGCCCTTCCGCCACTTCGTCGTGGAGCGTGGCTGGAGCGCGGAGCGCTACCAGCAGTGGGTACGGCGCGCGATCGAGCGCCTCGTGCTCGACCCCGCCTGACGGAGGGTGGCCGGGGGCCCCGGGGGTCGTCCCCGGTCGTCACCGGCCGCCCCCCGGGGCGCGTCAGGCCGGCCAGTCCAGCGGGTAGTCCTCCGCCGCCTTGTCGTGCTGCTTGGCCAGCTTCTTGCGCGCCTTCGTGCCGATCCGGTCCCCGAAGACCGTGCCGAGGGTGTGGTCCGTCTCGTGCTGGAGGCAGCGGGCGAGCAGGCCGTCGCCCTCGAACCGCACGGGGGTGCCGTCCAGGCCCACCCCCACCACGGTCGCCCGGTCGGGGCGCGCGCAGTCGACGAAGGCGCCCGGGTAGCTCAGGCACCCCTCCTCGCTGTCGTCGAGGCGTCGCTCGCTGCCCTCCGGGGTGGTGACGTCGGGGTTGCACACGACCCCCGCGACCCGGCGCCCCGATGCGTCGGGGCAGTCGAAGACGAAGACGGCCAGGTCGACCCCGATCTGGCAGGCGGCCAGCCCGACGCCGTCCGCGGCGTACATCGTCGCCGTCATGTCGGCGACCAACGCCCGCAGGTCGTCGTCGAACGCCGTGACGCGGCGCTGGGGCGCGTGCATCACCGGTGTGCCCCAGCGGGTGATCGGGCGGACGGTGCCTCCGGTCGGCAGCGCGCCGTACGGCGTCTCGTCGGGCCCGTCGGGCGTCTCGGCGGAAGCGGGTGCGGCGGCTGCGTCGGACATGTCCCGATCGTAGGAGAAGCGTGACGGGGGCGACGCGCCGCGTTCTCGGAGGAAAGTGTGGCGCTGTGTGTAACTGCGAGTTACATTAGGTGGCATGTCCCTGACGAACAGCCTCAGGCCGGGCGGGCGCAACGGCCTCGCACGCAAGGAGAGCCGCGACCCGATCGGCTACGCGGTCGCCGCTCTCAACGTGGTCGCCCAGAGCGACCTCATCGACCGGCTCGGTCTCCGCAAGAAGACCGAGCAGGCCGTGTTCACCTCGACCCGGGGTGGCTTCGCGGTCGCCACGAAGGCCGGTCGCACGTTCGCGAAGCGCGGTGCCACGAAGCCGGGCGTGCGCGTGCCGACGGCCGGGGCGAGCGGGGTCTTCGACCTGACGCCCACCGAGGACGAGCAGATGCTCGTCGACGTCGTCGGCGAGTTCGCCGCCGAGGTCGTGCGCCCCGCCGCCACCGAGGCGGACGAGGCGTGCGAGGCGCCGGTCGCCCTGCTCAAGTCGAGCCTGGAGATCGGCCTGCCGATCCTGGGGGTCCCCGAGAAGCTCGGTGGGATCTCCGAGGAGCGGTCGGCGGTCGCGGGCACGCTCGTGGCCGAGGCGCTCGCGAAGGGCGACATGGGCCTCGCGGTCGCGACGCTCGCTCCCGGTGCGGTGGCCACGGCCCTCTCGCTGTGGGGCACGGACGCCCAGCAGGCGACCTACCTGCCCGCCTTCACCGGCGACGACGTCCCCGCCGCGGCGCTCGCGCTGAGCGAGCCCACGGTCCTCTTCGACGTGCTGCAGCCGGGAACCACGGCGGTACGCCGCGGCGACCGCTACGTGCTCAACGGCGTCAAGGCGGGTGTCCCGCGCGGCGGCGACGCCGAGCTGTTCGTCGTGGGTGCCTCCCTCGGGGGCAAGCCGGTGCTGTTCCTCGTCGAGGCGGGCACCGAGGGCCTCCGCGTCGAGGCCGACCCGTCGATGGGCGTCCGCGCGGCGACGCTCTCCAAGCTGCACCTCACCGACGTCGAGGTGCCCGCCGACGCCGTCCTCGGCGAGACGGACGGCACGACGTACACCGAGTGCGTGCGTCTCTCCCGGCTCGCCTGGTGCGGCCTCGCGATCGGTACGGCGCAGGCCGTGCTCGACTACGTGACGCCGTACGTGAAGGAGCGCGAGGCGTTCGGCGAGCCCGTCGCCCACCGCCAGTCGGTGGCCTTCATGGTCGCGAACATCGCGATCGAGCTGCAGGCGATGCGGCTCGTCACCTACAAGGCGGCGTCCCGCGCCGCCCAGGGCAAGGACTTCGCCCGCGAGGTCGCCCTCGCGCGCAACCTCTGCGCCAGCAAGGGCATGCAGATCGGTCTCGACGGCGTGCAGCTGCTCGGTGGCCACGGCTTCGTCAAGGAGCACCCGGTGGAGCGGTGGTACCGCGATCTGCGGGCCCTCGGCGTGATGGAAGGAGGCGTCCTGGTCTGAGCCCTCGGGCTCCGGACGGACGACACACCATGATCAATCTCGAGACCCCCAAGAAGCACCGCGCCCTGGTCGACCAGGCGCACCAGGTCGCCATGAACATGCTGCGACCGATCTCCCGCAAGTACGACCGTGCCGAGCACTCCTACCCCAAGGAGCTCGACATGCTGGCCGCGATGATCGACGGCCTGTCGGAGTCGGGCGCCGCGGAGGGCGCCGGCGCCACCGGCGTGCGTCGCGACGAGAAGAAGGACGACGGCGGCGTTCGCAACGGCTCCAACCTCGCCTCGGTGATGTCGATCGCCGAGATGTGCTGGGGCGACACCGGCCTGCTGCTGTCGATGCCCCGCCAGGGCCTCGGCAACTCGGCCATCGCCTCGGTCGCCAACGAGGAGCAGCTCGAGCGCTTCAAGGGCACCTGGGCCGCGATGGCGATCACGGAGCCCGGCGTGGGCTCCGACTCCGCCAACATCACGACCACGGCCCGCCTCGACGGCAACCACTACGTGATCAACGGCGAGAAGATCTACGTCACGTCGGGCGACCGGGCCGACTCGGTCGTCGTCTGGGCGACGCTCGACAAGTCCCTCGGCCGTGCCGCCATCAAGTCCTTCGTGGTGGAGAAGGGCACGCCCGGCATGCGAGTCGAGCGTCTGGAGCACAAGCTCGGCATCCGGGCGTCCGACACCGCGGTCATCATCTTCGAGGACTGCCGGGTGCCTGCCGAGAACCTCCTCGGCTCGCCCGAGGTCGACGTCAAGCAGGGCTTCGCAGGCGCCATGGCGACCTTCGACAACACCCGGCCCCTCGTCGCGGCGATGGCCGTGGGGTGTGCCCGGGCCTCGCTCGACCTCACCCGCGACCTGCTCGCCCAGGCGGGCGTCGAGGTCGACTACGACCGCCCCGGTCACCTGCAGTCCGCCGCAGCGGCGAAGTTCCTCCAGCTCGAGGCGGACTGGGAGGGCGCCCAGCTGCTGACGATGCAGGCGGCGTGGATGGCCGACAACCGCAAGCCCAACTCGCTCGAGGCCTCCATGGCGAAGGCGAAGGCGGGTCGCGTCGGCTCCGACATCACCCTCAGCTGCGTCGAGCTCTGCGGCACGCTCGGCTACAGCGAGTCCGAGCTGCTCGAGAAGTGGGCCCGCGACTCGAAGATCCTCGACATCTTCGAGGGCACGCAGCAGATCCAGCAGCTCATCGTGGCCCGGCGCATCCTGGGCCTGACGAGCGCGCAGCTCAAGTGATGCAGGGGGCTCACCTCAGTCCGCTCAGATGAGGTGAGGCCCGCTCGGACAGGGTGGTTCGCCACCCCAGACCACCCCAGTCCACCCCGGTGACCGGCCCCAGCGGTCACCGGGGTGGTTGCTGTTCGGGGGCAGCTCCGGGGCGGATCCGGACGGGCACCGCGCCGCTCCGGGACGTCATGCGGCGCGGTGCCCCGGGCCCGCGGTTCGCATGACGTCCGGGGTGGGGACGCGACGGGGGCTCAGGCGGGCAGTGGAACTGTGCGTCCGGGGCGGTCCGGATCGCCTGGGATCTGCCCCAGGTGCACATTCCTCTGAGCCGGTCGGGCCGGCTCTCGCCCGCGTCGCCACCGTCTGGCGCAGGCCCGTCACGCCACGCTGCGGAACGGGTCGTGCTCCGACAGGATGCGGTCGACGCGGGCCTGGTCGAGACGCGCGACGACCTGGGTGGTCTCCTGGGCGTCGCGGATGCACTTGGCGAGCGTGAACGACGAGGTGACGAGGAAGAGGGTCCCGAGGGCGAGGAACGCCCGGATCCACGGGTCGACCGGGACGAAGATGATCGCGACGACCATCGTGAGGAGCGCGACGCCGAAGGCGAGGCCAGCCTGCAGGAAGAACGCGTTGGTGTTCTTGGTGGAGGGGCCGGCCGGGAGAGGAGGAGGAGTGCTCATGACGAGAACCCTGCCCGGGGACGGTGCCCCCCGGCCTCCGTCCGCGTACTCAACTGCGCCTGAGGTCCCCGTGCCGGTCACGCTGGTCTCCGACCTCCGGGCAGCGGGATGCGTCTTCGCCGAGGAGGAGGCTGCGGAGCTCGTCTGCGCCGCGCAGCGAGCCGGCCGTGGCGCGGCGTGGCTCGAGCGGGCCGTCGCCGAACGGGTCGCGGGCCGTCCGCTCGAGCTCGTCGTCGGCGAGGTCGTCTTCGGCGGTCTGCGGCTCGTGGTCGCGCCCGGCACCTTCGTGCCCCGGGTGCGCACCGAGCTGCTGGCGGAGCTCGCCCTCGAGATGCTGCCTGCCGGCGGCCGCGTGCTCGACCTCTGCGGCGGGGTCGGCGCCGTCGCGGCCGTCGTGGCCGCTCGCCGCCCGGACGTCACGGTCGTCAGCGCCGACCTCGACGAGCGCGCCACGGCCTGTGCGCGGGCGAACCTGGCGCCGTACGGGAGCCGCGCGCAGGTGCACACCGGCGACCTGTACGCCGCGCTCCCGCCCACGCTGCACCGGGCGTTCGACGTGGTGGTCGCGAACGCGCCGTACGTGCCGACGGAGCGGATCGCCGCGATGCCGCGGGAGGCGCGCGAGCACGAGCCCCGCGTCGCGCTCGACGGCGGCGCCGACGGCACGGTGCTCCAGCAGCGGGTCGTCGCGGGCGCGCCCGACTGGCTGGTGGGGGACGGCCGGGTCGTCGTCGAGTGCGCACCGGCGCAGCTGCCCGTTCTGCGCGACGCGCTGGGCCGTGCCGGCTTCACCGCCGAGCCGCGCGAGGACGACGAGCGCGGCGCGCACGCGGTCGTCGGCCGGGGCGGCATGATCGGGTAGTCCGCACCACCCACCCCGCGTCCCCCGGGCGCACACCCGTCGAGGAGGAGCCGCGTGGCCGAGTTCGTGGGAGCCGTCGACCAGGGCACGACGAGCACGCGGTTCATGATCTTCGACCACGACGGGGCCGAGGTGGCCCGCCACCAGCTGGAGCACGAGCAGGTGCTGCCCCGCGCCGGGTGGGTGGAGCACAACCCCGTCGAGATCTGGGAGCGCACGAGCTCCGTCGTGCAGACCGCGCTGGGCAAGGCCGGTCTCTGCGCAGACGACCTCGCCGGCGTGGGGATCACCAACCAGCGGGAGACGACCGTCATCTGGGACCGCCGCACCGGCCGGCCGCTCCACAACGCGATCGTCTGGCAGGACACCCGCACCGACCGGATCGCGACCGCCCTCGACCGCGACGGGCGCGGCGACGTGATCCGCCACCGCGCCGGGCTGCCGCCCGCGACGTACTTCGCCGGCGGCAAGATCCAGTGGATCCTCGAGAACGTGCCGGGGGTCCGCGAGGCCGCGGAGCGGGGCGACGCGCTCTTCGGCACGACCGACACCTGGCTGCTGTGGAACCTGACGGGCGGCCGGGACGGGGGCCTCCACCTCACCGACGTCACCAACGCGAGCCGCACGATGCTGATGGACCTCGAGACCCTCGACTGGGACGAGGAGCTGCTCGGGTTCTTCGGGGTACCCCGCGCGATGCTGCCGGAGATCCGGCCGTCGTCGTCCGCGGAGGCGTACGGCGCGACCCGCGCCAGCGGACCCTTCGCCGGCGAGGTGCCCATCACCGGCATCCTCGGAGACCAGCAGGCGGCGACCGTCGGCCAGGTCTGCTTCGCGCCGGGGGAGGCCAAGAACACCTACGGCACCGGCAACTTCATGCTGCTCAACACCGGCACCGAGATCGTGCGGTCGCAGGCCGGGCTCATCACGACGCCGGCCTACCAGCTGGGGGACGAACCGTGCGTCTACGCGCTCGAGGGCTCCATCGCGGTGACGGGGTCCGCGGTGCAGTGGTTGCGCGACCAGCTCGGCATCATCGCCGGCGCCGCGGACTCCGAGCACCTGGCGAGCCAGGTCGAGGACAACGGCGGCGTCTACTTCGTGCCGGCCTTCTCGGGGTTGTTCGCGCCGTACTGGCGCAGCGACGCCCGCGGGGCCATCGTCGGCCTGTCGCGCTTCAACACCAACGCCCACGTCGCGCGCGCGACCCTCGAGGCGATCTGCTACCAGAGCAAGGACGTCGTCGACGCCATGGAGCAGGACTCCGGCGTGCGGCTCGAGGTGCTGCGGGTCGACGGCGGCGTCACCGCCAACGAGCTGTGCATGCAGATCCAGGCCGACGTGCTCGGCGTGCCGGTGAGCCGGCCGGAGGTGGCGGAGACGACGGCGCTGGGTGCGGCGTACGCCGCGGGCCTGGCCGTCGGGTTCTGGAAGGACACCGACGAGCTGCGCGCCAACTGGCATGAGTCGCGGCGCTGGGAGCCGACCTGGGACGACGCGCAGCGGGCCGAGGGGCACGCCGGCTGGCGCAAGGCGGTCGACCGCACGCTCGGCTGGGTGGACGTGGACTAGGTCGCCCCGAGGGTGACCGGGGCCGAGAGGGGGCGCACGGCGCGTCGGACGGCTATCGTGGCTCCACGTGCGTTTCCTCCATGACCGCGTGCCTCCGCACGAGCTGACCTACGACGACGTCTTCATGGTGCCGCGCCACTCCACCGTGGCCAGCCGCTTCGACGTCGACCTCACCACGACCGACGGCACCGGGGCGACCCTGCCGATCGTCGTGGCCAACATGACGGCCGTCGCCGGCCGCCGGATGGCGGAGACGGTGGCGCGGCGGGGCGGCATCACGGTCATCCCGCAGGACATCCCGCTCGACGTCGTGCGCGAGGTGGTCGGCTGGGTGAAGGCCCGCCACCACGTCTTCGACACGCCGATCGAGCTCGCGCCGACCCAGACGGTGGGCGACGCGCTCGCCCTCATCCCCAAGCGCTCGCACCGCGCCGCGGTGGTCGTCGAGGACGGTCGCCCCGTGGGCGTCGTCGCGGCCGACGACTGCGTCGACGTCGACCGGTTCACCCAGGTGCGCGACGTCATGTCGACCTCGCTGGTGACCCTGGGCGCCGACACCGACCCGCGCCGTGCCTTCGACCTGCTCGACCGGGCACGGGTGCGGCTCGCGCCCGCCGTCGACGGCCAGGGCCGCCTCCTCGGCGTCCTGACGCGCACGGGGGCCCTGCGGGCCACGCTCTACACCCCGGCGGTCGACGCGCGGGGCGGGCTGCGGATCGCGGCGGCGATCGGGGTCAACGGCGACGTGGCGGGGCGGGCCGCCGCGCTGCTCGACGCCGGCGTCGACGCGCTCGTCGTCGACACGGCCCACGGCGACCAGGACCGCATGGTCGAGGCGCTCAAGGCCGTGCGGGCGCTCGACCCGCAGGTGCCGGTGGCTGCCGGCAACGTGGTGTCGGCGGAAGGCACGCGCGAGCTCGTCGCCGCGGGCGCCGACATCGTCAAGGTCGGTGTCGGCCCGGGCGCGATGTGCACGACGCGGATGATGACGGGCGTCGGGCGACCGCAGTTCTCGGCGGTGCTCGAGTGCGCCGAGGCCGCGCGCGCCGAGGGCGCCCACGTGTGGGCCGACGGCGGCGTCCGGCACCCGCGCGACGTCGCGCTCGCCCTCGCCGCGGGTGCCTCGTCGGTGATGGTCGGCTCCTGGTTCGCCGGCACCCACGAGTCGCCGGGCGACCTGCAGGTCGACTCCGACGGCCGCGCCTACAAGGTGTCGTTCGGGATGGCCTCCGCCCGCGCCGTGGCGCACCGGACGTCGACGGAGTCGGCCTACGACCGGGCACGCAAGGGCCTCTACGAGGAGGGCATCTCGTCGTCGCGGATGTACGTCGACCCGGCCCGTCCCGGGGTCGAGGACCTCGTCGACCACATCAGCGCCGGGGTGCGGTCCGCCTGCACCTACGCCGGCGCCCGCAGCATCGCCGAGCTGCACGAGCGCGCCGTCGTGGGCGTGCAGTCGGCGGCCGGCTTCCACGAGGGCCGGCCGCTGCCGGCGGGCTGGTGAGCGCCGCCCCGCGGCGTACCGACGTCCTCGTCGTCGCCGCGACCCGCGCCGAGGCGGCGGGGGTCCCCGAGCACTGCCCACTGCTGGTGACCGGCATCGGGAAGGTGCCGGCGGCCGCCGCGGTCGCCGCGGCACTGGGTCGCATGCCCGACCCGACGGCCGTGCACGTCGTCAACGTGGGGACGGCCGGCGCGCTGCGACCGGGGGTGACGGGCCTGCACCTGCCCGGCACGGTGCTCAACCACGACCTCAGCGCGGACGCCGTGCGCCAGCTCGGGCACGACCCGCACGAGCTCCTGGCCCTCGGCACCGGTGACCCCGGCACCGTGCTCGCGAGCGGGGACGTCTTCGTCACCGACCCGGCCGTCCGCGACGCCCTCGCGCAGCGGGCGACGCTGGTGGACATGGAGGGGTACGCCGTGGCGTGGGCCGCGCACGCCGCCGGCGCCCGCGTCACGCTCGTCAAGCACGTGTCCGACACCGCCGACGACTCTGCCTGGGACTGGCCGGCGCAGGTCGCCGCCAGCGCTGCCGTGCTGGGGGAGTGGCTCGAGGGCGCCCTGGGCTGACGCCCACCTCGTGTAACGCGGTGTCCGGGCTACTGGAGTGGTGGTCGACCACCTCCATGGACGCACGGACACCGCGTTACACGCGGGGCGGGGCGGGGCTCCTGCTGCCGGATCAGCCCTTCGGCGGCTTCGGGGCGCCGGCGACGCCGGTGCTGCCGGGGGCGGCCTGCACGGACGAGGGCTGCGCCTGGGCCGGGCCGTTCGCGATGTAGTCGCCGAGGCCCGCGCCGGGCTCCGTCGACTCGACGCTGATCACGAAGTCGTCCCCGTGCTCGGTGACACCGGCCAGGACGGCCTGCTCGACCGCCTGCGCGGCGTAGACCTTCCGGACGACGACGGGGTCGGACCGGAGGTCGCGCACGAGGGCGACGCAGAGGCCGATCATGACGAGCACGAACGGCACGGACGCCGCGATCGTGATGTTCTGCAGTCCCGTGAGCGCGTCGTTGCCGCCGACGATGAGCATGACGGCCGCCACGGCACCGGTGGCCGCGCCCCAGAAGATCACGGTGAAGCGGCGCGGCTCGGAGGCGCCGCGCTCCGAGAGCGTGCCCATGACGATCGAGGCCGCGTCGGCGCCGGACACGAAGAAGATCGCGACGAGCACCATCACGACGACGCTGGTGACGGTCGCGAACGGGAAGTTGTCGAGCACCGTGAAGAGCTGGGACTCGATGCCGGCGGCGCCGGCGATGTCGCGGCCCGCCTCCTCGAGGTGGATCGCCGCGCCACCGAAGATCGCGAACCAGACGAGGCTCACCGCGGTCGGCACCAGGAGCACCCCGGCGACGAACTGACGGATGGTGCGACCGCGCGAGATGCGGGCGATGAAGAGCCCCACGAAGGGGGTCCAGGAGAGCCACCAGGCCCAGTAGAAGACGGTCCAGTTCGAGAGCCACGCAGCGGTGGTCTGCTCGGTCCCGTCGGGCAGCACGGTGGTGGCCTGGTCGGATGGCACGCGCGCCGCCATCTCGCCGAGGTCGCCCGCGTAGGTGGCGAGCATGCTCGGCAGCATGTCGAGGATGAACACCGTCGGGCCCGCGACGAAGACGAAGACCGCGAGGCCGATGGCGAGCACCATGTTGATGTTGGCGAGCCACTGGATGCCGCGGGCGATGCCCGACACGGCCGACGCGATGAAGGCCGCCGTCAGGCCCGCGATGATGGCGACGAGCACGCCGTTGCCGATCTCGCCGACGCCCGCGACGATCTGGAGCCCGCTGCTGATCTGCAGCGCCCCGAGGCCGAGCGAGGCGGCGGAGCCGAAGAGCGTGGCGAAGATGGCCAGGATGTCGATGACGCGACCGGCGGGCCCGTGGGCGTGGCGGCCGAGCAGCGGCTCGAAGGCCGCGCTGACGAGCTGCAGGCGGCCCTTGCGGTAGACGCCGTAGGCCACGGCGAGGCCGAGGACGGCGTAGATCGCCCAGGGGTGCAGGCCCCAGTGGAAGATCGTGGTGGCCAGCGCGGTCTTCTGGGCCTCCTCGCCGCCCGTGCCCGGCGGCGCGGTGGCGAAGTGGGAGACGGGCTCGCCCACGCCGTAGAACATGAGGCCGATGCCCATGCCGGCGCTGAACATCATGGCGATCCACGACGTCGTCGAGAACTCGGGCTGCTCGTCGTCACGCCCGAGCGGGATCGAGCCGAACCGGCTGAGCGCGAGCCACAGCACGAAGACGACGAAGCCGCTGGACGACACGACGAACAGCCAGCCGAGGTTGTCGATGATCCAGCCCAGGGCGGAGGAGGAGGTGTCGCGGAGGCTGTCGGTGCTCGCGAACCCCCAGACGAGGAACGCGACGGCGATGACGGCGGTGACGCCGAAGACGACGGGGTCGAGCGTGGACGTCGGGGGCCGGCTCTCGACGGGTGGGGGCACGTCGAGGGCGGGGTGGCCGCCCGTGTCGGTGGTGGTCGACGAGGCCTCGGTCGGGGCGGCGGGCGCCTCGGGGGTCTCGTCGGGATGCGCGTCGACGGGGTGCTTCGGGTCGAGTGCGGTCACGTGTTCCTCTCGGTTCCGGTGCCGTGCCGGCCGAAGGAGGACCGACACACAACCGTTCGACCCTGCCGCAGGGTGGTTGCGTTCTGCAACTTCAGCCGCGGCTGCTGCGGGCCGTGCGGCCCCGCGTGATGCCCACCATCTCCTGCGTCGCGTCGTCGTCCCGCTCCGCCAGCCACACGAGCGCGACGGTGGTCGGCGGCAGGTCGACGACCGGCCGGTGGACGGCGTCCTTGCGGTGCAGCACGCGCGCGACGGACTCGGGCAGGACGGCGACACCGGCCCCGCTGGCGGCCACCTCGACCGCGTCGCGGTCGGTCATCGCGGGCCAGTCGAGGCGCTCGGCGCGGGCGACCCCGTCCCACCCGGGCACCCGGGCGGGGTCGGTGACGAGCTGCTCGTCGGCCAGGTCGGCGAGCTCGACCTCGTCGACCGCGGACACGACGTGCTCCCGGTCGACGACGACGACCTGCGCCTCGTCGTACAGGCGCACGACGAGCAGGCCGGTCGTGTCGACGGGGAGGCGGGCGAGGCACATGTCGACGGCGCCCTCGCGGACCACCCGTTCCTGGTCGGCCTGCTCGACGGGGACGAGCTCGAGGCGGTCCTTCGGGTGGCGCTCGCGCCACCGTGCCGCCCACTTGTCGGGGGTGGCTCCGGTGACGAACGCGAGACGGAAGGTGGTGGGCACGGGGCCAGCACATCACGTCGCCGCGCCGTTCCCGGCGTGGCCCAGGACTGTCGGCGGCGTGCGGCAGGGTGGACCCCGGTGATCTCGGGAGGAGTGGTGACGTGGCCGGTGTCGCGTGGTGGTTGCTCGTGGTGGGCCTGTGCGACCTGTGTCGCGCCGACGGCGACCTGACGAGCCGGGCGCGGCGGTGGTGGCTGACCCTCGCGGGGCTCGCGGCCGTGCTGGTCGGAGCCGTGCTCGCCGACCCGACGGGGCGTGGGTGGTGGGGCTGGGGGCTCGCCGCCCTGGCCGCCGCGGTGTGGGTCCCGGCGTCGTCCTCCGCCCTGGCCTGGGGCCAGGTGCAGCCGGCGGGGCGTCCGTTGCGTGACGGGCGGGGCCGCTTCGCGGTGGCGTACGGCGCGTTCGGGCTCGGCGTGGTGGCGACCTTGCTGTGCGGTCCGGCGATGGGCACGCCGGGCGTGGTGGAGCGCGTCGCCGGCGCGAGCGTGGTGGCGCGCGTCGACCCCGGCCTGCTCCTCGTCGTGCTGGCCGTCGCGGTGGCCCAGCTCGCGACGGCCAACATCCTGGTGCGGCTGCTGCTCGACCTGGTGGGCGTCCCGGCGCACGACAACGAGAAGCAGCTGCGAGGCGGCCGGGTCCTGGGGCCGATGGAGCGGCTCCTCGTGGTGGGACTCGGGGGTGCCGGCAGCCTGACGGGTGCCTCGCTCGTGGTCGCGGCCAAGGCGCTGCTGCGCTTCCCGGAGCTGCGCGCGCCGCGGGACGGCGCATCGGGCCTCGGTGGCCCGAGCGACGTGACGGAGTACTTCCTGGTCGGCAGCCTGGCGAGCTGGTCCGTGGCGCTCGCGGGCGTCGGTCTCATCGCGCTGGCGTGAGCCCCGTGCGCCCCCGCCTCTGAGTTCAGCGATACGCTTCATTTCCGTGAAGTGAAGGCATATGCTTCAGCAATGACGGTCTACGCCCTCATCGGCGACCTCGTGGGGTCCCGGCGCTCGGCAGATCGCCGTGCCGTGCAGGACGCCCTGGCGGACGCGCTCGCCGAGGCCGACCGGCGCGTGCCCTCGGTCGACGGCCTCCACCCGACGGTAGGGGACGAGTTCCAAGGGGTCTACCCGTCCCTCGGGGCGGCCCTCCGGGCCACGCTCGTCGTGCGTCTGCTGCTCCGTCCCGTGGTGGACACGCGCTACGGCATCGGCCTGGGTGAGCGGGCGGTGCTCGACGGCAGCCGCACCCCTGCGCTCGAGGACGGGTCCGCCTGGTGGAGCGCACGCGCGGCGATCGACGAGCTGGGCCGGCCGGCGACCCGCCGGCGGCGCACGTGGTACGTCGCGGCCGACGGCGCCACGTCGCCCTGCCCGCCCGACGTCGTCAACGCGCTGCTGCTCTGCCGGGACGCCCTCGTCGACCGCGTCGGCCCGACCGCCCACCCGATGCTCCTGGCGGGTCTCGACGGCTCCTCGCAGCGCGAGGTGGCGGCCGCCGTGGGGGTCAGTGCGTCGGCGGTCTCGCAGCAGTACGCGCGGGGCCTGGGCGCACTCCGCGACGCGCAGGCCCTGCTCGACGAGGCCTTGGGTGGCGGGTGACGCGGCGCCGACCCCCGATGCGGTCGTTCCGGCCGACCCCTGCTACTGTTTCACCCGCACTCGTCCGGGTGGCGGAATTGGCAGACGCGCTAGCTTGAGGTGCTAGTGCCCTTATTGGGCATGGGGGTTCAAGTCCCCCCTCGGACACCGATCGGCCCCGAGTTCCTGCAGGTCAGGGACTCGGGGCCGCAGTGCTTCTCCGTCCGGTTCCACGCTGTGGCGGGCTCGCCGCGCGGGCGCCCGGCGCCGGTGCCGCCGCGTTTGCCAGGATGGGCCCATGAGCGACGACACGAGCACTCCGGGAGCCGACGCCGCACGTGGCGAGGGGCCGGCCTACGACCCCGCCGCCGAGGTCGTCGAGCTGTGCCGCGACCTCATCCGCATCGACACCTCCAACTACGGCGACGACTCCGGGCCGGGGGAGCGGAAGGCCGCGGAGCACGTCGCGGCGCTGCTCGACGAGGTGGGCATCGAGTCGCGGCTCTACGAGAGCTCGCCGGGGCGCACGAGCGTCGTGGCCCGCTGGGGCGGCACCGAGGGTGACCCCCTCCTCGTGCACGGCCACCTCGACGTGGTGCCCGCCGCCGCCGAGGACTGGCAGGTGCACCCGTTCTCCGGCGAGATCCAGGACGGCTACGTCTGGGGCCGGGGCGCCGTCGACATGAAGGACTTCGACGCCATGCTGCTCTCGGTCGTGCGCGCCCGCACGCGCGCCGGCGTCCTGCCGAAGCGGCCCGTGGTGCTGTGCTTCACGGCCGACGAGGAGGCCGGCGGCCACCAGGGCGCCGAGGTGCTGGTCGAGGAGCACCCGGACGAGCTCGCGGACTGCACCGAGGCGATCGGCGAGGTCGGCGGCTTCAGCGCCACGGTCCGCGGCCGCCGCGTCTACCTCATCGAGGCCGCCGAGAAGGGCATGGCCTGGATGCGGCTGACCGCCCGGGGCCGCGCAGGCCACGGCTCGATGGTCAACACCGAGAACGCGGTCACCGACCTCGCCGGCGCCGTCGCCCGCATCGGTGCCCACGAGTGGCCCGTGCGCCTCACCCCGACGATGGAGGTGCTCCTCGCGACCATCGGCGAGCTGGCCGGCACGGCGGCGACCCCCGAGAACGCGCCCGCCCTCGTCGAGGAGTTCGGCGGCGCGGCGCGGATGCTGGGCAACGTCATCCGCAACTCGACCAACCCGACGATGCTGAACGCGGGCTACAAGGTGAACGTGGTCCCGACCGAGGCGACCGCGCACGTCGACGGCCGGTTCCTGCCCGGGTTCGAGGACGAGTTCTTCGCGACGCTCGCCGAGCTGACCGGGGAGAACGTGGAGATCGACTTCGTCTCCCACCAGCAGCCGTGGGAGACGCCCTACGACGGGCACCTCGTCGACGCCATGACCCGCAGCCTCCTGGCCGAGGACCCGGGGGCGCTCGTGGCGCCGTACCTCATGAGCGGCGGCACCGACGCCAAGCACTTCCGCAAGCTGGGCATGCGCTCCTACGGCTTCGCGCCGCTGCGCCTGCCCGCCGACCTCGACTTCACCGCCCTCTTCCACGGCGTGGACGAGCGGGTGCCCGTCGACGCGCTCGAGTTCGGGGCGCGGGTGTTCGACCGGTTCCTGGGCGACGCCTGAGGGGTCGCCCGGGCGTCAGCTCGCCCAGAGCGTCGCGCGCTGGCGGATGATCTTGCGGCGCACGATCACGCGCCGCACGCCGTCGTTGCCGATGCGGAGCCGGTCGAGCTCCCAGCCGCCGTGCTCGGCCATCTCGACGAGGGCCTGGCGCACGGCGTTGCGGGACAGGTGCCGCGAGAGCACCACGTCACGGAACTCCCACTCGACGCCGCGGGACAGGGCGGTGCGGTTCCTGCTCATCGGATGCCACCTCCGGGGAACGGGTCAGTCGACCGCCGAGACGTCGTCCAGCGCGTCGGCGATCTCGATGGGGAGGGCCTTCTCCTCGACGCTGAGGAGGGCCCGGAGCTGTGCGGCCGTCCGCGCCCCGACGACGGGCGCGGCGATGCCCGGACGGTCGCGCACCCAGGCCAACGCCACCTCGGCCGGAGTCCATCCCAGACCGTCGGCGGCCTTCACCACGGACTCCACGATCCCGTGGGAGCGCTCGTCGAGGTAGGGCTCCACGAACGAGGCCAGGTGGGACGTGGCCGCGCGGGAGTCGGAGGGCGTGCCGGTGCGGTACTTGCCCGTCAGCACCCCGCGGCCCAGCGGCGACCAGGTCAGCACGCCCATCCCGAGCGCCTCGGCGGCCGGGAGCACCTCGAGCTCGACGTTGCGGTTGAGCAGCGAGTACTCGACCTGCGTCGACACCAGCGGCGCCCGGCCGGGGACGGCGCGCTGCCAGGTCGCGGCCTGCGCCGTCTGCCAGCCGGTGTAGTTGGAGATGCCGACGTACCGCGCCCGCCCGGTCGTCACGACGTGGTCGAGCGTGGCCAACGTCTCCTCGAGCGGGGTGGCGTCCGACCACACGTGCACCTGGAGCAGGTCGACGTGGTCGGTGCCGAGCCGCCGCAGCGAGCCGTCGAGCGACGCGAGGACCGACCGGCGCGACGTGTCGCGGGTGGCGCCGCGCTGCGCGGACGCACCGGGCTTGCCGGTGGAGCGCCGCTGGCCCAGCCCCGCCTTCGTGGCCAGCACCACGTCCTCGCGGGCGACCACGTCGCCCAGCAGGCTGCCGATCAGCTGCTCGGAGACCCCGTCGCCGTACGCCGCGGCGGTGTCGAGCAGCGTGCCCCCGGCGCCGACGAACGCGACCAGCTGGTCGCGGGCCTCGTGCTCGTCGGTGTCGCGCCCCCACGTCATGGTGCCGAGCCCGAGGCGAGAGACCCGCAGGCCGCTGGCCCCGACCGATCGCTGCTGCATGCGGGTCAACCTAGCGGCCGGCCGCGGACGTGTCGCACATCGCGCGGGCGTGGCGGGCCGTCCTGGCCCTCGGCACGGTGGCGGTGGCCTATTGTCGGCGCCCGTGTGGGACTACCTCCAAGCCGTCGTGCTCGGCGTGATCCAGGGCCTCACGGAGTTCCTGCCGATCTCCTCGAGCGCCCACCTCCGCATCTTCCCCGAGCTGGTCGGCTGGGAGGACCCGGGCGCCGCGTTCACCGCCGTCTGCCAGATCGGCACGGAGGTGGCGGTCCTCCTCTACTTCCGCAAGGACATCTGGCGCATCGCCCTCGCGTGGCTGCAGTCGCTGGTCAAGCCGGAGCTGCGCGGCAGCCTCGACGCGCGGATGGGCTGGTTCATCATCGTCGGCTCGCTGCCGATCGTGCTGCTCGGCCTGCTCTTCGAGGACGCGATCGACAGCGCCCTGCGCAGCCTGTGGGTGGTCGCCTCGACCCTGGTGGTCATGGGCATCGTGCTCGGTCTCGCCGACCGGTACGGCGCGTCCTCGCGCACCTTCAAGGACCTCACCCTCCGCGACTCGGTGCTCATGGGCCTGGCCCAGGCGGCGGCGCTCGTGCCCGGCGTCTCGCGCTCCGGCGCGACCATCTCGATGGGCCGTGCCCTCGGCTACGAGCGCGAGGTGACGACGCGCTACGCCTTCCTCCTGGCCATCCCCGCCGTCGTCGGCGCGGGCGTCTACAAGCTCAAGGACGTCCCCGGCGGCGACAACCCCCACGGCTGGGGACCGACGATCGCCGCGACGGCGGTGGCCTTCGTGGTGGGCTACGCCGTCATCGCGTGGCTGCTGCGCTACGTCTCGACCCGGTCCTACCTGCCCTTCGTGACCTACCGGGTCGTCCTGGGCCTCGGCGTCATGGGCCTGCTCGGCGCGGGCGTGCTCACGGCGACGTGAGCCGACCGGGCGTCACAACCAGCCCGAGCGCTTGAAGAACCACCACAGCCCGCCCGAGCAGAGCACCATCAGCAGCAGGGCCATCGGGTAGCCGAGCGTCCAGTGCAGCTCGGGCATGTGGGTGAAGTTCATGCCGTAGATGCCGGCGACCAGCGTCGGACCCGCCACGAGCGCCACCCCGGCGGAGATCTTCCGCATGTCCTCGTTCTGCTGGACGGAGATGCGCGCCACCTGCGCCTCGAACGCCGCCGCCAGCAGGTTGTCGAGGCCCTCGACGATCTCCGCGACGGAGGCGAGGTGGCTGGCGACGTCGCGGAAGTACGGCGCGGAGCGCTCCGGCACGCCCGGCACGTCGCCCGCCGCCATGCGCCGCATCGGCTCCCGGAGGGGCAGCACGGCGCGCCGTACCTCCGTCAGCTCCCGCTTGAGCCGGTAGATCCGGGGCGAGTCGTCGCTGCGGGCGGGGGAGAACACCGACGCCTCCACCTCGTCGACGTCGATCTCGAGGCTGGCCGCCACCTCGCCGTACGCGTCGACGACGTGGTCGGCGATCGCGTAGAGGACCGAGGACGGGCCGTGCGCCAGCACGGTCGGGCGGGACTCGAGGTCGGTGCGCACGACGCGGATGTCGCAGCCCTCGCCGTGGCGCACGTGCACGACGAAGCCGGGACCGAGGAAGATCCCGATCTCGCCCGTCTCGACGTCGTCGGAGGCGTCGACGTACCAGAGCGTCTTGAGCACGCAGTAGAGCTGGTCGCCGTAGCGCTCCAGCTTCGGCCGCTGGTGGGCGTGCACGGCGTCCTCGACCGCGAGGTGGTGCAGCCCGAAGTGCTGCGCCACCGAGTCCATCTCCGCGGCGGTGGGCTCGAACAGCCCGACCCACACGACGTCGCCCTCGCGGCGCGCGGCCAGCACGCCCGCCAGGTCGTGGGACGCACAGCCCGGGTCGACCCGGCGCCCGTCGCGGTAGAGCGCGTTGTCGACGATCACGGGTGCAACATAGACGCCGCCGGGGCGCGGGAGCCCGCGACGCCACGCCGTACGCTCGGGCCCATGGCCACCGTGATCCTGCAGCGCCACGGGCGCACCACCGCCAATGCCGGCGGCGTGCTCGCCGGACGCCTCCCCGGCGTCCGCCTCGACGAGACCGGTCAGGGCCAGGCCCGCGACGCCGCCGCCCGCCTCAGCGCGGTGCCGCTCGTCGCGATCGCCTCCAGCCCGCAGGAGCGGTGCGCGGAGACCGCGGCGTACGTCGTCGAGGCGTTCGCCACCGGCGGCCGCGCGCTGACGGTGGAGACGGAGGAGCGCCTCGCGGAGTGCGACTACGGCGACTGGCAGGGCCGGCTGCTCAAGGACCTGGCGGGGGAGGACCTGTGGAAGGTCGTGCAGCGGCAGCCCTCGGCGGCCGCGTTCCCGGGCGGTGAGTCGCTGCGCACCATGCAGCGCCGGGCGGTCGACGCGGTGCGGGAGCGCGACGCGGCGGTCGAGGCGCAGCACGGGGAGAACGCGGTGTGGCTGGCCGTCACCCACGGCGACATCGTCAAGGCCGTGCTCGCGGACGCGCTGGGGATGCACCTCGACCTCTTCCAGCGGCTCCACGCCGACCCCGCGTCGCTCACGATCATCCGCTACGGCGACACCCGTCCCGTCGTGCTGCAGGCGAACTCCCACGCGGGCGATCTCTCGTGGCTCGACCGGCCCCCGGCCGGCGGCGACGTCGGGGGAGGCGCGGGCCCGGGCGGCCCGGCCGCCCCGGCGGGACCGGCTACGGCGACCTCCTAGGCTGTCGACCATGCCTCCCGTCGTGCACCGCTTCGACCCGCCGGACCGCTTCGTCGTGGGGACCGTCGGCGAGCCCGGGTCGCGGGCGTTCTTCCTCCAGGCCCGCTCGGGTGCCCGTCTCGTCTCGGTCGGCGTCGAGAAGCAGCAGGTGGTCGCGCTCGCCGAGCGCGTCGACGAGCTGCTCGACGAGGTCATGGAGACCGAGCAGCACTCCGACCTCGTGCCCGCGATCGCCCCGGTCGACCTGCGCGACGACGCGCCGCTGGAGCAGCCGATCGAGGAGGAGTTCCGCGCCGGCACGATGACGCTGTCGTGGGATCCCTCCGACGACCGGGTCGTCGTCGAGGTCTTCCCCTTCACCGAGGAGGCCGTGATCACCCCCGGGCAGCCCGAGGAGGAGATCGAGGAGCCGGAGCCCGACGAGATCTTCCTCGTGCGCATGGGCGCGGGCGTGGCGCGGGCGTTCGTGCACCGTGCGCTGGCCGTCGTCGAGGCGGGGCGGCCCTCCTGTCCCTTCTGCGCCCAGCCCATCGATCCGGACGGCCACCTCTGCGTGCGCGCCAACGGGTTCCGCCGGCGGGATCCGTGACGGACCCGGCGGCGTTCGCCCGGGGCGAGCTCACCCTGCGGGGCCGGGTCATGCCGGCCTCCAACGCCACCTTCGTCGGCGACGTCGACGGGTTCGAGGTGGTCTACAAGCCGATCCGGGGCGAGCGGCCCCTGTGGGACTTCCCCGACGAGAGCCTCGCGGGGCGCGAGGTGGCGGCCTACGAGCTGTCCGTGGCCACGGGGTGGGACGTCGTGCCCCCGACGATCCTGCGCGAGGGTCCGCACGGCCCCGGCATGGTGCAGCTCTGGCAGCACACCGACCCCGAGCAGTCCGCGGTCGACATCGTGCCCGCCGGCGAGGTGCCGTCGGGGTGGTGCCACGTCTTCGACGGGCTCGACGCGCAGGACCAGCCGGTGGCGCTGGTGCACGAGGACACCACCGCGCTGCGCCGCATGGCCGTCTTCGACGTCGTGGCCAACAACGCCGACCGCAAGGGCGGGCACGTGCTGGAGATGGCCTCCGGACACCGGTACGGCGTCGACCACGGCCTCACGTTCCACACCGAGCCCAAGCTGCGCACGGTGCTCTGGGGCTGGGCGGGGCAGCCGCTCGTCGCCGACGAGGTCGCCGTGCTGGAGCGCCTCGTCGTGGAGCTCGGCGGCGCCCTGGGCGACCGGCTGGCGGAGCTCGTCACCGACGAGGAGGTGGCGGGCACGGCGGACCGCTGCCGCGCCCTCCTGTCGGCCGGGGAGCTCCCCGTGCCCTCGGGGGAGTGGCCCGCCATCCCCTGGCCGCCGTTCTGACGTGAGGGTTGGCTAGGCTCGGGCCCATGCGCGCCTGGTCCGCCCCCGACGTCCCGTCCCTCCCCGTCCGGGGCCCGCAGGTGTCGCTCCACGACAGCGCCACCGGCCGCCTCGTGCCGACGGACCCCCAGGGTGCGGCCCGGCTCTACGTCTGCGGGATCACGCCCTACGACGCGACGCACATGGGCCACGCGGCGACGTACGTCGCGTTCGACCTCCTCGTGCGCGCCTGGCGCAACGCCGGGCACGAGGTGACCTACGTGCAGAACGTCACCGACGTGGACGACCCGCTCCTGGAGCGGGCCGCCAAGGTGGGCACCGACTGGGTGACGATCGCCGAGCGGGAGACCCAGCTGTTCCGTGACGACATGGAGTCGCTGCGGGTGCTCCCGCCCGCGCACTACGTCGGCGCCGTCGAGTCGATCCCGTGGGTGGTCGAGCTGATCGAGCGTCTCGCCGAGACCGGCGCGATCTACCACGTCGACGACGACCTCTACTTCTCGGTCGCGTCCGACCCGACGTTCGGCTCGGTGTCGAACGCCGACCGCGAGACGATGCGGCAGATCTTCGGCGAGCGGGGCGGCGACCCGGAGCGTCCGGGCAAGCGGGACCCGCTCGACTGCCTGGTCTGGATGGCCGAGCGTCCGGGCGAGCCGTCCTGGGAGAGCCCCTTCGGTCGGGGCCGTCCCGGTTGGCACATCGAGTGCACCGCGATCGCGCTGCGGCACCTCGGGTCGGCCTTCGACGTGCAGGGCGGTGGCAGCGACCTCGTCTTCCCCCACCACGAGATGTGCGCCGCCGAGGCGCAGGCGGCCGTGCCGGACCAGCGGTTCGCCAGGGCCTACGTGCACGCCGGGATGGTGGCCTACGACGGCGAGAAGATGTCGAAGTCGAAGGGCAACCTCGTCTTCGTCTCGCAGCTGCGCTTCTCCGAGGTCGACTCGATGGCGATCCGTCTCGTGCTGCTCGGCCAGCACTACCGCTCCGACTGGGAGTGGACCGACGAGCTCCTGTGGGCCGCCGGCGAGCGGCTCGACCTGCTCCGCAAGGCCGTCTCGCTCGGTGCGGGCGCCCCGTCGGGCCCCGTCGTCGAGCAGGTGCTCGCGGCGCTGGCCGACGACCTCGATGCCCCGACCGCCCTCGCGTCGGTGCAGGCCTGGGCCGAGGCGACCCTGGGCTCGGCCGGCCTGGCCGACACCTCCGACCCGGACGCGGGCCGCGTCGTGCGGGAGCTCGTCGACGCCGCCCTCGGCCTGCAGCTCTGACCTCTGGTTGAGATTTCAACCCCAACTTTCCCCGGTCGACCGGGGAACACGCCGCTTAGACCATCAACATTGATGGTCTAAGTGACACCTTCCCCGGTTGACCGGGGAAAGTGCCAGGACCGGCGACAGCGCTCAGGCGTCGTCGTCGCGGCGCTTGAGGTACCGCTCGAACTCGCGCGCGATGGCCTCGCCGCTCGCCTCGGGCAGGTCGGCGGTGTCGCGGCTCTCCTCGAGCGCGCGCACGTAGTCCGCGATCTCCTCGTCCTCCTCGGCGAGCTCGTCGACCCCACGCTCCCAGGCGCGGGCGTCCTCGGGGAGGTCGCCGAGCGGGATGGAGACGCCGAGGAGGTCCTCGAGGTGGCCGATCAGGGCGAGGGTCGCCTTCGGGCAGGGCGGCTGCGCGACGTAGTGGGGGACCGCGGCCCAGTACGACACCGACGGCATGTCGAGGCGCTGGCACGCGTCCTGGATGACGCCGACGATCCCCGTCGGGCCCTCGTAGGTCGACTCGTCGAGCTTGAGCCGGTCCATGAGCTCCGGCTCCGTGGCCGTGCCGGTGACCGGGATGGGGCGCGTGTGGGGCGAGTCGGCCAGGAGGGCGCCGAGGGTGACGACCATCGTGGCGCCGAGCTCGTCGCAGGCGGCGAGCAGCTCGCCGCTGAACTGGCGCCACCGCATGTTCGGCTCGATGCCGCGGACGAGGATGACGTCGCGGTCGAAGCCCGGGGGAGAGGCGACGGCGATCCGGGTGGTGGGCCAGGTGAGCTGGCGCATCCCGTTCGCGTCCGTGCCCACGACGGGCCGGTTCACCTGGAAGTCGTAGAAGTCCTCGGGGTCCAGGGCCCCGACCACGCGGGCGCTCCAGACGTCCATCAGGTGGTCGACCACGCCGCTCGCGGCATCGGCGGCGTCGTTCCAGCCCTCGAAGGCCGCGATGACCACCGGGTCGACCAGACCCTCCACGTCGTCGAACTCGATCACCGCTCCAGCCTAGTCCGCGGTCCCGCGCAGCCGGACCGGGTACCGCCCACCGGTGCGTCGCGGATTTCGGTCGGGTCGGCGCCGAGTGTCACGATCTGACACAGGTGTCCGCAAACCGGACAGCGAGGAGGAGAGTGGATTCCGTGCCGGACCGTCAGCACCGCCCCGACAGCACCGCCGAGCTCACCCGCGCCCTGCAGGAGCGCATCCTCGTCATCGACGGCGCCATGGGTACGGCGATCCAGCGTGATCGCCCCGACGAGGCGGGCTACCGGGGGGAGCGCTTCGCCGACTGGCCCAGCGACCTCGTCGGCAACAACGACCTGCTGACGCTGACGCAGCCGGCAATCATCGAGGGCATCCACCGGGAGTACCTCGAGGCCGGCGCCGACATCATCGAGACCAACACGTTCAACGCGAACGCCATCTCGCTGTCGGACTACGGGATGCAGGAGCTCGCCTACGAGCTCAACCTGGAGTCGGCGCGGCTGGCCCGTGCCGCCGCGGACGCGCACACGACGCCCGAACGGCCGCGCTACGTGGCCGGCGCGCTCGGCCCGACGTCGCGGACGGCCTCGATCAGCCCCGACGTCAACGACCCCGGCGCGCGCAACGTCACGTGGGACGAGCTGGTCGCGGCCTACACGACCGCCACCCACGGGCTGCTCGACGGCGGCTCCGACATCGTCATCATCGAGACCATCTTCGACACGCTCAACGCGAAGGCCGCGATCTTCGCTGTCGAGACGGTCTTCGAGGAGCTGGGCCGACGCTGGCCCGTCATCATCTCCGGCACCATCACCGACGCCTCCGGGCGCACCCTGTCGGGGCAGACCACCGAGGCGTTCTGGTACTCGGTCAAGCACGCCCAGCCCCTCCTCGTGGGCCTCAACTGCGCCCTCGGGGCCAAGGAGATGCGGCCGTTCCTCGCCGACCTGTCGCGGGTGGCGGGCACCTTCGTCTCGGCGTACCCGAACGCCGGCCTGCCCAACGCCTTCGGCGAGTACGACGAGGCGGCCGAGGAGACCGCCGCCATCGTCGCGGAGTTCGCGGAGGCGGGCCTCGTCAACCTCGTCGGCGGGTGCTGCGGCACGACCCCGGCCCACATCGGTGCCATCGCCCGCGCGGTCGCCGGCAGCACGCCCCGCGAGGTGCCGGCACCGCGGTCCGCCCTGCGGCTCTCCGGCCTGGAGCCCCTCGTCGTCGACGAGGACAGCCTCTTCGTCAACGTGGGCGAGCGCACCAACGTCACCGGGTCGGCGCGCTTCAAGAAGCTCATCAAGGACGGCGACTACGACACCGCGCTGTCGGTGGCCGCCCAGCAGGTCGAGAGCGGCGCCCAGGTCGTCGACGTCAACATGGACGAGGGCATGCTCGACGGCGTCGCGGCGATGGAGCGCTTCCTCAAGCTCGTCGCCTCCGAGCCCGACATCAGCCGGGTGCCGCTCATGGTCGACTCCTCGAAGTGGGAGGTCATCGAGGCGGGCCTCAAGTGCGTGCAGGGCCGCGCGATCGTCAACTCGATCTCCATGAAGGAGGGCGAGGAGGCGTTCCGCCAGCAGGCGCGCCTGGTGCGCCGCTACGGCGCCGCCGCCGTCGTCATGGCGTTCGACGAGGACGGCCAGGCCGACACCCTCGAGCGCCGCAAGCAGATCTGCTCGCGGGCCTACCGGATCCTCGTCGACGAGGTTGGCTTCGACCCCGACGACATCATCTTCGACCCCAACGTCTTCGCCGTCGCCACGGGCATCGAGGAGCACGCGACCTACGGCGTCGACTTCATCGAGGCCGTCCGCTGGATCCGCGAGAACCTGCCCGGCGCGCACGTCTCCGGCGGCATCTCCAACGTCTCGTTCTCGTTCCGCGGCAACAACCCGGTGCGTGAGGCGATCCACGCGGTGTTCCTCTTCCACGCCATCCGCGCGGGCCTCGACATGGGCATCGTCAACGCCGGTGCGCTGGTGGTCTACGACCAGGTCGACGAGCGGCTCCGCGAGCGCATCGAGGACGTCGTGCTCAACCGTCGCCCCGACGCCACCGAGCGGCTCCTCGAGATCGCCGAGGAGTACCGCGGCTCCGGCGAGGTCGCCGAGGCGGCGGTCGACGAGTGGCGATCGCTCCCGGTCGGGGAGCGGATCACGCACGCCCTGGTGAAGGGCATCGACGCCCACGTCGAGTCCGACACCGAGGAGCTGCGCCAGCTCATCTCCGACCGCGGCGGTCGCCCCATCGAGGTGATCGAGGGCCCGCTGATGGACGGCATGAACGTGGTCGGCGACCTCTTCGGGGCGGGCAAGATGTTCCTGCCGCAGGTGGTCAAGAGCGCCCGCGTCATGAAGAAGGCGGTGGCCTACCTCATCCCCTTCATCGAGGAGGAGAAGGCCAACGACCCGGCGCTGGCGGCCACCAAGGACACCAACGGCACGATCGTCATGGCGACGGTCAAGGGCGACGTCCACGACATCGGCAAGAACATCGTCGGCGTCGTGCTGGCCTGCAACAACTACGAGGTCATCGACCTCGGCGTGATGGTGCCGGCCCAGAAGATCCTCGACGCGGCGAAGGAGCACCAGGCCGACATCATCGGCCTGTCGGGCCTCATCACGCCGAGCCTCGACGAGATGGTCGGCTTCGCGACCGAGATGCAGCGCCAGGGCCTCGACATCCCGCTGCTCATCGGCGGCGCCACCACGTCGCGGGCCCACACGGCCGTCAAGGTCGACCCGCGCTACGACGGTCCGGTGGTCTGGGTCAAGGACGCCTCCCGGTCCGTGCCCGTCGCGGCGGCGCTCCTGCACCCGACCCACCGCGACAAGCTCCTGGGCGAGGTCAAGACCGACTACGACGCGCTGCGCACCCGGCACGCCGGCAAGCAGGAGCGCAAGCTGCTACCGCTGGAGGACGCACGCGCGCGCCGTACGCCGCTGGACTGGTCGACCTTCGAGCCCGTCGCGCCCGCGCAGCCGGGCGTCCACGTGCTCGACGACTACCCGATCGCCGAGCTCGTCGAGTTCATCGACTGGCAGCCGTTCTTCAACGCGTGGGAGATGAAGGGGCGCTTCCCCGACATCCTCAACAACCCGGCGAGCAGCGAGGCCGCGCGCCGGCTGTGGGACGACGCCCAGGCGATGCTCGGCCGGATCATCGAGGAGAAGTGGCTGACCGCCCGCGGCGTGCTGGGCTTCTTCCCGGCGGCCGGGCGCGGGGACGACACGGTGCTGTTCACCGACGAGACCCGCACCACCGAGCTCGCGGTGCTGCACCACCTGCGCCAGCAGGGCGACCACCGCGAGGGCGTGCCCAACCGGTCGCTCGCCGACTTCGTCGCGCCCGAGGAGACGGGGCTGCCCGACCACGTCGGCGCCTTCGCCGTCACCGCCGGCATCGGGCTCGAGGAGCGGGTGAAGGCCTACAAGGACGACCTCGACGACTACAACGCCATCCTCATCGAGGCGCTGGCCGACCGGCTCGCCGAGGCGTTCGCCGAGCGGCTGCACCAGCGCGTGCGCACCGAGCTCTGGGGCCACGTCGACGACGAGCAGCTGACCAACGAGGACCTCATCGCCGAGCGCTACTCCGGCATCCGACCCGCGCCGGGCTACCCCGCGTGCCCCGAGCACACGGAGAAGCTGACCCTCTGGGACCTGCTCGACGTCGAGGCGACGACCGGGATCACGCTCACGGAGTCGATGGCCATGTGGCCGGGCGCCGCGGTGTCGGGGTGGTACTTCGCGCACCCCGCGTCGCAGTACTTCGTCGTCGGTCGGGTCGGCCGCGACCAGGTCGAGGACTACGCGGCGCGCAAGGGCTGGACGATCCCCGAGGCCGAGCGCTGGCTGTCGGCCAACCTCGGCTACGACCCGGAGGACTGAGGGTGAGCACGGAGCCCGGCCCCGGGGAGCGGCCGGCCGCCGTCCTGTGGGACATGGACGGCACGCTGGTCGACACCGAGCCGTACTGGATCGAGACCGAGTTCGCCATGGCGGAGCGGTACGGCGCGACCTGGACGACCGAGGACGCGCTGCAGCTCGTCGGGAACGACCTCCTGGTGTCCGGCGAGTACATCCGCACGCGGATGGGTCTCGAGCTGTCGGCGGCGGAGGTCGTGGAGCAGCTGCTCGACGGCGTCGTCGCCCGCATCACGGAGGCGATCCCGTGGCGGCCCGGTGCGCGGGAGCTCCTCGCCGACCTGCGGCGCGCGGGGATCCCGTGCGCGCTCGTCACGATGTCGTACCGCCGGTTCGCCGCGCCCGTCGTCGCCGCCCTCGAGGAGGGCAGCTTCGAGGCCGTCGTCACCGGGGACGAGGTGGAGCACGGCAAGCCGCACCCGGCGCCGTACCTGCGGGCCGCGTGGCTGCTCGGGGTGGAGCCGGGCGACTGCGTGGCGATCGAGGACTCCTCGACGGGGGTCGCCTCGGCGGTCGCCGCCGGGTGCCGGACGCTGGCGGTGCCCCACCATGTGCCCGTGCCGCCGGGGCCGGGCCACGTGCAGGCGGCGAGCCTGGAGGGCCTCGACGCGACCGCGCTGTGGGACCTCGTCCGCCCCTGACTCACGATCGTTGCCGTATCGCGACCTCCCCAGGGCCGTCTGCCTGGTGACGTGGGCACGTCCCGGCGGCTAACTTGCGCGGACGCTCTGCCGAATCGGGTCGGCAGAGGTGATGTCATGAGGTGAGACGTGCGTTCGACGAGCATTCGTCGGACCGGCGCGGGCGTGGCAGCGGTGCTGCTCGTCGGCTCGGTCCTGGCCGGTTGTGTGGAGAGCGAGCGGGACGGCAAGGACAACACGTTCGTGTTCGCCGCCTCCGCCGCCCCGAAGACCCTGGATCCCTTCTACGCCTCCGACGGCGAGACCTTCCGGGTCACGAGACAGATCTACGAGGGCCTGGTCGGCACCGAGCCCGGCACGGTCGAGCCGGCGCCGCTGCTCGCCGAGTCGTGGACGCAGTCCGACGACGGGCTGTCCTACACGTTCGACCTGAAGGACGGGGTCACGTTCCACGACGGCACCCCGTTCGACGCGGAGGCCGTCTGCGCCAACTTCGAGCGGTGGGCGGCCACGCCGGAGGTCAACCAGACGGACGACAAGGCGTACTACTACGGCAAGCTCTTCCGCGGGTTCGCGACCGGCCCGGCGGCCGAGAGCGCGATCTACGGGGGGTGCTCCGCCGACGACGAGCTCACCGCCACGATCACCCTGGACGCGCCGTTCGCCGGCTTCATCGCCGCCATGTCGCTGCCGGCCTTCGCGATGCAGAGCCCGGCGGCGCTGGAGGAGTACCAGGACGACGCGTCCCCGTCGGTGCTCACCTCCGCCTACGGCACGGAGCACCCGACCGGCACCGGCCCGTTCGAGCTCACCTCGTGGAACCAGGGCAGCGGCGAGGTGCGCCTGGCGCCGTACGACGACTACTGGGGCGAGGCCGCCAAGGTCGACGAGGTGGTCATCGTCGAGATCGACACCGCCCGCGGGCGCGCGGAGGCCCTGCGCAACGGCGAGATCGACGGCTTCGACCTCGTCGGCCCGGCCGACGTGGAGTCACTGGCGGAGGACGGCTTCACCATCGAGAACCGGCCCGCGTTCAACATCCTCTACCTCGCCTTCAACCAGGCGCAGGCCCCGTTCGACGACGTCCGGGTGCGCCAGGCCATCGCGCACGCGATCGACAAGGAAGCCGTGATCTCGGCCTCCATGCCGGACGGCACCGAGCCGGCCGACCAGTTCGTCCCCGAGCTCGTGGACGGGTACGCCGCGGACGTGCCCACCTACGAGTACGACCCGGAGTTGGCCCGCCAGCTGTTGGAGGAGGCCGGGGTCGCCGGGACGACCATCACGTTCGACTACCCGACGAACATCAGCCGGCCCTACATGCCGCAGCCGGACGACACGTTCAACATCGTGCGGAGCCAGCTGGAGGCGGTGGGCCTGACGGTCGAGCCCGTCGCCGCGGAGTGGACGGACTACCTCGAGCAGGTGCAGAACACCCCCGACCACGGCATCCACCTGCTGGGGTGGACGGGTGACTACGACGACCCGGACAACTTCCTGGGCGTCTTCTTCGGCCAGCAGAGCCTCGAGTGGGGCTTCGACAACGCCGAGCTGTTCGCCGAGGTGGCGGCGCCCCGCGCCCTGACCACGACGGACGAGCAGCGGCCGCTCTACGAGCAGGTCAACCGGGACGTCATGGAGTTCCTGCCCGGCGTCCCGCTCGCCAGCCCGGTGCCGTCGCTGGCGTTCGCCGAGAACGTGGAGGGCTACGAGGCGAGCCCGGTGCAGGACGAGGTCTGGAACATGGTCGAGATCGCCGACTGACGGTTCGCGACCATGCTCCGCTTCGTCGCCCGGCGCCTGCTCCTCATGGTGCCCGTGCTGGTCGGGCTGTCCGTGCTGCTGTTCGCGTGGGTGCGCGCGCTCCCCGGGGATCCCGCCCGGGCTCTCCTCGGGGAGCGTGCCACCGACGCCGGCGTCGCCCGCGTCAACGAGCTCTACGGCTTCGACCGGCCGGTCCTCGAGCAGTACGGGGTCTACGTCGGCGCGCTCCTCCGGGGTGACCTCGGCACGTCCATCCAGACCGGGCGCCCCGTCACGACGTCGTTCCTCGAGTACTTCCCGGCGACCCTCGAGCTCGCGGTTGCGGCGCTCCTGTTCGCCGTCGTGCTCGGCGTCCCGCTGGGCTACCTCGCGGCGCGGCACCGGGGCGGGCTGGTCGACAGCGCCGTCGTGTCGGGCTCGCTGCTCGGGGTCGTCACGCCCGTCTTCTTCCTCGCGATCCTCCTCAAGCTGGTGTTCGCGAACTGGCTGGGCTGGCTGCCCTCGGGGCTGCGCCAGGACCCGCGGCTGGACGCCACCCACGTGACCAACTTCTACGTGCTCGACGGTCTGCTGACGGGCGAGTGGGACGCCGCGTGGGACGCGCTGGTGCACCTCGTGCTGCCCGGCATCGCGCTGGGCACGATCCCGCTCGCCATCATCGTGCGCATCACGCGGGCCTCGGTGGCGGAGGTCCTCGACGAGGACCACGTGCGCACGGCCCGGGCCAAGGGCCTCGCCGCCGGCACGATCTCGCGGCGCCACGTGCTGCGCAACGCCCTGCTGCCGGTGATGACCACCATCGGCCTGCAGGCCGGCCTGCTGCTCTCGGGGGCCGTGCTCACGGAGACGGTGTTCTCGTTCAACGGCATCGGGTCCTACCTGTTCAGCGCGATCACCGACCGGGACTACCCGGTGCTGCAGGGCTTCATCCTGTTCATCGCCCTCGTCTACTGCCTCATCAACCTGCTGGTCGACGTGCTCCACGGCGTCGTCGATCCCCGAGTGAGGGTCTCGTGAGTCTCCCCGTCCCGTCCGCGACCGGTGCCGACCCGGTCGCCGTCGGTCCCGTCGCCCCCGAGGAGGCCGGCGTCAGCCTCGGCCGCGCGACGTGGCGCCGGCTGCGCCGCACCCCGACCGCCTGGGTGGGCGCCACGATCATCGGCCTCTTCGTGCTCGTCGCGATCGCCGCGCCGCTCCTGACGCCCTACGAGCCGGCCAGCACCCGGTGGGCCTCGGAGGTCAGCACGACGAACGTGCCCGGACCGTCGGCCGAGCACTGGCTCGGGCTCGACCGGTACGGCGCCGACATGGCCACCCAGCTGGTGTACGGCGCGCGCACCTCGCTGCTGTACGGCGTGGTGTCCACCCTCATCGGGCTCCTGGCCGGCACCGCGCTGGGCGCCCTGGCGGGCGGGGCCGGCGCCGTCGGCGGCCGCGTCGGCGCGTGGGTCGACGCCACGATCATGCGGCTCGTGGACGTCATGCTGGCGGTGCCGAGCCTGCTCCTGGCCGTCAGCATCGCCGCGGTGCTGGGCACGAGCGGCACGGCGATCGTCGTCGCCATCGGCGCGGCCCAGGTGCCGGTGTTCGCCCGCCTGCTGCGCAGCTCGATGCTCGCCCAGGCCGGTGCCGACTACGTGCTGGCGGCGAACGCCCTGGGGCTGCGGCGCTCCCGGATCGTGATGAGCCACCTCCTGCCCAACTCCGTCGGGCCGACGATCGTGCAGGCCACGCTCAACCTCGCCACGGCCATCATCGAGGTGGCCGCGCTGTCCTACCTGGGCCTCGGCACGCCGGAGGTCGCCAGCGCCGAGTGGGGCCGCATGCTCGTCGCCGCCCAGGAGCGCTTCGACGAGGCGCCGCGCCTCGCGCTCCTGCCCGGCATCGCCATCGCCGTCACCGCCCTGGGGTTCACCCTCCTCGGGGAGGCGCTCCGCGAGGCCCTCGACCCCCGGTCCCGGAGGTGACCCCCATGAGCCCCACGAGCCCCACGACCCCGACGACCGCCACCGACCCGTCCCGCGGCGTACCGGAGGAGGAGCCGCTGCTCTCCGTGCGTGACCTGCGGGTGCGCTTCCACAGCCGCGACCACGACGTCGTTGCCGTGGACCAGGTGTCGCTCGACGTGCCGGCCGGCCGCAACGTGGCCCTCGTCGGCGAGTCCGGCAGCGGCAAGTCGGTGACCTCGCTGGCGATCATGGGCCTGCTGCCCCGTCGCGGCGTCGAGGTGACCGGGGAGGTGCGCTACCGGGGCCAGGATCTCCTGACGACGGGGGAGCGGCAGCGCGAGGCGCTCCGCGGGCCCGAGATCGCCATGGTGTTCCAGGACCCGATGACGTCCCTCAACCCCGTCGTCACGATCGGGGTCCAGCTCGACGAGGTGCTCCGACGCCACTTCGACCTGTCGCGCCGCGAGCGCCGGGAGCGGTGTGCCGACCTGCTCGCACGCGTCGGCATCCCCGACCCCGTGCGGCGCCTGAAGGAGTACCCCCACCAGCTCTCCGGCGGCATGCGCCAGCGGGTCCTCATCGCGATCGCGCTCGCCTGCGAGCCGCGGCTGCTCATCGCCGACGAGCCGACCACGGCGCTGGACGTCACGATCCAGGCCCAGGTGCTCGACGTGCTGGCCGCGCTGGTCGCCGACAGCGACGCCGCGCTCCTGCTCATCACGCACGACCTGGGCGTCGTCGCCGGGGTCTGCGACGAGGTCAACGTCATGTACGCCGGACGGATCGTGGAGTCCGCGCCGCGCCGGCCGCTCTTCGCGGCGCCCGCCCATCCCTACACGGTGGGCCTGCTGGGCAGCATCCCGCGGCTCGACACCCCACGCGGCACGCCGCTCGTGCCGATCCCCGGCTCGCCCACCCAGACCGTGCCGTGGACCGGTGCCTGCGCGTTCAGCCCCCGGTGCGCCCGCGCCGACGACACCTGCCGGACGACGTCCCCGGACCTGGAGCCGGACCTGGAGCCCGGCCCCGGGGCCGGCGGGCCGGATCGCCGTCGGCGCTGCTTCCACCCGGTGGAGGCGCCGGCGCCCCGCGAGAAGGAGCTGTGATGACGACCGAGGTGCTGCTCGACGTGCGCGACCTCGCCGTGCACTACCCGCTGCGGGGCCGACGGGGCACGGTCCGGGCCGTCGACGGCGTCGACCTCACCGTCCCGTCGGGCCGCACCGTCGGGCTCGTCGGCGAGTCGGGGTGCGGCAAGTCGACCCTGGGTCGCGCGATCCTGCGGCTGGCCCCGGTCACCCGCGGTGAGGTGCGCGTGGACGGCACGGACCTCGCCACCCTGAGGGGCGAGGAGCTGCGACGCCGGCGCCGCGACCTCCAGATGGTGTTCCAGGACCCGCTGGCGAGCCTCAATCCCCGGCAGTCCGTGGAGACGATCCTCACCGAGCCGCTGCGGGCCCACGGGCTCCCCGCGGGCGGCGACCGGGTGGCCGAGCTGCTCGACCAGGTCGGGCTGCCGCGGGCGGCGGGGCGTCGCTACCCCCACGAGTTCTCGGGCGGCCAGCGCCAGCGGATCGGGATCGCGAGGGCGCTGGCGTTGCGGCCGCGGCTGATCATCGCCGACGAGCCCGTCTCGGCCCTCGACGTGTCGATCCAGGCGCAGGTGCTCAACCTCCTGGCCGACCTGCAGGCCGAGCTGGGGCTCACCTACCTGGTCATCGCCCACGACCTCGCCGTCGTCCGGCACGTCTCCGACGAGGTGGCGGTGATGTACCTCGGAGGGATCGTCGAGCGCGCCGGCGCCGACGAGCTCTACGACCGTCCGCTCCACCCCTACACGCGGGGGCTGATGTCGGCCGTGCCCGTCCCCGACCCCGAGGTCGAGGACCGCCGCGAACGCATCCTGCTGCGCGGCGACCTGCCGTCGCCGGCGGACCCGCCGAGCGGCTGCCGGTTCCACACGCGCTGCCCCTTCGTGCAGGCCGACCGCTGCCGGGACGAGCGGCCCCTGCCCCGCGCGGTGGACCTGCCCGGGGTGCCCACCGACCACGTGGTCGCCTGCCACCACGCCGAGCGGATCGCCACGGGCGCGATCACCACGGTGCAGCCGGTCGGCTCGTCGGGATAGTCCCTGACGTTGTGCACCCCGCTGGCCCGCCGAGCCGGCGTGTCGCGTGCAGAACGTCAGGGACTACGCGGGTTGACGCCCGTTCGCCGTCGGGTTCGCCGTCGGGGCAGCCGTCAGTCGGCCGGCAGCGGCGGGGGAGTCCCGCCGTACGCCGGGCAGAGCGCCTGGTGGGAGCACCACCCGCAGAGCTTGCCCGGCCGCGGCTCCCAGCGGCCCGACGCGCGCGCGGTGCTGATCGCCTCCCAGACCGCCTCGACCTTGCGCTCGGTCGCCCGCAGGTCGGACTCGTCCGGCACGTAGCGGATGATCTCGCCGCTGCCGAGGTAGATCAGCTGGAGCATCGCCGGGAGGACGCCCCGCGTGCGCTGCAGCACGAGGGCGTAGAACTTCATCTGGAAGAGCGCCCGGCCCTCGAAGCCGACACCGGGGGCGCGACCCGTCTTGTAGTCCACCACGCGCAGCTGGCCGTCGGGCGCGACGTCGAGCCGGTCCACGAAGCCGCGCAGGAGGAGACGGGTGTCGGTGAGCGTCTCCACGTAGAGCTCCCGCTCCGCCGGCTCGAGCCGCGTCGGGTCCTCCAGCGCGAAGTACCGCGCAAGCACGGTGCCGCACGTGCCGAGCCACGCCTCCTCGGTGGTGCCGGTCGCGGCGAACTCCGCCTCCACCGCCGGCTCGCGCTCCCGCACCTCGGCCCACGCGGCGGGCACCATGCCCGCCGCCCGCTCCGGGGTGCGCTCGACCGCGGGCAGGTCGAAGAGCAGCTCGAGCACCCGGTGGACGACCGTGCCGCGCACCGCGTCGAGCGAGGGGCGCTCGGGCAGCCGGTCCACGTGGCGGAACCGGTAGAGCAGCGGGCAGGTGAGGAAGTCACCCGCCCGGCTGGGGGACAGGGTGCCGAGCACCTCCTCCGACGCGGCGAGCGTCGTGGCGGCGTCGGCGGGCGAGGACATGCGGGTCACCCTAGGACAGACCACCGACAGCCCACCGGGAGGACGGGGTCGGGCCGACGGCGCCCCCGCGTGGGCGCGACGGATAGCCTCGGCACGTGGACCGAGCCGACCGCGACGCGACCGACGAGCCGCCCCGCGCTCCCCGTCCCCGCGGCACGTTCCGCGTCGGCCGCATCGCCGACAGCGACGTGCTCGTCTCGGGCTCCTGGTTCCTCGTGGCGGGTCTCATCGCCGTCGTCCTCGCACCTCGCATCGAGCAGGTGCAGCCGGGGCTCGGCGCGGGCAAGTACGTCGCGGGCCTCGCCTTCGCCGTGCTGCTCTACCTCTCGGTGCTGCTCCACGAGGCGTCGCACGCCGTCGCCGCGCGGCACTACGGCTACCGCGTCACCTCCATCACGCTGCACTTCCTCGGCGGCATGACCGCGGTGGAGACGGAGGCGCGCCGACCCCGCGACGAGCTCGTCATCGCCGTGGTCGGGCCGCTCACGTCGATCGCCGTCGGCCTCGGCGCCGTCGGACTGTGGTTCGTCACGCCCGACGGGCTGCTCCGCATGGCCGTCGAGGCGCTCGCGGGCGCGAACATCCTCGTCGGCGTGCTCAACCTCGTGCCCGGGCTGCCCCTCGACGGCGGCCGGGTCATGAAGGCCGGGGTCTGGCGCCTGACGGGCGACCCGCTCCGCGGCGCGATCGCCGCCGGGTGGAGCGGGCGCGTCGTCGCCGTCCTGTCGCTCGGGTGGCCCCTGCTGCTGGCCGCGGTGCTCGACACCCAGCCCCGCCTCATCGACTTCGTCCTCGCCGGCGTGGTCGCGGCCTTCCTGTGGACCGGCGCGAGCGCCGTCATCGGGAACGCCCGGCTACGCCGCCGCCTGCCCCGGCTCGCCGCCCGGCCGCTCGCCCGTCGCGTGGCCCTCGTGCCGGCCGACGTCTCCGTCGCGGAGGCCGTACGGCGCGCGCAGGAGCAGGAGGCCGGGGGCATCGTCACCGTCGGGTCCGACGGCACGCCGGTCGGCATCGTCAGCGAGGCCGCCCTGGCCCGCATGCCGGTCGAGCGTCGCCCCTGGGCGGCCGTGGCGACGGTGGCCCGCACGCTCGACGCCGGCCTCCGGCTGCCCGTCGACGTGGCGGGCGAGGAGCTCATCGACGCGCTGCGGCGCCGGCCCGCGGCGGAGTACCTCCTCGTCGGGGCCGACGGCGCGCCGTACGGGGTCCTGACGGCCGGCGACCTCGATCGGGCCCTGCGCGCCGACGACCGATAACCTGCGCCGCATGTCCGACGCAGCCCCCGAGATCGACGCCCCCGCCGTGGCCCCGGCGACCGACGCCCCCGACGTGCCCCCGGAGGCGTGGTCGGGCGTCCACCGCGGACCGCTGCGCGAGGGCGAGTGGGTGCGCCTGACCGACCAGAAGGGCCGCCGCCACAACTTCTGCCTCGAGGCCGGCAAGCGGTTCTTCAGCAACCGCGGCCACCTCGACCACGACGACCTCATCGGCCGTGATGAGGGCTTCACGATCCCCTCGTCGGCCGGCGGGGAGTACCTGGTCTTTCGCCCGCTGCTGTCCGAGTTCGTGGTCTCGATGCCGCGGGGCGCCGCGGTCGTCTACCCCAAGGACTCGGCGCAGATCGTCGCCCTCGCCGACATCTACCCCGGCGCGCGGGTCGTCGAGGCGGGCGTCGGCTCCGGCGCGCTCACGTGCTCGCTCCTGCGCGCGGTCGGCCCCTACGGCACGGTGACGAGCTACGAGCGGCGCGAGGAGTTCGCGGACGTCGCGCGACGCAACGTCCACCAGTTCTTCGGCGCCCCCGAGGGGGGCTCGCACCCGTCCTGGACGCTCCGCCTCGGCGACCTCGCCGAGGAACTGCCGCGCCGCGGCGAGCGGGCGGACCGTGTGATCCTCGACATGCTCGCGCCCTGGGAGTGCGTCGACGCGGTGGCCGACGTGCTCAGTCCCGGCGGCATCGTCTGCGCGTACGTCGCGACGACGACCCAGCTGAGCCGGGTCGTCGAGACGCTCCGTGCCCACGGCGGCTTCACGGAGCCGCAGGCGTGGGAGTCGCTCGTGCGTGACTGGCACGTCGAGGGTCTCGCGGTGCGGCCGGGCCACAAGATGATCGGGCACACCGCCTTCCTCGTCACGTCGCGGCGGATGGCGCCGGGCCAGCGCCCTCCGGTCAAGAAGCGGCGTCCGGCGCCGGGCGCCTACGGGCCCGACTACAGCGGTCCGCGGCCGGGCGACCTGCCCCCGGGCATCGAGCTGGAGAGCACCGACCTCTGAGCGCAGGACCTCGATCACTTGGTGGTCGGTTCCCTTCCATCGGCGCGTCGCGCGAGTAGGGTCGGGATCACCCTCAGGAGGTGGTGACGACCATGTCGACATCCGACGACCGCGGCCTCGAGCTCCGGCTCGCCGACACCCAGCGCTCGCTCGCTGCTGTCACGAGCCAGAACGAGCGCCTCGCGAGCACGCTGCGCGATGCCCGCGACCAGATCACCAGCATGAAGGAGGAGATCGACCGTCTGGCGCAGCCGCCGGCCGGTTTCGGTGTCTTCCTCCAGCGCAACGACGACGACACCATCGACATCTTCACCGGCGGGCGGAAGCTGCGGGTGTCGGTGAGCCCGGCGGTGGACGTCGAGACGCTACGGAAGGGCCAGGAGGTCCTGCTCAACGAAGCCCTCAACGTCGTCGCCGCGTTCGACTTCGAGCAGGTCGGCGAGGTGGTGATGTACAAGGAGCTGCTCGCCGACGGTGAGCGCGTCCTCGTCATCGCCAACGCCGACGAGGAGCGCGTCGTGCGGCTGGCGCAGCCGCTCATCGGGCATCCCCTGCGGGCGGGCGACTCGCTCCTCCTCGACTCCCGGGCGGGCTACGCCTACGAGGTCGTGCCGAAGTCCGAGGTCGAGGAGCTGGTGCTCGAGGAGGTGCCCGACATCGCGTACGAGTCGATCGGCGGCCTCGGTGCGCAGATCGAGGCGATCCAGGACGCGGTCGAGCTGCCCTACCTGCACCCCGACCTGTTCCTCGAGCACGAGCTGAAGCCGCCGAAGGGCATCCTGCTCTACGGCCCGCCCGGCTGCGGCAAGACGCTCATCGCGAAGGCGGTCGCCAACTCGCTCGCCAAGAAGGTCGCGGCGAAGACGGGAGAGGACTCGGACGCGCGGGCGTTCTTCCTCAACATCAAGGGCCCCGAGCTGCTCAACAAGTACGTCGGCGAGACCGAGCGCCACATCCGCCTCGTGTTCCAGCGGGCGCGGGAGAAGGCGAGCCAGGGCACGCCGGTCATCGTGTTCTTCGACGAGATGGACTCGCTGTTCCGCACGCGCGGCTCGGGCGTCTCCTCCGACGTCGAGAACACGATCGTCCCGCAGCTGCTGAGCGAGATCGACGGCGTCGAGACGCTGGAGAACGTGCTCGTCATCGGTGCCTCCAACCGCGAGGACATGATCGACCCGGCCATCCTGCGGCCCGGCCGGCTCGACGTGAAGATCAAGATCGAGCGGCCCGACGCGGAGTCGGCCCGCGACATCTTCAGCAAGTACCTGACGACCAACCTGCCGTTGCACCTCGACGACCTCGCCGAGTTCGGCGGCGACCGCCAGGCCTGCGTCGACGGCATGATCCGCGCCACCGTGGAGCGCATGTACACCGAGAGCGAGGAGAACCGCTTCCTCGAGGTGACCTACGCGAACGGTGACAAGGAGGTCATGTACTTCAAGGACTTCAACTCGGGCGCGATGATCCAGAACATCGTCGACCGCGCGAAGAAGATGGCGATCAAGGACTTCCTCGAGCTCCAGCAGAAGGGGCTGCGCGTGCAGCACCTGCTGCAGGCCTGCGTCGACGAGTTCAAGGAGAACGAGGACCTGCCCAACACGACCAACCCCGACGACTGGGCGCGGATCTCCGGCAAGAAGGGCGAGCGGATCGTCTTCATCCGCACGCTCATCACCGGCAAGCAGGGCACGGAGCCCGGCCGCTCGATCGACACGGTCAGCAACACGGGCCAGTACCTCTGATCCACCCTCGCCGAGGAGGACCGTCCCCGGCCCGGCGTACGCTCGCCGCATGAGCGTGCGCCGGGTCATGGGCTCCGAGGTGGAATACGGCATCAGCGTGGTCGGGCAGCCGACCGCCAACCCGATGGTCGCCTCGTCGCAGGTCGTGAACGCCTACGCGTCGTCGGCGCTGCGCGCCCGCCGCGCCCGGTGGGACTTCGAGGAGGAGAACCCGCTGCGGGACGCGCGCGGCTTCGACCTCTCCCGCGGCCAGGCCGATCCCTCGTTGCTCACCGACGAGGACCTGGGGCTGGCCAACAGCATCCTCACCAACGGCGCGCGGCTCTACGTGGACCACGCCCACCCGGAGTACTCGAGCCCCGAGGTCGTCACGCCGCTCGACCTCGTGCGCTGGGACAAGGCGGGGGAGCGGATCATGCTCGAGGCGACCCGGCTCGCGGCCGGGCTCCCGCAGGGCCAGGCGATCGTGCTCTACAAGAACAACACCGACAACAAGGGCGCGTCCTACGGCGCCCACGAGAACTACCTGATGCGGCGCTCCACGCCGTTCGCCGACATCGTGCGCCACCTGACGCCGTTCTTCGTCTCGCGGCAGGTCGTCTGCGGCGCCGGCCGAGTGGGGATCGGCCAGGACGGCCGCACCCACGGGTTCCAGGTCAGCCAGCGAGCCGACTTCTTCGAGGTCGAGGTCGGGCTCGAGACGACCCTCAAGCGCCCGATCATCAACACGCGCGACGAGCCGCACGCGGATCCCGACCTGCACCGTCGGCTCCACGTCATCATCGGCGACGCCAACCTGGCGGAGGTGTCGACCTACCTCAAGGTCGGCACGACCGCGCTGGTGCTGGCGATGATCGAGGACGGCTTCATCGACGCCGACCTGTCGGTCGACGGGCCCGTCGCGGCGCTGCGCGCCGTCTCCCACGACCCGTCGCTCACCCACCTCGTCACGCTGAAGGACGGACGCCGGCTCACGGCCGTGCAGCTCCAGCGGGTCTACCTGGAGCTCGCCCACGCGTACGTCGACGAGCGGCTCGGCGGCGACGTCGACGCGGCGACCAAGGACGTGCTGGTGCGCTGGGGCTCCGTGCTCGACCGCCTCGAGCGCGACCCGTTCGAGTGCGCGGGCGAGCTCGACTGGGTGGCGAAGTACGCGCTGCTGCGGCAGTACCAGGAGCGCGACGGGCTCGACTGGGACGACGCGAAGCTCCACCTGATCGACCTGCAGTACTCGGACATCCGCCCGGAGAAGGGGCTCTACCACCGGCTGGTGGCCGCCGGTCGGATCGAGCGGCTCCTCACCGACGAGCAGGTCGCCGCGGCGATCCACGAGCCGCCGGAGGACACGCGGGCCTACTTCCGCGGGCGCTGCATCGAGAAGTTCGGGGACAGCGTCGCGGCCGCCTCGTGGGACTCGGTCATCTTCGACCTGCCCGGCCGGGAGTCGCTGCAGCGGATCCCCACGACAGACCCGCTGCGCGGCACGCGGGCCCACGTGGGTCGGCTGCTCGACGGCTGCGCTTCGGCCGAGGACCTGTTCGCGGCGCTGACCGGCTGACGCCGGACCAGCCCCCTCGGCCGCCGTCGAGTCGGTAGGGTCGTCACCACGGCTCGACGTCGGGGAGTCCCGGCGCCCGAGAGCCCGTCGATGAGGAGGTGCGGTCGTGGCACAGGAGCAGAAGCAGCCCCGGTCCTCGAGCGAGGAGACCGACGAGGTCACCGCCGAGGCGAGCAACGAGGTCGCGGAGCGCAAGGAGGCGCTCGACGACGACGTCGACTCGATCCTCGACGAGATCGACGAGGTCCTCGAGCAGAACGCGGAGGACTTCGTGAAGTCGTTCATCCAGAAGGGCGGGCAGTGACGCGTGACTGAGTCCCACCACGGGCCGGCCCAGGGTCTCGGTGCCCGGCTCCCCGCGGCGTACCTGACGCCCGGTTCCTCGTCCTTCTCCGACTTCGTCGCGGCGCAGGCGCCCGACCTCCTGCCGGGTCGGCGGGCGCTGCCCGCCGGCTCGGCCGGCGACCTCGCGCCGCACGGCACGACGATCGTCGCGCTCACGTTCCCCGGAGGCGTCCTCATGGCGGGCGACCGCCGGGCGACGATGGGCAACATCATCTCCAGCCGCGACATCGAGAAGGTGTTCCCGGCCGACGAGCTGAGCTGCGTCGGCATCGCCGGCACCGCGGGTCTCGCGGTCGAGATGGTGCGGCTCTTCCAGCTCGAGCTGGAGCACTACGAGAAGATCGAGGGCACGACGCTCTCGATGCAGGGCAAGGCGAACCGGCTCTCCGCCCTCATCCGCGGCAACCTCGGCCTGGCCATGCAGGGCCTGGCCGTCGTGCCCTTGTTCGCGGGCTTCGACGTCGACAGCGGTGAGGGACGCATCTTCAGCTACGACGTCGTCGGCGGCCGGGGTGAGGAGAACGGGTTCCACGCGGTGGGCTCCGGCTCGCTGTTCGCGCGCGGCTCGCTCAAGAAGCTCTACCGCACCGACCTCGACGCGCGCACCGCCGCGCTCGTGGCGCTGCAGGCGCTGTACGACGCGGCCGACGACGACTCCGCGACCGGGGGCCCCGACCTGACCCGGCGCATCTTCCCGATCGTCCACGTGATCACGGCCGACGGCGGTGCCCGGCTGCCCGAGGCCGAGGTCAACGCCCTGGCCGAGGAGGTCGTCGCCGGGCGGCTCACCCAGCCGAACGGTCCGCTCGCCCGGGTGGAGCAGCCCGGCGCCGGCGCCGGCACCGCAGAGGAGGACGCCCGATGAGCATGCCGTTCTACGTCTCGCCCGAGCAGCAGATGAAGGACCGGGCGGACTTCGCGCGCAAGGGCATCGCGCGCGGTCGCTCCGTCGTGGCGGTGCAGTACGCCGACGGCATCCTCTTCGCCTCGGAGAACCCGTCCCAGGCGCTGCACAAGGTCTCGGAGATCTACGACCGCATCGCGTTCGCCGCGGTGGGTCGCTACAACGAGTTCGAGTCCCTCCGCATCGCCGGCGTGCGCCTCGCCGACATGCGCGGCTTCTCCTACGACCGGCGCGACGTGACCGGCCGCAGCCTGGCGAACGCCTACGCGCAGACCCTCGGCGCGATCTTCTCCTCCGGTGGCGAGAAGCCCTACGAGGTGGAGATCTTCGTGGGCGAGATCGGCGAGTCGGCGGGCGCCGACCAGCTCTACCGGCTGACCTACGACGGCCAGGTGTTCGACGAGCACCGCTACGCGGTCATGGGCGGCGCGGCGGACGTCGTGGGGGCCTACCTGGAGGAGCACTACCAGGAGGGGGCGGACCTGGCGAGCGCGCTGGGCGTCGCCGTGGCCGCCCTCGGGCACTCCCGCAACGAGCGGGGCGAGGAGGCCGACCGGTCCATCGGCGTGGAGCAGCTGGAGGTGGCCGTCCTCGACCGCACCCGGGTGCAGCCGCGCAAGTTCCGGCGCCTGCGCGCCACGCAGCTGGAGACGCTGCTCGGCCCCGAGGGCGTGCCGCAGGGCTCGCCGCAGGACGCCTGACCTGGGCCTTCCACCCCACGGGCTCGCAACGGGGGCGGCGCGACGGAACTCGTCGTGTCGCCCCCGTCGTCACCACGGGCGCCGTATCGTTCGGTCATGGACCGTCGCATCTTCGGCATCGAGAACGAGTACGGGGTCACCTGCACGTTCCGCGGGCAGCGACGGCTCAGCCCCGACGAGGTGGCGCGCTACCTCTTCCGCCGCGTCGTCTCCTGGGGCCGCAGCAGCAACGTCTTCCTCCGCAACGGGGCCCGGCTCTACCTGGACGTCGGCAGCCACCCGGAGTACGCGACGCCCGAGTGCGACGACATCGCGGAGCTGGTGGCCCACGACAAGGCCGGGGAGCGGGTGCTCGAGGGCCTGCTCGTCGACGCCGAGCAGCGCCTCCACGACGAGGGCATCGCCGGCGACATCTACCTCTTCAAGAACAACACCGACTCCGCGGGCAACTCCTACGGCTGCCACGAGAACTACTTGGTGAGCCGGGCGGGGGAGTTCAGCCGCCTCGCGGACGTCCTCATCCCGTTCCTCGTCACCCGGCAGATCGTCGTCGGTGCCGGCAAGATCACGCACACGCCGCGGGGTGCGACGTACACCGTCAGCCAGCGGGCGGAGCACATCTGGGAGGGCGTCAGCAGCGCGACGACGCGCAGCCGCCCCATCATCAACACGCGGGACGAGCCGCACGCGGACGCGGAGCGGTACCGCCGCCTGCACGTCATCGTCGGCGACTCCAACATGAGCGAGACCACCACGATGCTGAAGGTGGCCAGCTGCGACCTGGTGCTCCGGATGATCGAGGAGGGGGTCGTCATGCGCGACCTCACGCTCGAGAACCCGATCCGTGCGATCCGCGAGATCTCCCACGACCTGTCCGGCCAGCGACGGGTGCGGCTCGCGAACGGGCGGGAGGCGAGCGCGCTGGAGATCCAGTCGGAGTACCTCGCGAAGGCGCGTGACTTCGTCGACCGCCGCGGCATCTCGACCCCGCTCATCGAGCGGGTGCTCGATCTCTGGGAGCGCGGCATCAAGGCCGTGGAGTCGGACGACCTCGGGCTCGTCGACACCGAGATCGACTGGGTCATCAAGTGGAAGCTCATCGAGGCCTACCGCGCGAAGCACGGGCTGCCGATGAGCCACCCCCGCATCGCCCAGCTGGACCTGGCCTACCACGACATCCGGCGGGACCGCGGGTTGTTCTACCTGCTCCAGAACCGCGGCAAGGCGGCCCGCGTCACCACCGACATCGAGATCCTGCAGGCCAAGTCGGTGCCGCCGCAGACCACGCGGGCCCGCCTGCGCGGCGAGTTCATCAAGAAGGCCCAGGAGCGCCGCCGCGACTTCACGGTCGACTGGGTGCACCTCAAGCTCAACGACCAGGCCCAGCGCACCGTCCTGTGCAAGGACCCCTTCCGCTCGGAGGACGAGCGCGTCCAGCGCCTCATCGACGGGATGTGACCGGAGGGGGTACGCCGCCCGAGCGACGCCACCCGGGTCGGTAAGGTGACCGCGGTTCCTTGCCGATTCGAGACGAAGGGTGACCTCGTGCGCACTTCCCGGTCCGTCCGCCGTGTGTCCGGCGCGTTCCTCGCCGCGGTCCTGCCGCTGACCGCGCTCGCCGCGTGCGGCGACTCCGACGACCAGGACGCGGGCCTCGACCAGGTCACCGTCAGCGGGGAGCTCGGGCTCGCGCCCGAGGTCGAGATCGACGGGGAGCTGTCGCCCGAGGGGTTCGGCTCGAAGACCGTGATCGAGGGCGACGGCCAGACCGTCGAGGAGGGCTCCGACGTCGTCCTCCAGGCGTGGATCGGCAACGGCATCACGGGCCAGGAGGCCTTCTCGACCTACGAGTTCGGTGACCCGGGCATCGTGCCCGTGTCCTCCGAGGCGCCGTCCACCACGGTCGCTGCCGCGCTCCAGCAGACGGCGGCGTCCCTGCTGCTCGACCCGCTCACGAACGCGATGCCGGCGTCGATCGCCGACAGCCTCGAGGGCGTGAAGGCCGGGTCGCGGGTCGTCGTGGTGTCGGACTACGAGAACGCGTTCGGCGGCGACGGCCAGGCGAACATCGGCATCGGCAACCGCGACCCCGTCGTCTACGTCATCGACGTCCTCGCCGTGGCCCTCGACGGCCCGGAGGGCACCGAGGAGGCCGCCCCCGAGGGTCTGCCGACCCTCGTGGAGAGCGGCGACGAGGTCACCGGCTTCGACTTCGAGGGAGCGGCCGAGCCGACCGACGAGCTGCAGGTCGCCACGCTCGTCGAGGGTGACGGCCCCGTCGTCGAGGAGGGTGCGCTGCTGGTCGCCAACTACCTCGGTCAGACCTTCGGCGGCGAGGCGCCCTTCGACGAGTCCTACTCGGGCGGTCTGCCGCGCGCCTTCGTGGTGGGCGGACCGAACGCCGGTGTGATCGAGGGCTGGAACGAGGCGCTCGTCGGGCTCAAGGCCGGCACCCGCGTCGTGCTCGGGATCCCGCCGGAGCTCGGCTACGGCGAGGCGGGCAACGAGCAGGCGGGCATCTCGGGCACCGACACGCTCTACTTCGTCGTCGACGTGCTCGGATCCGTCGTGCTCCCCGAGGCGCCTGCCGAGACCGAGCCGACCGACCCGGCGGCCACGGACCCGGCTACCACGGACCCGGCCGCCACGGAGTCGACCGAGGCGCCCGTCGACCCGAGCGCGCCGGCCACCGAGTGACGCGACGCGCGATCCGATGACCCGGCCATGAGCGGACGGCGCAGCGAGCGGCTCATGAAGCTGCTCATCATGCTGCTCGTGCAGCGGGGCTTCGTCTCCAAGGCACGGATCCGGGCGGAGCTCTACGCCGACCTCGGCGACGCGGCGTTCGACCGCGCCTTCGAGCGCGACAAGGACGAGCTCCGCGGGCTCGGCGTACCGGTCGAGGTCGGGTCGTTCGACCCGCTCTTCGAGGACGAGCTGGGCTACCGGGTGCCGGCCGCGGAGTTCGCGCTGCCGGAGATCGCCCTGGAGCCGGACGAGGCGGCGGTGCTCGGTGTCGCGACGCAGGTCTGGCAGAGCGCCCGGCTGTCCGACGCCGCACGCACCGGTCTGCGCAAGCTGACGGCAGCCCGGCGCGGATCGGAGGGCGATCCCGAGACCGAGGCGGCCGAGTCGATCGACGCCGCCGACCTCGGCGTCGCCGTGCCGCGCGTCGGTGCGGAGGAGCCCTCGTTCGAGGTGATGGTCGAGGCCGTGCACTCCCGCACGGCGGTCGAGTTCGACTACCGGGGACGTCGCGACGCGACGCCGACCCGCCGTCACCTCCAGCCGTGGGGCCTCGTGCGCTACGGCAGCCGCTGGTACGCCGTCGGTCTCGACACCGACCGGGACGCCGAGCGCGTGTTCCGGCTGTCGCGCATCGTCGGCACCGCGCGCGCCGTGGGGCGCCGCGACGCCTTCGTGCCCCCCGCCGGCGTGGACGTCTCCGAGGTCGCCCGGCGGCTGCGGCCCGCGCCCCCGACGGGGGACCCCGCGGTGCTGCTGGTACGCCGCGGGGTCGGGTTCGCGCTGCGGCGCGACGCCACGAGCACCGAGCCCGGCGTGCTCGGGCCGGACGGCACCGACGGGTGGGACCGCGTCACGCTGCCCTGGTCGGGTCCCGTCGCGCTGCGGCTCGTGCTCGAGCACGGACCCGACGTCGTCGTCGAGGGCCCGCCCGCCCTGCGTGACGACGTCGTGGCGGCCCTGCGCGCCGCGCTCGACCCGACGGACCGTCCCGAGGAGGAGCCCGCATGAGCACCACCGGCACCGGCGCCCGCGAGCAGGTCGGCCGCATGCTCGCCCTGGTGCCCTACCTCAACGCGCGCGGCACCGTGCACGTCGAGGAGGCGGCGCGGGACCTCGGGCTGACCCCGCAGCAGATCGTCAAGGACCTCCACGTCCTCTTCATGTGCGGCCTGCCCGGCGGCTACCCGGACGACCTCATCGACGTCGACATCTCGGCGCTGGTGCAGCCGGACGGCGACCGGCTGATCCGCATGTCGAACGCGGACTACCTGGACCGCCCGCTGCGGCTCTCGCCGACCGAGGCCTCCGCCCTCGTGGTGGCGCTCCGCGTCGTACGCGGGTCAGCGGAGGCCGACGCCCGGGACGTCGTGGACCGGGTGCTGCACAAGCTGGAGGCCGCCCTCGGCGACGAGGCGGCGATCGACGCGGGGGAGGACGGCTCGGGCGTGGACCCGGCCGCCGACGTGCGGGCGCAGCTGGAGCAGGCGGTGGCCGCCGAGCGGCAGGTGCTGCTGCGCTACCACGTGCCGTCGCGCGACGAGGTCGTCGAGCGCACGGTCGACCCGCACCTCGTCACCGAGCACGGGAACGTCGCCTACCTCGACGCCTGGTGCCACGCCGCCGACGCGCCGCGCACCTTCCGCGTCGACCGCATCGTCGAGGCCCGCACGCTCGACTCGGCCGTGCGCGTCCGGGCCGACGCCACCGCGACGGGCGCCGGGGCGACGCAGGCGGAGGCCACGTTCGAGCCGTTCGTGCCGCCCGCCGACAGCCCGCTGGCGACGCTGCTCCTCGACGCCGAGGTGCGCTGGCTGCCCGACTACCTCCCCGTCGTCGCGCAGCGCGAGCGCGCCGACGGCCGGTCGGAGGTCGACCTCCACGTCGTCGACCCGCGGTGGCTGGTGCGGCTGGTCTCGCGGCACGCCCCGCACGTGTCGGTGCTGGCCCCCGCCGAGCTCGCCTCGGCGTTCACCGCCCGTGCACAGGAGACGCTCAGCCTGTACGCCTGACGTCGCGTACAGTGGACGAGCCGTCTCCGACAGTCTGTGAGGAACATCGTGGTCCAGCCACTCATCGCCATGCCGGGAGGGTGGGAGCTCGTCCTGATCATCCTGGTGATCGTGCTGCTCTTCGGCGCCAAGAAGCTCCCCGAGCTCGCCCGCGGCACCGGCCAGGCGCTCCGCATCTTCAAGTCGGAGACCAAGGGTCTGATCGACGACGACGACGAGAAGGACGCGAAGGACCGCGGCACCGCCGCCGACCCCGCCACGCGCCCGCTCGAGGCCCGCCAGGTGGAGGACGCCGAGGCCGTGCGCCAGGAGCGTCGCGACACCACCAACGGCTGACCTCCGCACCGTCCTCCGTGGCTATCAAGGGACTCCTGCGCTTCTACTCGGTCCGCCCGGTCCACTCCGTCGGCGACGACGGCCGCATGGCGCTCTCCGACCACCTGCGGGAGCTGCGCGGTCGCGTGATGCGCGCCGTCACCGCCTGGGTCGTGGCTCTGGTCGTCGCGCTCTTCTTCTTCGACCAGATCTTCGCGCTCGTCTTCGACCCCTACAAGCAGGCGGCGGAGCGGCTCGGCGGTGGCACCGACACCCAGGCGACCATCGCCGGCGTCGGTGGGCCGCTCGTGCTCTACCTCAAGCTCTGCGGCATGGCCGCCCTCGTGGTGACCAGCCCGTACTGGCTGCACCAGATCTGGTCGTTCATCCTCCCGGGGCTGCACGCCCACGAGCGCAAGTGGAGCCGCGTCTTCGCCGCGTTCGCCGGTCCGCTCTTCATGATCGGCGTGCTGGTGGGCTACCTGACGCTGCCCAAGGGCCTCGAGATCCTCATCGGGTTCACCCAGGCCGACCTCACCAACCTGGTCGAGTTCGGTGACTACTTCTCGTTCCTGGTGCGCACGCTGCTGGTCTTCGGGATCTCCTTCGAGATCCCGGTCTTCCTCATCCTGCTCAACCTGACCGGCCTGCTGCCGGGGCGGGTCATCGGGCAGTACCGGCCGTGGTTCGTCATCGGCATCTTCGTCTTCGCGGCCATCGCCACGCCCTCGACCGACCCGTTCACGATGCTCTTCCTCGCGCTCCCCATGTGTGCCCTCGTCGGCGTCTCGGAGGTCATCGCGCGGGTCCTCGACAAGCGCAAGGCCGCGCGGTCGCCGTACTCCGGGCTGTCGCCCGACGAACCGTCGCCGATCTGAGGCGGCGGTGCGGCGGATCGCCCTCCTGACCCACCCCGGCGCGGGTCGCGGCCGGGGCGCCCGCGCGCGCTCGGTGGTCCTGCCCCGCCTGCGCGACGCCGGGTTCGACGTCGTGGACCTGGTCGGTCGCGACGTCGACGAGGCACGGCGTCTCGCCGGCGCGGCCGTCGCCGACGGCGTCGAGGCCCTCGTCGCATGCGGCGGCGACGGGACGGTCCACCTCGCGCTGCAGCACGTCGTGCCGGCGGGCATCCCGCTCGGGGTCGTGCCGGCCGGCACGGGCAACGACCTCGCGCGCGAGCTCGGCCTGCCGACCGCACCGGTGGCGGCGGCGGACCGGATCATCGCGGGCCCGCGCCGTACGCTCGACGTCGCGCGGGTCGGTGACCGCTACGTCGCCACCGTCGTGGCGTGCGGCTTCGACGCCCTCGTCGCGGAGCGGGCCGACGCCATGACCTGGCCGCGGGGGCCGCTGCGGTACGTCGCGGCGACCGCCGTCGAGCTCCGCAGCCTCGCGCCGCGGCGGTACACGCTCGAGCTCGACGGGCGCGTGCGTACGGTGGAGGGCGTGCTCGCGGCCGTCGGCAACACCTCGTCGTTCGGCGGTGGGCTGCGCATCACCGAGGGCGCGGAGCCCGACGACGGGCTGCTCGACGTCGTGGTCGTGCGCTCGCTCGACCGCCGCGGTCTCGTGCGGGCGTTCCCGCACCTCTACCGCGGCACCCACACCACCCACCCGGCCTACGAGCACCACCGGGTCCGGTCGGCGACGATCGCCGCCGCCGACATCACCGCCTACGCGGACGGGGAGCCCTTGGGCTCCCTGCCGCTGACCGTGACCGCCGTTCCCGCGGCGCTCACGGTGATCGCCTGAAGGGGCTGCCCATGACCGACCGGTCCGACACCGCCGAGCCGAGCGCCGCCGAGCGGTACGCCGCGTTCCGCAAGTCCCAGTCGCACCCGCTGCTCCACGACTTCGCGGCGGGCTTCTCGTTCGGCCTCGACGACTTCCAGCTGCGCGCCTGCCGCGAGCTGGAGGACGGCCGCGGCGTGCTCGTCGCGGCCCCGACCGGCTCCGGCAAGACGGTCGTGGGCGAGTTCGCGGTGCACCTGGCGCTGGCCGAGGGCCGCAAGTGCTTCTACACGACGCCCATCAAGGCGCTGTCGAACCAGAAGTACAACGACCTCGTCGACCGGTACGGCGCGGACCGCGTCGGTCTGCTCACCGGCGACAACGCGGTCAACGGCGAGGCGCCGATCGTCGTCATGACGACCGAGGTGCTGCGCAACATGATCTACGCCGGGTCGCGCACGCTGTCCGAGCTCGGCTACGTGGTGATGGACGAGGTGCACTACCTGGCCGATCGCAACCGCGGTGCCGTCTGGGAGGAGGTCATCATCCACCTCCCCGAGTCGGTGGTGGTGGTCTCGCTGTCGGCGACGGTGTCCAACGCAGAGGAGTTCGGCGAGTGGCTCGCCACGGTGCGCGGCGACACGACGACGATCGTCGAGGAGCGCCGTCCCGTCCCGCTCTTCCAGCACGTCATCGTGGGGCGGCAGCTGCACGACCTGTTCGCGCGGAGCGACGAGGCGGCCAGCGCCGGTTTCGCCGGCGACGGCGCGAAGGTCAACCCGCACCTGCTCAAGATCGCCCGGGACGACTGGGCGAGCAGCCGGATCCGCGACCGCCGCACGCCCAAGGGCCAGCGCCACGGCGGCAGCCAGGGCCGCGGGGGCGCGGGGCGCGGCCGCGACGTCGGGAACGGCCGGCGCATGTGGATCCCCAGCCGCGCCGAGGTGGTCCAGCGCCTCGACCGCGAGGGGCTCCTGCCCGCCATCACCTTCATCTTCAGCCGGGCCGGGTGCGACGCGGCCGTCTCGCAGTGCCTCGACGCCGACCTCTGGCTCACCGACGCCGAGGAGCAGAAGGAGATCCGCGCCTACGTCGAGGAGCGGTGCGCCGACCTGCCCCGCGCCGACCGCCAGGTGCTGGGCTACGCGACCTTCCTCGAGGGGCTGACCCGCGGGGTCGCGGCGCACCACGCCGGCATGCTCCCGACCTTCAAGGAGTGCGTCGAGGAGCTCTTCGTCCGCGGCCTGGTGCGGGCGGTCTTCGCCACGGAGACCCTGGCGCTGGGCATCAACATGCCGGCCCGCACCGTGGTCCTCGAGAAGCTGGTGAAGTGGAACGGCGAGGCGCACGCCGACATCACGCCGGGGGAGTACACCCAGCTGACGGGCCGCGCGGGTCGCCGCGGGCTCGACGTCGAGGGCCACGCGGTCGTCGTCTGGCAGCAGGGCATGAACCCGACGGACGTCGCCGGCCTGGCGTCGACCCGCACCTACCCGCTCCGCTCCTCGTTCCGGCCGTCCTACAACATGGCCGTCAACCTCGTGCACCGCTTCGGCCGCGACCGCTCGCGGCAGCTCCTCGAGAGCTCGTTCGCGCAGTTCCAGGCCGACAAGGCGGTGGTGGGCCTCGCCCGGCAGCTCCACAAGAGCGACGAGGCGCTCGCGGGCTACGCCGAGGCCGCGACCTGCGACCGCGGCGACTTCATGGAGTACGCCGCGCTCCGCCGCCGGGTGTCGGAGGCCGAGAAGGAGGGGTCCCGGGCGCGCCGGAGCGACCGGCGCGAGGACGTCGTGGGCTCGCTGACCCGGCTCAAGGTCGGCGACGTCATCAAGGTGCCGGGCGGCAAGTTCGCCGGTTGGGCCGTGGTGACCGATCCCGGCCTGGGCCGCGACGAGCCCCGGCCCTCGGTCGTGACCGTCGGCCGGCAGTCGCGGCGCCTGGGTCTCATCGACTTCCCGGAGCCCGTGCGCGCCGCCAGCCGCATCCGTATGCCCAAGAACTTCGACGGCCGCAACCCCCAGCAGCGGCGCGACCTCGCGGCGTACCTCACCAACCACGTGCGCGACCTGCCGCCGCCCCCGCCGGTCGAGCCGGCCCGGGAGGGCCGGTCGGGCCGTGCCGGTGGGACGGCCGGGGCCGACGGCCACGGGACCGGGCCCGAGCGCGTGGCCGCCGAGGTCGAGCGCCTGCGCGCCGAGATGAAGGCGCACCCCTGCCACTCCTGTCCCGACCGCGAGACCCACGCGCGGTGGGCGGAACGCTGGTTCAAGCTCGACCGGGAGGCGACCACCCTGCGGCGGCGCATCGAGTCGCGCACCAACACCATCGCGCGGCAGTTCGACCGGGTCAGCGACGTGCTCAAGGCGCTCGACTACCTCGACGGCGAGACGGTCACGGACCGTGGGCGCGCGCTCATGCGCATCTACTCGGAGCTCGACCTCGTCGCGGCCGAGGCGTTGCGCCTCGGCGCGTGGGAGGGGCTCGACGCACCCGACCTCGCGGCGGCCCTGTCCGTGCTGGTGTTCGAGGCTCGGCGCACGGACGACGGTCGCGGGCCGCGGCTGCCGTCGGCGAAGGTGTCCGAGGCCGTCAGCCTGACGCGTCGGCTCTGGGCCGACCTGTCCGTGCTGGAGAAGCACCACAAGCTCGACCAGCTGCGCGAGCCGGACGCCGGGTTCGCCTGGGCGGCCCACGCGTGGGCGCGGGGCGACGACCTCGACGACATCCTGCGGGCCACCGGCATGCCCGCCGGCGACTTCGTGCGCGTCGTCAAGCAGCTCCTCGACGTGACCGACCAGATCGCCGCCGCGACGACGAGCACCACCCTGCGTCGTACGGCGCGGGAGGCGGGCGACCTGCTCAACCGCGGGATCGTGGCCTACACGACGGTCGCCGCGGAGATCTGAACCGGTGGGGGACCTGCTGCTCCGCCCCTGGCGGCGCGAGGACGCCGAGGCGGTGCTCGAGATCTTCGCGGCGTCGTCGGACCTGGACACGCAGTACCCGTGGCCGGTGCGGACGCTCGCCGATGCGGCGGCCTGCCTCGAGCGGATGCTGGCGTGGCAGCCGGACCCGGCGGCGGGGGAGCAGTACCCGCTCGCGGTGGTCGCGGACGGCGTGCCGGTCGCGAACGTGGCGCTCACGTCGGTGTCGCGGCGGCACGGCACGGCGTGGGTGTCGTACTTCAGCTCGGGGGCCGCGCGCGGCCGGGGCCACGTGCGGCGGTCGCTGGCGGCCGTCGTGGAGTGGGCCTTCACCGACCTCGACCTGTTCCGCCTCGAGCTGGGGCACCGCACGAACAACCCGGCGTCGGGGGCAGTGGCGGAGGCGGTGGGCTTCGTGCCGGAGGGCGTCGAGCGGGCCAAGCTGCGCTACGGCGACGAGCGGTTCGACGTGCGCACGATGGCGCTGCTCGCGACGGACCCCCGCCCGGCGGCTCGGCCGGGCGAGGGTCGCATGGAGCTGGCGGTCGGGCTCAGGCGGTCGCGGACCTGACGGCGTCGACGATCGCGGTGGTGCCGCCGACCAGCTCCCACTGGTGGCCGACGGAGGTCGGCTCGTCGAGCACGGTGGCGACGACGGCCGCGACGTCCCCGCGGGTGACGTCCCCCCGCTCGACCTCGGGGGCGAGGGTCACGGTGCCGGTCGGCGGGTCGTCCGTGAGGCGGCCCGGCCGGATGATCGTCCAGTGCAGGCCGGAGGCGCGGAGCGCCTTGTCGGCGTCGCGCTTGGCCGCGACGTACTCCTTCCACACCGGCTCCGCGTCGTCGGGGACCGTCTGGTCGACCCCGATCGCGGAGATCTGCACGAAGCGCTCCACGCCGGCCTGACGCGCCCCGGCGATGGAGCCGAGGGAGCCGCCGAGGTCGACGGTGCGCTTGCGCTCGGCGTTGCCGTCGGGTCCGCCGCCGGCGGCGAAGACGACGGCGTCGGCGCCCTCGAACGCGGCCGCGTAGTCGTCGGGCCGGCTGTTCTCGATGTCGAGGATGCCCACCTCGGCGCCGAGCGCCTCGAGGTCAGGGGCGTAGGACGCCGTGCGCACGAGCGCCACCGGCGTGTGCCCCGCCTGCACCAGCAGGGGGTGCAGCAGCCGGGCGATCTGACCATTTCCTCCGACGATTGCGATGCGTGCCATGCGCTCCACCGTACGGACGCCCTCTAACTCCGCGCCGAGTTGTCACGTACGCCGCGGTTGGGTCGTCGAGTTGGGTCGAACGCCGCGGCAGGATCGTCGAGTTGGGCTTTCCGGCTGGATCAATCCGTGCGTACGACCCATCTCGACGCCTGAGCCGCGGCGTACGACCCATCTCGACGCCTGAGCCGCGGCGTACGACCCATCTCGACGCCGGAGCCGCGGCGTACGACCCATCTCGACGCCTGAGCCGCGGCGTACGTGACAACTCGACGGAACCCGGGGTCAGGCGTCGAGCGCCCCGAGCACCTCGGTGAGGCGGGTGGCGCTGGTGCCGAGGTCCCAGCGCTCGGTGAGCGCCGCGGCGGCGTCGGGGTCCGCCGGCGCGGGCGGCAGCGTCAGGTCCACGTCCCGCACGGGGAGGTCCCGCACGACGGCGACGACGGTCGGCGCCACGTCGAGGTAGGCCGCGGCGTCCTTCACCTTCGCCCGCACCCCGGGCGCCATGTCGGCCGTCGGGTCCTCGGCGGCGGCGCGGATGCCGGCGATGTCGCCGAACCGGCCGAGCAGGGTGGCCGCCGTCTTCTCCCCGACGCCCTTGACGCCCGGCAGGCCGTCGGAGGTGTCCCCGCGCAACGTCGCGAAGTCGGCGTACTGGTCGGCGCGCACGCCGTACTTCTCCAGCACCACCGCCTCGTCCACCCGCTCGTGGCGGCCGACGCCCCGGGCGGTGTAGAGCACCCGCACCTCGACCGCGTCGTCGACCAGCTGGAACAGGTCACGGTCGCCGGTCACGACGTCGACGGGCATCCCCGCCCCGGTGGCGAGGGTGCCGATCACGTCGTCGGCCTCGTGCTCCGGCGCACCGACGACGGGCAGCCCCCACGCCGCGAGCACGTCGCGGATGATCGGCACCTGGACCTGCAGCGGGTCGGGCACCTCCTCGACGTCCGGGTCGGCGGTCCGCTCCTCCACCACGCGGTGCGCCTTGTAGGTCGGCAGCAGGTCCACGCGCCACTGCGGGCGCCAGTCGTCGTCCCAGCAGCAGGCGAGATGGGTGGGCCGGTACTCGTCCGTCAGCCGCGAGACGAAGTCCATGAGCCCGCGCACGGCGTTGACCGGCGTGCCGTCCGCCGCCCGCATCGAGTCGGGCACCCCGAAGAACGCCCGGAAGTAGAGCGAGGCGGTGTCGAGCAGGAGCAGGCGCGGGGTTCGGGTCGGCACGGCGCGATCCTGCCACGGACCAGCGGGCCGTGCGCGCCCCGCGCGCCCCGGGGCATCCGGGCCGCGATGCCCTAACGTGTCCGCCGTGGAAGAGACGGACCGGAAGATCCTCGCCCTCCTGGCCCAGGACGGCCGGATGTCCTTCACCGACCTCGGGCGGGCGACGGGGCTGTCCACCTCGGCGGTCCACCAGCGGGTCAAGCGCCTCGAGCAGCGCGGGGTCATCAAGGGGTACGGCGCGACCGTCGACTACGAGCAGCTCGGTCAGCCGCTGACGGCCTTCATCTCGATCCGGCCCATCGACCCCTCGCAGCCCGACGACTCCCCGGAGCGCCTGCGCGGCATCGGCGAGATCGAGTCGTGCTGGTCGGTGGCGGGGGAGGAGTCCTACATCCTCAAGGTGCGCACGGCGACCCCTGCCGAGCTGGAGGTCCTCCTGGCCCGCGTGCGGGCGGCCGCGAACGTCTCGACGCGCACCACCATCGTGCTGACGACCTTCTACGAGAACCGCACGGTGTCCTGACGGACCACGCCCGACGCGGTCTCAGACCGGGAGCGACGCCGCCACCTGGGCCCGCCACCACTCCTGGCCCTCGACGGGCAGCGTGTGGATCGGGTCGTAGTAGGAGTAGTGCCGCTCCAGCGCCTCGGGGTCGTCCTGCTCCAGCGTCGTGCGGTAGTTCTTCGTCCAGCCGCTGATGCCCCGCACCTCGTCGTACGACGCGACCTGGTGCACCCAGCGCTTGCCCACGAACGGCACGTCGCAGACGATGCGCGGCGTGGCGAAGCCCGGCAGGTAGCCCATGATCGCCGACTGGAGCCGCTGCGCGTCCGCGACGGAGACCCGCCAGTGCTCGGCGAACGGGATCATGTCGCACATGTAGAAGTAGTAGGGCGTGATGCCGGCCCCGTCGAGCAGCCGGAAGCAGAGGTCGAGCAGCGCGTGGGGATCGGCGTTGACGCCGTCGAGGAGCACGCCCTGGTTGCGCACGTCCCGCAGGCCCGCGTCGAGCATCGCCCGCGTGGCCTCGGCGACGAGGGGCGTCACGGATGCCGCGTGGTTCGCGTGGGTGTGCATCGCCAGCGCGACGCCCCGGTCCCGCGCCGTACGGGCGACGCGCTCGACGCCGGCGCGCACGTCGTCGCCCAGCCAGTGCTGCGGCATCCCCACGAGCGCCTTCGTCGCGAGCCGGATGTCCCGCACGTTCTCGATCTCGAGCAGGGCCGCCAGGAACGCCTCGAGCCGGGGCCAGGGGAGGTTGGCCACGTCGCCGCCGGAGACGACGACGTCACGCACCGACGGCGTACGGCGCAGGTAGTCCAGCATGTCCTCGAGCCGGTCCGCGGGCTTGGCCGCGAACTTCAGCTTGGTGATCGTCGGCGTGGAGTTGCCGACCAGGTCCATGCGGGTGCAGTGCCCGCAGTACTGGGGGCAGGTCGGCACGACCTCCGCCAGCACCTTCGTGGGATAGCGGTGCGTCAGGCCCTCCGTCGCCCACATGTCGTGCTCGTGGAGGGAGTCGCGGCTCGCCTGCGGGTGGGAGGGCCAGTCGGCCCGGCGGTCCGAGAACACGGGCAGCATGTAGTGCCGCACGGGGTCGCGCAGCCAGGCCTCCGTCAACGAGCCCGGACCGGCGGGCGCCACGTCCGGCGCGATCGTGTTCACCATCTGCGGCGGCAGGAGCATCGACATCGTGGCCCGCTCGGCCTGGTCGCGCTCGAGGTCGGTGAAGAACGACGCGTCGAGCAGGTCGCCGACGAGCTCCCGCAGCTGCTTCACGTTCTTCACGCAGTGCACCCGCTGCCACTGCGCGGAGCGCCACTCCGCCTCGGTCACGTCCCGCCAGCCGGGAAAGCGTCGCCAGTCCGGCTCGACCAGCGCGGCGCGCCGGTAGGGGTACGGCTGCCCGGTCGCCAGGGTGATCGAGGTGTCGACGCTCATGGCACTCCTTCGGTGGTGGGCGACGTGAGCGCGGATCTCGCGGCGTCGCGTCGGCGCGGACGATTGCCCGCGTGGCGTGAACCATGCCACAGTAGGTGGAGGTTCTGCGTCATGTCGACACCGCGACCGCAAATCCTTCGGTCGAGGGCAGCCCAGAGGAGAAGGAATGACCGTTCCCGTCGTGCAGGCTCCGGTCGAGAGCGAGGTGAGCGCCGGGACCGCCGATCCGGTCGGCGTCCACCGCGTGCTCGACCGCCCGCTGGTGCTGCCGCAGGCCGCGCACCGGCTCGACGCCCGCGCCGACCTCTGGTCCGACGAGGTGCGCCTGCGGGTGGAGCGCCTCAACCTCGACGCGGCGTCCTACCGCCAGCTGCGCGAGCAGCACACCGCCGACGGGCAGGACGGCCGGGGCGTCCTCGACGTCGCCGCCCTCCGCGCCACGGTGCTCGCCATCGTGGGGGAGCGCGGGAAGATGCAGAACCCGGTCACCGGGTCCGGCGGCATGCTGCTCGGCACGGTCGAGGAGGTCGGGCCCGACTCGCCCCTCGGCCTCGCCGTCGGCGACCGCGTCGCCACCCTCGTCTCGCTGAGCCTCACCCCGCTGACCCTGACCGACGGGCTCGAGCGGTGGGACGGCGCCGGCGAGCAGGTGCCGACCGCGGGCCACGCCATCCTCTTCGGCCGGTCGGTCGTGGCGCGCCTGCCCGCGGACCTGCCGGCCGCCCTGGCGCTCTCGGTGCTCGACGTCTGCGGTGCGCCGGCCCTCACCCGGCGGATGGTGGAGCAGCACCTCGCACGGCACGGCGCCCCGCCGGTCGTGGCGGTCGTGGGCGGCGCGGGCAAGTCCGGCTCGCTTTCCCTGGCCGCCGCCCGCGAGTCCGGGGCGGGGCGCACCATCGGCGTCGTCCCGCACGCCGCGGAGCAGCAGGCGCTGGAGGCGAGCGGTCTCGCGGACGCCGTCGTCGTCGCCGACGCACGCGACCCCCTCGCCCTCCGGGACGCGGTGACGTCCGGCGGCGGGCCAGCCGACGTCACCGTCGTCTGCGTCGACGTCCCGGGATGCGAGGGGGGTGCCGTGCTCGCCACCGCCGACGGCGGCACCGTCGTCTTCTTCTCGATGGCGACGTCCTTCACCGCCGCCGCCCTGGGCGCGGAGGGCCTCGCCGCCGACGTCACGATGCTCATCGGCAACGGCTACGTGCCGGGACACGCGGCGTACGCCCTCGACCTCGTGCGCCGCCACCCCGCGGCGCGCGCCCTCGTCGAGGCCCGCGGGGGCCACCGGTGACCGGCAAGCTGGGCCTCCCCGAGGAGACCGTACGGCGCGCCCGGGCCTTCGCCGCGCGCGTCGGCGCACCGGTGGTCGAGCTCGCGAGGGCGCACACGACCGTGGCGGTCGAGCGGGCCACGCTGCGTCTCGCCGGCCTGGCCGGCGCGGACCCCGACGGCACGCCCTGGGCGAACCTCCTCCTCGACGCGGTGCAGGCCGACCTCGGCGACGACGCGCTCCCGCACGGGGTCGCGCTGCCCGTGTGGGACGCCCTCGTGCGCGGGGAGGCGGACGACGTGGGCGTGCTGGCGCAGAAGGCGGCGGCGGGCTCCGTGCGCTTCCGGCTGCCGACCGGACCCGAGGCGGCGCGGGCACGGGCGGCCGCGCGCCAGCAGGTCGGCCGCGGCCTGGCGCGCGTCGACGCCCGCCGGGCCGAGCGCGACCACCTGCTGGCGACCATCGGCGACGCACCGCGCCAGCCGTGGATCTACCTCATCGTCGCCACGGGCGACATCCACGAGGACATCCCCCAGGCGCAGGCCGCCGCGCGCGAGGGCGCCGACGTCATCGCCGTCATCCGGAGCACCGGCCAGAGCCTGCTCGACTACGTCCCCGAGGGCGCCACGCGGGAGGGCTTCGCGGGCACCTACGCGACGCAGGAGAACTTCCGGCTCATGCGCGCCGCGCTCGACGAGACCAGCCGGGAGCTGGGCCGCTACGTGCGGCTGACGAACTACGCGAGCGGGCTGTGCATGCCGGAGATCGCGGTGCTGGCGGGCCTCGAGCGGCTCGACATGATGCTCAACGACTCCATGTACGGGATCCTCTTCCGCGACATCAACCCGGTGCGCACCTTCGTGGACCAGCGCTTCAGCCGCCAGGTCCACGCCCGGGCCGGCATCGTGATCAACACCGGTGAGGACAACTACCTGACGACGGCCGACGCGATCGAGGCCGCGCACACGGTGACGACGAGCCAGCTGCTCAACGAGTACTTCGCCCGGGAGGCCGGGCTCTCCGACGACCTGCTGGGCCTCGGCCACGCGTTCGAGATCGACCCGGCGGTGCCGGACTCGTTCCGGCTCGAGCTGGCGCACGCCCTGCTCGCACGCGAGCTGTTCCCCGACGCGCCGCTCAAGTGGATGCCCCCCACGCGGCACATGACGGGCGACGTGTTCCGGGGATACCTGCTCGACGGGTTCTTCAACCTCGCGGGCGCGCTCACCGGCCAGGGGATCCTCCTCGTCGGCATGATGACCGAGGCCGTCGTCACCCCGTTCCTCTCCGACCGCGACCTCGCGCTGCAGAACGTCCGGTACGTGATGGAGGCCGCCGGCCGGCTGCACGAGGACTTCCACCCGGCGCCCGACGGCGTCATCGTGCGGCGCGCGCACCAGGTGCTCGACGAGTCCATCGACCTCATGGAGCGCATCTGCGACCACGAGCACGGGCTGCTCGACGCCATCGCCGACGGCACGTTCGGTCTCATGCGGCGACCGGCCGACGGCGGCCGGGGGCTCGACGGCGTCGCCGAGCGGGCCGCGGACTACCACAACCCCGCCACCGAGCTGCTCGAGGAGGAACCCGCATGACGCAGCTGTCCGCCCCTGTCCCCGCCGCCCCTGTCCCCGCCGCCCCCGTCCCCGCCGCACCTGCCCCGGGCGCGGCTCCCGCACGGGAGGGCCGCCTCGTGCGTCCCTACGGCGACACCACGGGTGACGGCATGGTGCAGGTCTCCTTCACCCTGCCGCTGCCCCACGACAAGGTCGCCGAGGGAGCCGCCGAGCAGCTGGCCCGGAAGATGGGCATGGATCCCGCGATGGTGGTGCACGCCAAGCCCATGGGGCCCGACTTCACCTTCTTCGTGGTCTACGGCAAGGTCCGCCACCTCGTCGACACCGGCGCCGTCGAGGTCGTCGAGCGTGACTACCCGCTGCTCGGGTCGAAGGAGGTCGACCTGGCGATCCGCGAGCGCCTGCGCCGTCGCCTCGTCGTCGTCGGCGCCTGCATCGGCACCGACGCCCACACGGTGGGCATCGACGCCATCCTCAACATCAAGGGCTTCGCGGGGGAGAAGGGCCTGGAGTACCACCGTGAGATCAAGGTGGTGAACCTCGGCGCCCAGGTCGCGGTGCCACGCCTCGTCGAGGTCGCCCTCGCCGAGCAGGCCGACGCGGTGCTCGTGTCGCAGGTGGTCACCCAGCGCGACGCCCACCTGCTCAACACCCGTGAGATGTCGGCGGCGTTCCGCGAGGCGTGTGCTCCCGAGCGGCGGCCCCTCCTCGTCGTCGGCGGTCCCCGCTTCGACGAGCGGATGGCGGACGAGCTCGGTGTCGACCGCATCTTCGCCCGCGGCACGACCCCGGCCGAGGTGGCGAGCTACCTGGTCCACCACGTGCGGAGCGCGGCGTGAGCGGCCGGGTCGACGCGGTCGCGGGGGAGGACCCCCGGGTCGGCACCCTCGTCGTCCACCGGCGCTACGTCGACCACGGCCACGCCCACTACGCCGGAGGCCTCGTCGACGGTGCGTTCGGGCTCGCGTTGTTCGGCGACGTGGCCACGGAGATGTGCATCCGCACCGACGGGGACGAGGGGCTCTTCGCGGGCTACGCCGACGTGCGCTTCCACGCCCCGGTGCGGGCCGGCGACGTCGTCGAGGTGCGCGCCGAGCTCGTGCGGGTCGGCCGACGCTCGCGAGATCTCGACCTCGTGCTGAGCGTCGTCGCGCGCGGCGAGCCGACGGCCGAGCGGCCGGGGGCGAGCCGGCCCGTGGACCCGCCGCTCGTCGCGACCACGGCCCGGGGCACGGTCGTCGTGCCCGGCCCCGACCCCGCCTGACCGACAGTGGTCGGAGGGTTAGCGCATCTGTGCGGCGTGTCGTGGCACGACACGCCGATCGCCCGGAAATTCGTCCGCTGAACTGCGAGCCCAGCGCATGCTCGCTGACCTGCGATGACACCTCGTCGTCGCAGGTCAGCCCCAGGTTGACACCACCCGTCGGTCACCGGGAGGCTGGCCCGCGTTCACCTGAGCAGCACGCGCGTGGGGTCCTGGAGCGCGAGCGGGTGGGCCGACGGGTCGCGCACCACTTCCCGGTCGGTCCGCACGGTCACCAGGGAGCTGCACCGTGGTGGTGGATGCGGAGGGGGTCCGCGGTCCGTAGACAACTTCGTGAGCCTGGCATCCGGTCGGGACCACGTCGGTCCGAAGGCCGTGGCGACCCCCTCCGTCCTGCTGGAACCCCCGGCGAGCCCCGCGATGGGCCCCGGTCGCGATGCCCACCGGTGCGTCCCCTGGGCTACGTTCTCCTCGTGGTCGTCTCCTTCCGCCGTCGCGCGGGTCTCGCCGCGGTCGCGGGCGCCGTGACGACCTGCATGTTCGCCCCGGTCGGCCTGGTCCTGGCCGGACCGCTCGCCCTCCTCGGCCTCACGCTCGCGCTCCGCGGCGTACGCCTGCCGGCCGCGGCGGCGCTCGGCGTGGTCTTCGGCGGCGTGTTCTCCTTCTCCCTGCTCTGGTGGATGCGGGCGGTCGGGACCGACGCCTGGATCGCGCTGTCGCTCATCGAGACGGCGTACTTCCTCCTCCTCGGTCCCGTCGTGGCCCTGGTGCAGCGCCTGCCCGGCTGGCCGGTCTGGGTGGCCGCCGCCTGGGTCTCCTACGAGGAGCTGCGGGCCGGGTGGCCCTTCGGTGGCTTCCCGTGGGGCCGGCTGGCGTTCGGCGTCATGGACACGGGCTTCGCGCCGCTCCTGCCCTACGTCGGCACCGCCGGCGTCGGGTTCGTCGTGGCCCTGCTCGGCACCCTGACGGCCTGGGTGGTCGTGCGGGTGGCGGAGCTGCGCCGTACCGGCCGGACCGCCGCCCTGCGGGACCGACGGGTCGTCGGGGGACTGGTCGCGCCGTACCTCGCCGTCGGCGCCGTCGTGCTGCTCGCCGCGGTGCGCCCCTACGAGGTGCCGCAGGACGGGGAGGTCGTCGAGGTCGCCGCCGTGCAGGGCGACGTGCCGGGCGCCGGGGACGACGTGGTGCCGGTGCACCGCGAGGTGACGCAGAACCACGTCGACACGACCATCGAGCTCGGTGCCGCCGTCGACGCCGGGGAGGAGCCGGAGCCGCGGTTCGTCGTCTGGCCCGAGAACTCCACGGCCGTCGACCCCTTCCTCGACGGCCGCACCCGCACCGAGATCGACGCCGCGGTGTCCGCGGTGGGCGTGCCGGTGGTCGTGGGCGGCATGGTCGACGCGGTCGACGACGAGCAGGTCCTCAACCAGGGCATCGTGTGGGACCCGACGACCGGTCCGGGGGACCGCTACGCCAAACGCCACCCCGTGCCCTTCGGCGAGTACATCCCGTTCCGCAACGCCTGGTTCACCTCGGTGGTCGAGGACTTCGACCTCATCCCCCGCGACATGCTCTCCGGCCAGCGCACCACACCGCTCGACGTCGCCGGAGTGGAGGTGGGCAACGCGATCTGCTTCGACGTCGCCTACGACGACGGGTTCCGCGCGCAGGTCGGTGCGGGCGCCGAGATGCTCATCGTGCAGACGAGCAACGCGATGTTCATCCGCACCCACCAGGTGGACCAGCAGTTCGAGATGACGCGGATGCGGGCGCTGGAGTCGGGCAAGTACCTCGTCGTGGCCGCCATCAACGGCGTCAGCGGGATCATCCGCCCCGACGGCTCGGTCGCCGGCACCATCGACCGGCGCACCCAGGGTGTCGTCGCCGGCGAGGTCGTGCTCAACGACGCGGTCACGCCGGCGATGCGGTACGGCGCGGGGATCGCGCTCGTGCTCGGTGCCACCACGGTCCTCGCCGCCCTGGGTGGGCTGCTCCGGGGCCGGATCCGGCGACGTAGCATGACGCCTTCCGGCGGACAGGACCCCGCCGGCGAGGCCCCGGACGAGCGGGCCGACGCGCACGACGCCGCGGGGGCGGGTCCCGCGACGACCACGAGGGAGAGAGTCGGATGACCAACGGCGGTCTCGGGCGAGGAGTCATCGTCGTCCCCACCTACAACGAGGCGCTCAACATCGAGCGGATCGTCGGTCGGTTGCGCGCCGCGCAGCCCCGACCTCGACGTCCTCGTCGTGGACGACGGCTCCCCGGACGGCACCGGACGCCTGGCCGACGAGCTGGCCGCGGCCGACCCCGCCGTCACCGTGGTGCACCGCACGGCCAAGGAGGGCCTCGGCGCGGCGTACCTGCACGGCTTCGCCGTGGCGCTCGAGCGCGGCTACGACGTGATCGGTGAGATGGACGCCGACGGCTCCCACCAGCCGGAGCAGCTGGGCCGCCTGCTCGGGGCGCTGGAGAGCGCGGACCTCGTCATCGGCTCCCGCTGGGTGCCGGGCGGCTCCGTCGTCAACTGGCCGCGGTCGCGGATGCTGCTGTCGCGCGGCGGCAACCTCTACGTCCGGCTGCTGCTGGGGATGAAGGTGCGCGACGCGACGGCCGGCTACCGCCTCTTCCGGCGCACGACGCTCGAGAAGATCGACCTCGCCTCGGTGGAGTCGACGGGCTACGTGTTCCAGACCGACCTGACCTGGCGCACCGTGAAGAACGGCCTGCGGGTCGTCGAGGTGCCCATCGAGTTCGTCGAGCGCGAGCGCGGCGACTCCAAGATGACGGGCTCCGTGGCTTCCGAGTCGCTGTCCCGCATCACCCGCTGGGGCCTGCGCGAGCGTCGCAGCCAGCTGCGCCGCTTCCGCGACCGTCGCCGCGCGTCGTGAGCCACCCCCTGGGGGCCGGGCCCGACCCCGCCCACGGACCCGGTCCGGCGGCGGGGCAGGACCTGCCGCCCGGCACCGTGCGACGGGCGCGCCTGCGGGCCCTGAGGCTCACGCTCCCGCTGCTGGTCGGCGTCGTCGTCGAGGTCGGTGCGTTCCTGCTGGTGGCCGACCTCGTCGGGGTGCCCCTCGCCGTGCTCCTCGTGCTCGGCTCGACCGTGCTCGGCTTCGTCATGCTCGCCCGCGCGGGGCGTCGCTCCTGGCAGGCGGCGATGGCCGCGACGCGCGAGGGCCGCCCGCCCGCGGACGAGCTGCTCGACGGCGTCCTCGTCTTCGTCGGTGCCGTGCTGCTGATCCTGCCGGGACTCGTCAACGGGCTCGTCGGGCTGCTGCTCGTGCTCGGACGGCGTCTCGTACGCACGCCCGTGCGGGCCCTGCTGATGCGACGAGCCCGTCGGTACGGCGTACCGACGGGCTCGTGGCCCACCACCGGGCCCGGCCGGAGGCCGGACGGTCGTGGGGACGTCGTGCAGGGCGAGGTCGTCGAGGACTGATCCGCGACGCCCGCCGGGGGCTCAGCCCTTGCGGGTGCGGTGCAGGTGCGCCGGGCCGATCTCGCCGCCGCGCAGCAGCTCGAGACGCTCGGTGAGGATCTCCTCGAGCTCGGTCTCGGAGCGGCGCTCCAGCAGCATGTCCCAGTGCGTGCGGGCCGGCTTCTCGGCCTTCTCCTCCGGCAGGATGCCGGCGGTGCTCAGGCCCTCGGACCCGCAGCGCGGGCACTCCCACACCGCGGGGATGTCCGCCTCGACCGACATCGTGATCTCGAACTCGTGGCCCTGCTTGCAGCGGTACCCGACCTGCTGGCGGGCGGCGAACTCGATGCCGCGCTCGTCCTCGAAGCTCTGACCCCCCAGTCGTGCCCCTCGCAGCGTGCGCTCAGCCATGCGGCACCTCCACCTCTCCGGTCCTCGTTCGGGGTGACGCATTGCTGCGCCAAGTTGTCAACGGTACTGGCCGCGCGACGATTCCCGAAACTCGCCGCGGACCGGCGCCCCGCCGGCCGGGACCGTCTCAGGCCGTCGGGCGCGGCTGCCCCGGCTCGGGTGCCCGGACCGGCAGCAGCAGGAGCAGCCCGGCGAGAAGCACGACCAGGATCCCGAGGATCCCGGCGTACTGCACGTCGTCCGCGGACCGCCCCGTGACCCCGGCGGCGATGGTGAGCGCCAGGGCCCACGCGGTGGGGGCGAGGAAGCTGGCGGCGCGGCCCGTGGTGGCGTAGAGGCCGAAGACCTGGCCCTCGCGGCCCTCGGGGATGAGGCGGGCGAGGAGCGACCGCGAGGCCGACTGGGCGGGGCCGACGAAGATGCAGAGCACGAGGCCGAAGATCCAGAAGACGGTGCTCCCCCCGTCGTGCAGCACGAACAGCACGAGCCCGGCGACGCACATCGCGGACAGCGACCCCACGATGACCCGCTTGGGACCGATGCGGTCATCCAGCAGCCCGAACAGGATCGTGGCGATGCCCGCGACGACGTTCGCGGCGACGCCGAAGATGATGACGCCGCCGGCGGAGAACCCGAAGCTGCCGGCCGCCAGCACGGCGCCGAACGTGAACACGCCCGCGAGGCCGTCGCGGAAGACGGCGGAGGCACCGAGGAAGTAGACGGTGTTGCGGTCGGAGCGCCACAGGTCGGCGACCGTCGCGAAGAGGTGCCGGTACGACGCGACGATCCCCGTCCGGGGGCCGGCGACCCGCTCGGAGGCGCCCCGGGGGGCGTCGCGGATCGTCAGGATCACGGGGAGGGAGAAGACAGCGGTCCAGATGGCGCAGGCCAGCATGGTCACCCGGACGTCGAGGCCGTCCTCGCCGGTGACGCCGAACAGCCCGACCTCGGGGTTGATGAACCCGAAGTAGACGAACAGCAGCAGCACGATGCCGCCGAGGTAGCCCAGGCCCCAGCCCAGGCCTGAGATGCGCCCGACGGTCGCCGGGGTCGAGATCTCGTTGAGCATCGCGTTGTAGTTGACCGAGGCGAGCTCGAAGAAGACGTTGCCCGCGGCGAGCAGGAGGAGGCCGAGCCACAACATGCTGGGCTCGGGCGTCACGAGGAACATGAGGGCGGACGCGACCACGACGACGCCGGTGTGGACCGCGAGCCAGAACGTGCGGCGGCCCGAGCGGTCGGCGCGCTGGCCGGTCAGCGGGGCCAGCAGGGCGATGAGCAGGCCCGCCGCGGCGAGCGCCCACCCCAGCTTGGTGTCGACGCCGGAGCCGAAGAGCGGCTCGCCCGCGTCGTCCTCCGCCGTGAGGTACACGGTGAAGACGAAGGTCGTGATCACGGCGTTGAAGGCCGCCGACCCCCAGTCCCACAGGCCCCAGGCGGCGACGGGCCAGCGGCGACCCGCGTAGGGGCTGCTCACCGCAGGTGCCTCGGTGGTGGTCATCGGTCCTCCTCGCCGGGCCACGCGCCACGCTCCTCGAGCACGGCACGCAGCAGGTCGGTGCGGTCGGTCATGAGGCCGTCGACCCCCAGGTCGAGCAGCCGTCGCATCTCCGCGGGCTCGTCGACGGTCCACACGTGCACGTGGAGCCCGGCGGCATGGGCGCGACGGAGGAGACGGGGCGTGACGACGGGGAGCACGCGGCGTACCGGCACCTGCAGCGCGGCCGGACGGCCCGGCGTGGCCCAGCGGGCGAGCCGGGCGGGCAGGGCGAGATAGGCCAGGATCTCGCCGCGGTGGGCGGCCGTCGGCACCCGCCGCTGCGTGCGACGGCGGAACTCCGCGATGCGCCGGCGGGCGAAGGAGCCGACGAGCACGCGGTCCCAGAGGTCGTGCTCGGCGACGAACGCGGCGAGGGCCGCGGGGGAGCGGTCGCACTTGAGGTCGATGTTGAAGCGCACCGTGGGGAAGCGCTCGACGAGCTCGGCGAGCAGCGGCACGCGCCCGCCGGCCCCGACGTGCAGGGCGGCCACCTCGGCGGCGGTGAGCTCGCCGATCGACCCCGTCGTGCCGGTGACGCGGTCGAGCATCGTGTCGTGGAACGCCACGAGCTCGCCGTCCGCCGTCACCTGCACGTCGGTCTCGAGGTAGCCGTAGCCGAGCTCGACCGCGTGCTCGAAGGCGCGCAGCGTGTTCTCGAGACCGCGCAGGTCGGGGTGCTCGGCGCCGCCTCGGTGGGCGAACGCGAGGGGACGGGCGCGGTGCTCGCCGTGGGGTCCGTCGAGATAGGCGTACCCCGTGGCCGGCCGCGACGCTGAGGGGCTCACGGCGTCACCCTAGACCGGGCGGACCGCGCGGTGGGGCACACCGGCGGTCTTCGCCCGGTCGTCGGGGGATCAGATGTCGCGGAACGTCTCGATGGTGGCGCCGAGCTGGTTGAGCCGCTCGGCCAGGTCCTCGTAGCCACGGTGGATGACGTACGTCGAGCGCAGCACCGACGTGCCCTTCGACGCGAGCATCGCCAGCAGGATCACGACCGCCGGACGCAGCGCCGGCGGGCAGATCAGCTCGGCGCCCGAGAAGTGCGTCGGGCCCTCGACCAGCACGCGGTGCGGGTCGAGCAGCTTCACGTTGCCGCCGAGCTTGGTGAGCTCCGTCAGGTAGATGGCGCGGTTCTCGTAGACCCAGTCGTGCAGCATCGTCTGGCCGTTCGCCACCGCACCGATGACCGCGAAGAAGGGCAGGTTGTCGATGTTGAGGCCCGGGAACGGCATGGGGTGGACCTTGTCGCGGGGGGCCTGCAGCTCCGAGGGGTGGGTCGTGAGGTCCACCAGCCGCGTGTGGCCGTTGAGCGCGACGTACTCCTCGGAGCGGTCGTAGCGCAGGCCCATGCCCTCGAGCGTGGCCAGCTCGACCTCGAGGAACTCGATGGGCACGCGACGGATGGTGATCTCCGACTCCGTGACGATGGCGGCCGCGAGCAGCGACATCGCCTCGATCGGGTCCTCGCTCGGTGCGTAGTCGACGTCGACGTCGATGCGCTCGCGACCCGTGACCGTCAGCGTCGTCGTCCCGATGCCCTCGACGTCCACGCCCAGCTTCTGCAGGTAGAAGCACAGGTCCTGGACCATGTAGTTGGACGACGCGTTGCGGATGACCGTCGTGCCCGGGTGCAGGGCCGCCGCCATCAGGGCGTTCTCCGTGACCGTGTCGCCGCGCTCGGTGAGCACGATCGGCTTCGCCGGACCGATGCCCCGGCCGACCGCCGCGTGGTAGGCCCCGTCGGTCGCCTTCACCTCGAGCCCGAAGTGGTGCAGCGCCGTCATGTGCGGCTCGACGGTGCGCTCGCCGAGGTTGCAGCCGCCGGCGTAGGGCAGCTCGAACTCCTCGAGCCGGTGCAGCAGCGGGCCGAGGAACATGATGATCGACCGGGTGCGGCGTGCCGCCGCGGCGTCGATGTTCGAGAGGTCGAGCTGCTCCGGCGGCACGATCTCGAGGTCGTTGTCGGCGTTGAGCCAGCGCGTGCGCACACCCAGGCTCTCGAGCACCTCGAGCAGGCGGTTGACCTCCTCGATGCGCGCGACCTTCCGCAGCGTCGTGCGGCCCCGGTTGAGGAGGCTGGCGCAGAGCAGCGCGACGCCGGCGTTCTTCGAGGTCTTCACGTCGATGCTGCCCGAGAGCGTCGTCGGCCCGGTCACCCGCAGGTGGGTGGGGCCGGAGCCGATCGCGACGATCTCGGAGTCGAGCGCGGCGCCGATGCGCGCCACCATCTCGAGCGAGAGGTTCTGGTGGCCGCGCTCGATGCGGTTGATCGCGCTCTGCGAGGTGGCGAGGAGGTCGGCGAGCTGCGCCTGGGTGAGCCCGCGGTGGATGCGGGCGTCGCGGATGAGCTTGCCGATACGACGCTTGTAGTCCGCCGCGTCGGCGAGCTCGGTCGTCGGGGTGACAGTCATGCCCACCAAGGTATCTCAGATATGAGATAAGGCAATTCCCTGTCGGTACGGCGTGTCCCCGGCCCCGACGACCCTCCCGTCAGCGCCGCAGCACCTTGCGCGCCAGGACGTTGCCGATGAGCTGGCCGAGCTGCACGATCACGACGATGATGAGGACCGTCGCCCAGGTCACGACCGGGTCGAACTGCCGGAAGCCGTAGCGGAGGGCGAAGCTGCCCAGGCCGCCGCCGCCCACCACGCCGGCGATGGCGGAGGCGTCCACGATGGCCACGAACGCGAAGGTGTAGCCGAGGATCAGCGACCCGAGGCCCTCCGGCAGCAGCACGGTGAACACGACGCGCGCCCGGCTCGCCCCCATCGCCCGCGCCGCCTCGACGACGCCGGGGTCGACGGAGAACAGGTTCTGCTCGACCACGCGGCTGATGAAGAACCCGGCCGCGAGGGCGAGCGCGAAGATCGCCGCCTCGATGCCGAACCCCGTGCCGACGACCACCCGGGCGAGGGGCTGGGCCGCACCGATGAAGATCACGAACGGGATCGGGCGGAAGAAGTTGACGAGGAAGTTGAGCACGACGAAGACGGGACGGTTGGCGTAGAGCCCGCCCGCGCGCGTCGTGTAGAGCGCCAGGCCGATCAGCGTGCCGAGCAGCACGCCGAAGAACAGCGCGATGGCGACCGTGCCGAGGGTCTGGCCGAAGGCCTCCCAGAGGTCCGGCCCGAGCTCGAAGAGCCGGGTGTCACCCATCAGTGCACCTCCTGCACGTCGGCGTGGGCGGCGACGGCGGCGAGCGCCGCGTCCACCTCCGCCGGGTCGCCCTCGAGCGACAGGGTCAGGTTGCCGAACGTGCGGCCCTGGATCTCCTCGATGCCGCCGTAGACCAGCTCGAAGGCGATCCCGCGGCGTACGAACTCGGAGAAGACCGCGGACTGCCCGCCGCCGGACTCGCGGAGCGCCACGGTCACGAACCGTCCCGCGTGGCGCTCGCGGAGCGCCGCGAGCGTGCGCTCGTCGGGCGTGCCGTCGACGAGCGTGGAGACGAAGCGGCGGGTGGCCGCGTGGCGGGGCGACGAGAAGACGTCGTAGACCGGGCCCTGCTCGATGATCCGGCCGGCCTCCATGACCGCGACGCGGTGGGCGATCGTGCGGATCACCTCCATCTCGTGGGTGATGAGGACGATCGTGATGCCGAGCTCCTCGTTGACCCGGCGGAGGAGCGCCAGCACCTCCTGGGTCGTCTCCGGGTCGAGCGCGCTCGTCGACTCGTCGGCGAGCAGGAGGCTCGGCGACGTCGCGAGGGCACGCGCGATGCCGACGCGCTGCTTCTGGCCGCCCGACAGCTGGTCTGGGTAGTGCCCGGCCTTGTCGACGAGGCCCACGAAGGACAGCAGCTCCGCGATCCGCGCGTGCCGCTCGGCCTTGGGCACGCCGGCGACCTGCAGCGGGTAGGCCACGTTGTGGTAGACGGTGCGCGACGAGAACAGGTTGAACTGCTGGAAGATCATCCCGATGTCGAGCCGCGCCTTGCGCAGCTGCTTCTCGGGCAGGCCGGTGATCGTGGTGCCGCCGACCACGATGGTGCCCTCGGTGGCCACCTCGAGGGCGTTCACGAGGCGCACGAGCGTCGACTTGCCGGCGCCGGAGTAGCCGACGATGCCGAAGATCTCGCCCTTCTCGATGTCGAGGTCGACGCCGTCGATCGCGACCACCGGCTCACCGCCGCGCTTGCTGGGCGGGAACACCTTCCGGACCCCACGGAGCTCCACGAGCGCCATCGATCCTCCTCCTTGTCTCGGTCTGCACACCAAGGGTGGGACAGGACCGTGGTCCTGCCCCACCCGTCTCAGCTGAGCGGTGCGTCAGCTGTTGGCCTCGGTCTCCTCGACCGTCTCCCGCAGGGACTGCTCGAGGTCGGCCTGGGGGATCTTGACGAACTCGGCGGTGCCGCCGGCGGCCTCCTGCACGCCGTCGAGGACCGACTGCGTGTCCTGGTAGATCTCGACGAGCTTGAGGTAGTCCGCGTTGTCCTTGTCCTCGCCGCGCACGGCGAAGATGTTGACGTAGGGGATCGCGTTGGGGTCGGCCGGGTCGTCCTCGGCGATCGCGTCTTCGGGGGTGAGCCCGGACGGCTCGAGGAAGTCGTTGTTGATGACCGCCGCGGCGATGTCGCCGAGGGAGCTGGCCGTGAGGTCGGCCGCCGCCTCGGTCACGGTGACGCGGGAGGCGTCCTCGTCGACGTCGGAGAGGTCGGAGAAGATCGAGCCGCCGTCCTGGAGCTCGATGAGCCCGGCGGACTGCAGGATGAGCAGGGCGCGGGCCCGGTTGCTCGGGTCGTCCGGCACGACGATCTCCGCACCGTCCGGGATGTCCTCGACGCTGTCGTACTGCGTCGAGTAGAGGCCGAGGGGGTAGATCGCCGTCGACCCGATCGGGACGATGTCCGAGCCGCTGGACGCGACGTACTCACCCAGGAACACGATGTGCTGGAACTGGTTGATGTCGATGGCGCCCTCGTCGAGCGCGGGGTTCGGCAGGGTGTACTCGTCGTAGTTGACGATCTCGACGTCGAGGCCCTCGTCCGCAGCGGCCTCGACGAAGGTGTCCCAGTAGGGGTCGGAGTCGTCGACGACACCGATCCGGATCGTGTCGCCGTCGGCGTCGTCGCGGATGAAGAGGAAGTAGGCCCCGACGGCGAGCAGGAGCACCAGCACGACGGCGATCGCCGTGTACAGGGGCGTGCGCGACTTCGGCGCCTCGAGGATCTGGTCGGACATGCTCAGCCTTTCGCACGGTGGTGCAGGATGGTCGTCGCGGGTGCGCTCGATCGATGCGCCCCGCGTGGACCACGAAGGCTAAAGACCAGTAACACCACCGACACAATTGTCTTACGTGTCGGTTGCGTCACGTGGTCGTCGTCGGGAGCCCGTATCATCCGCCGGATGGACGAGCGCGAGACCTTGACCTGGGAGACCTACGGCGTCGCGGTGAGGGAGCTCGCGCAGCAGGTGGCCGATGCGGGCTTCGTGCCCGACGTCGTGCTCGGCATCGCGCGCGGGGGACTCATCCCGGCCGGCTCCATCGCCTACGCGCTGGACTGCAAGAACCTCTTCACGATGAACGTGGAGTTCTACACCGGCGTGGGCACCACCCTCGACGTACCGACGATGCTGCCGCCGTACCTCGACGCCTCCGAGCTCGACGACACCCGCGTGCTCATCGTGGACGACGTGGCCGACTCCGGGCGGACGCTGGAGATGGTCGACGCCTTCGTCCGCGGGCACGTGGCGGAGGCCCGCACGGCGGTGATCTACGAGAAGCCGCGCTCCGTCGTGAAGGGCGACTTCGTGTGGAAGCACACCGACCGGTGGATCAACTTCCCCTGGTCGACGTTGCCCCCGATCACCGACCGCTCCGGCGTGCGCGACGCCTGACGGCGACCGCGGCGCACCTCCGGCGAGGAGGTACGCCGCGGTCGGTGCGTCACGCCGGGACGCGCTCCGGGAAGAGGCCGCGGAGCATGTCGGCGAACGACACGACGCCGAGGAGGCCGTCCGTGTCCTGCACGACGGCGAGCTGCGCGCTCGCCTGACGCATCTCGGCCAGTGCGGCGAGCACGGTGACGTCCGGCGCGAGCGTGTGCACCGGACGCACCATCGGCGCCAACGGGGCGGCGCGGTCCTCCGTCAGCGTGTCGCGGACGTGGACGAGCCCGGTCGGGGCGTCGGGGGAGCCCACGAGGATCCGCAGGTGCCCCGTCGTGCGGCTCGCGTCCTGCACGTCACCGACCGTGGCGTGCTCCGGTACGGCGACGGGTCGCCTCGGCTGCACCAGCTCGCGCACCTGCACGTGACCGAGGTCGAGGGCGCCCGAGAGCTGGACCGAGTAGCTGGCGTCGAGGGCCCCGACGTTCGCCGAGTGCTGCACGAGCTGGCGCAGGGTGTCGGGGTCCGTGCCCGCACCCAGCTCGTCCACCGGGTCCACGCCGACCCGGCGCAGGCACCAGTTGGCGCCGTTGTTGAGGGCGTGGATCGCCGGTCGGGTCAGCCACATGAAGCCCCGCATCGGCAGGGCCAGGAGCGTCGCCGAGCGCTCGGGGTGGGCGATGGCCCACGACTTCGGCGCCATCTCGCCCACCACGAGGTGGATGAAGGTGACGACGACGAGCGCCAGCACGAAGCCGGCGACGTCGGCCAGCCACAGTGCGACACCCCACGACTCGAACAGCGGGGTCAGCCAGTGGTGCACGGCCGGCTTGGTGATGGCACCGAGCGCCAGCACGCAGAGCGTGATGCCGAGCTGCGAGCCCGCGAGCAGGACCGAGAGCTCCGAGGCGCTGCGGAGGGCTGCGCGACCGGCACGGCTCGTGGCCGCGGCGTCCTCGAGACGGTGCTTCTTGGCGCCGATGAGGGCGAACTCGATGGCCACGAAGAACGCGCTGGCCGCGATGATCACGACCGTCGCCACGAGGACGACGACAGGGTTCTCCATCATGCCTCCACCTCCGTGCGGGAGCCGCTCGTGCCGGGGCCGTCGGGGCCGTCCGTGCGCATCGGGTCTCCGCCGTCGTCCTCGTCGTCATCGGTCGCCTCGACCACCTGCACGTGCAGGGAGGACGGGACGTACTGCTCGATCTCGAGCACCTCGACCGCCAGGTGGCGCACGACGGGCTCGTCGCTGCCGGCCAGGTCGCCGGGGTCGTCGGGCAGGCGCACGAGCAGGGACGTGCCCGGCTCGGGGAGCGCACCGTGCTCGGCGATGACCAGGCCCGCGAGGGTCTCGAAGTCACCGGTCGGCAGGTCGTGCTCGATCACCCGCTCGACCTCGTCGACGGGCAGGTCGCCGCGCATCTCCCACCCGCCGCGGACGGCGTCGACGCTGAACTCCGGCTCGGCCGGCTCGTCGTGCTCGTCGCGGATCTCGCCGACGATCTCCTCGACGAGGTCCTCGATCGTGACGATGCCGGCGAGGCCGCCGTACTCGTCGACGACACAGGCCATCTGCTCCTTGGCCTCCGCGATGGTGCGGAGGGCGTCGGGCATGGCCATGAGCTCGGGCAGCACGATCGGCGGCCGCAGGGCCGTCGTGACCGGCTTGGACCACGGGTCGTCCCCGTCCAGGGCGCCGAGGTCGAGCAGGTCGACCAGGTGGACGATGCCGAGGATCTCGTCGTCCTCGCCGAGCACGGGGTAGCGCGAGTGGCCGGTGCGCATGAGCTCGCGGACCTCGCCGAGCGTCGCGTCGGAGTCCACGGAGTCCACGCGGCTGCGGGGGACCATCGCGTGCTCCACGTCGTGCTGCGGGAAGTCGAGGACGCGGTCGAGCAGCACCGACATCTCGGCGGTGAGCTCACCGGACGCGCGCGACTCGGCCACGATGTGCTCGAGGTCGCGGGCCGTCGCCGAGCTCTCCACGTCGTGCACGGGCTCGATCTTCAGCGCGCGCAGCAGCAGGTTGGACGACTGGTCGAAGAACCAGATGAGCCATCCCGTGATGGCGAGGTAGCCCAGCGTCGAGCGGGACAGCCAGCGAGCCACGGGCTCGGGGCGGGCGATCGCCAGGTTCTTGGGGAAGAGCTCGCCGAACAGCATCTGCACGACGGTCGCGAAGGCCAGGGCGAGCAGGGTGCCGATCGTGACGCCCAGGGCGGTCGGCACGCCACCCAGCGCGAGCAGGTCGCCGAAGGCGGACCCGATGAGGGGCTCGGCGACGTAGCCGACCAGGAGGCCGGTCACGGTGATGCCGAGCTGGGCGCCGGAGAGCATGAAGGAGGTGCGGCCCGTCACCTTGAGCGTGCGGGCGGCGGTCGTGTCCCCGGCCTCGGCCTTGGCGCGCAAGGTCGAGCGGTCGACCGCCATGTAGGCGAACTCCTGCGCCACGAAGTAGCCGGTCGCCGCCGTGATCAGCAGCACGACGACCACCCCGAGCAGGAGCGAGAGCAAGATGGTCACCTGCCGCGCACCTCCCCTCGAGCGGGAGAGCGGCGTGCGTGCGCGCGCCGGGTGTGGGGTCTACAGGGTTCGTCTGTCGGCCCGGTCAAGTCCTGTCCTCGTGTCGATCTGGTGCCGACGGGTGTCGGCTCGAGACGTTCAACGACGGGTGCGCGCCGGAGGTTCCCGCGACACGCCAGGAGTGTCGGTGCTCGCGCCTAGCGTGCCTCCATGGACACGGACACGGACACGGACACCGACACCGCCACGACCGGCGAGCGGGCGGACCTCCTGGAGGCCCTCCGCAAGCACCGCGACCTCTTCCTGCGTGCCCTCGACGGCATCGCGGACGACCAGGCGCGCCTGACGCCCACGGTCAGCTCCCTCAACCTCGGCGGCCTCGTGAAGCACGTGACCGCGACGGTGGGGGAGTGGAACCGCTTCGTCGAGCACGGCCCCGAGGAGCAGGCAGCCATCGACTGGGAGCACATCGACTGGTCCGATCCGCCGGCGGAGGTGCTGGCGTACCACCAGCAGTTCGTGCTGCTGCCGGACGAGACGCTGGAGGGGGTGCTGGGTGAGTACGCGGCGGCGGCCGCCGCGACCGAGGCCCTGGTGACCTCCGTCGACCTCGACGCCACCCAGCCGCTGCCGGAGGCGCCGTGGTTCGCGCCGGGGGAGCGGTGGAGCGCGCGGCGCACCTTCCTCCACGTGCTCGCCGAGACGGCGCAGCACGCGGGCCACGCGGACATCATCCGGGAGTCGATCGACGGGGCGAAGACGATGGGCTGATCCGCCGGGGCCTGCTCTACTGGGGCTCATGCGGATGATCGGGATGATCGGCGGGATGAGCTGGGAGTCGACGGCGGAGTACTACCGCCTCGCCAACGAGCTGGTGCGGGAGCGGCGGGGCGGTTTCCACTCGGCGCGCGTCGTGCTCACCTCCGTCGACTTCGCCGACGTCGAACGTCTGCAGATGGCCGGCGACTGGGAGGCCGCGGGGGAGCTGCTCGCCGTCGAGGCCCGGCGCCTCAGCGCGGCCGGCGCCGACCTCGTGGTCCTGTGCACCAACACCATGCACAAGGTCGCCGACGTCGTCGCGGCGGCCATCGACGTGCCGTTCCTCCACCTCGCCGACACCACCGCCGACGCGGTGCGCGAGGCCGGCGTGCGGCGCGTGGGCCTGCTCGGCACGCGCTTCACGATGGAGCAGGCGTTCTACCGCGACCGGCTGGCGGACCACGGGCTCGAGGTGCTCGTGCCCGACGAGGCCGGCCGCGACGTCGTGCACCGGGTGATCTACGACGAGCTCGTGCACGGGGTGGTCCGGCCGGAGTCGCGCGCGGCGTACGTCGCGGTGATGGCGGGTCTCGTCGAGCGCGGAGCCGAGGGCATCGTGCTCGGGTGCACCGAGATCGAGCTGCTGGTGGGCGCCGCGGACACGACCGTGCCCGTCTTCCCCACGACGCGCCTGCACGTCGAGGCCGCCGTCGCGGCAGCGCTGGGGGAGTAGGGCCGCGCGTCGAGTTGTCACGTACGCCGCGGCTCATGCGTCGAGGTGGGTCGTACTGCGCGGCGGGTGCGTCGAGTTGGGTCGTACGCCGCGGCGGGTGCGTCGAGTTGGGTCGTACGCCGCGGCGGGTGCGTCGAGTTGCATGAAGCGCGCGAGCTGGTCGCGCCGAGTTGTCACGTACGCCGCGGCGCGGGCGGGGAGGCGTCGCCGCGTAGGTGACAACTCGGCGCCGACCTCGGAATGGTCATCCACAGATCACCACGCAGAGGTGGCGTTCGCACACGTGTTCGATTAAAGTGGGATCATGGATCGGGGGACCCAGCACGCGGCGACTGCGTTGATCGACGCGGTCCGCGAGCGCACGACGGCGGCTCGCGTGGCGGAGGCGGCTGCGTTCGTCGCGGTGGGTGACTGGGCTTCTGCGCACACCTCGGACGAGGTGGTGGGTGACCCGATCACGGTGCTGGGCGAGTGGCACGACGAGTCCCATGCCGAGACGCTGGCGGGCGACCACTTCCTCGAGCTCGGTGGTCCCGGGGCACCGGTGGTGGCGGAGTTCTGCATCGGCGAGGTCGCGGCCGCCCGTGGGTGCTCGTTCGACGCCGCACGCCGGCTGGTCGGTGACGCGTTAGAGCTGCGCTACCGGCTCCCACGCGTGCACGCCCGTGTCGCGGCCGGTGAGGTCGATGTCTGGCGCGGACGCCGCATCGCGCAGAGCACGCGGACGCTGACCTTCGACGCGGCGGGGTTCGTGGATCGCCACATCGCGTACGTCGCGGCCAAGGCCACCGGTCCCGAGGTCGATCGACTGGTGGCCGAGGCGGCAGCCCGGTTCGACCCCGAGACCACCGAGGCCGAACGGGCCGAGGCCGACGGAGAGCGCCATCTGACGATCGAGCTGGGCGACGTCGCCTTCGCGGACCCGTTGACCGGGACACTGCGCGGCACCGTCGATGTCCACGGGACGCTGGACCTGGCTGATGCGCTCGACCTGGAACGCACCGTCGCGCACGTGGCCCGGCAGCTGGTCGACCTGGGCTGCGATCAGGCCCTCGACGTACGCCGCTCCATCGCCCTCGGTGAGATCGCGCGGCGCTGCAACGGCGTGGCGACGTTGGAGTACGACGAGGACCAGCCACCCACGCAGGCGCGGACTCGCCGCGAGGTGGTGCTGTTCGTGCACCTCGACGAGGCCGCGATCACCGGCACCCTCAACGGATTCGGTCCCGGGATCGACGCCTGCACCGGCAGGACCGGTATCGACCTCGCACGCCTCGACACCCCCGGCGCGCCTCGCGGCGCCGTCACGGTCGAGCAGGTCCAGGCCTGGTGCGCCGCACCGGACACCACCGTCGTCGTCAAGCCGGTCATCGACCTCAATACCGAGGACGCCGTGAACGGCTACACCCCACCCGACCGGATCGCCGACCACGTCAGGGCCCGCTGGCCGCGCTGCGTCTTCCCCTTCTGCACCCGCAGCTCACGCACCGCGGACCTCGACCACTGCGACGCCTTCGACCAGCACGGTCCAGCCGGCCAGACCTCCACGGCCAATCTGTTCCCGCTCTGCCGACGCCACCACCGCTTGAAGACCCACCGTGAGATGAGAACCGGGAGACGCTGGACCTACCGGCCCACCCACCCGGACGACGGTGAACCACCGAATGCCCTCATCTGGACCAGCCCGATGGGCCTCACCTACCTCGTCGACCGCGACGGCACCCGACCCTGGCCACCACCACGACCAGCGCCAGAACCAAGCGACGAGACCTGAGCCGCAGCACCGCCAGCCCGACCGCCAGCCCGACCGCCAGCCCGACCGCCAGCCCGGCGGCCGGGCTGCGGAGCGTGCCCACCACAGCAACTTCACAGCGTCCGTCGACCCCGTCCACGGGAAGCAGGACGAGGCTGGCGGTGTTCATCCCGCACCACGTCCCTGTCCGGAGGTTCCCATGTCGGTGTCACCCGTCTCCCGTTCGCGTCGCCGTCTGGTCGGCCTCGCTCCTGCCGCGGCGGCGATCGCCGTGCTGGTCGCCGGTGGCGTCGGTGTCCTCCTGGCCGGCCCCGAGCACATGGCCGAGGTCGCCGGTGTCGTCGCCCTGCTGACCCTCGCCGGTGCGGCCGCTGCCGTCACGTCGTTGTCGCTGATGGCTCGTCGTCGCCTGGCGGAGCTGCAGCACCTGCCCGACCTGGGGCGCCGTTTCGTCACCCACCACGAGCACGGTCGCGTGACGCGGGTGACGGAGGGCCAGGGCCACCTGGTGGTGCACCTCGCGAGCGAGCAGGTGCAGACGATCGTGCTCGACGAGGCCGGCGCACCCGACCACATGACGCCCGGAGCGGCCGAGACGTCGAGCTGGCGGATGTCGACCGCGCGGCTGTCGCCGCCGCAGGTGGCCGCACTCAAGGAGAAGCTGACGACCGGCGACGAGATCACGGTCGTGTCGTCCGGTGTCGTCGCCCTCACCGGGCCCGTCGAGAAGTCGTGGCGCCTGACGAGCAGCAACGGTCTGGTCGTCTCCTCGGGCCGCGCCTCCGGGTGATCGCGCGTCACGTCCTCGTCACGCTGCCGTGACGTGGATCGGGTCCTCTTGCTCCCGGACGCCCACCGGGGCGTCCGGGAGGGGAGACGCATGGACCTGACCGACCCGTCGCTGGTGGCTCGCCTGCTCGAGGTGGTCGAGCACGACGTCGTACCGCTGACGCGGGCGGGGGTCGAGGAGGGCAACAAGCTGTTCGGGGCCGCGATCCTGCGGCGGGAAGACCGTTCGCTGGTCCTCGCCGCCACGAACGCGGAGACCCGGAACCCGCTGTGGCACGGCGAGGTGCACGCCATCAAGCTCTTCCACGAGCTGCCGGCCTCCGACCGTCCGGATCCGGGTGACTGCTTGTTCCTCGCGACCCACGAGCCGTGCTCGTTGTGCCTCTCGGCGCTCGCGTGGTCGGGGTTCGCGGACGCGGCGTACCTCTTCAGCCACGCCGACTCCGCCGACGCCTTCGCGATCCCGCACGACATCGCGATCCTCAAGGCCGTCTACGCCGTGCCCGATCCCGACCGCGACGCGCCCGCGCCCGGCCGCGACCTCTACAACCGCAGCAGCCCGTTCCTCACCACGGCCGACCTCGCCGCAGCGGTGGCGACCTCCGACGACCCCGCCGCCGCGGACGCCGTGGTGCGCCTGCGGACGACGTACGACGCGCTCTCGGCGACCTACCAGCAGTCGAAGGGCGGAGCGGGCATCCCGCTCCCGTGACGACCAGAGCGCCGAACGTGCTCAGCCCAACGGCCGTCGCGCCACGGTGAGCACGTGGGTGACCGGCCAGGGGAGAGGCGCACCGGTCCCGGCGTCGGCGAGCTCGGCCACGGGGGAAAACCGATGCTCGGCCAGCCACTCGTTGCGCCAGGCCGCCGAGGTGGGGTCGAGGGTGAACCCGGCGTCCGTCAGCACGGTCCGCCAGTCGGCGAAGCTCAGCCCGCAGAACGACTCGTGGCACTCGCTGAGCCAGTTGTCGGCGTAGTCCTTCGTCGTGAGGAACTCCATGGCGTCGCCGAGCCGCAGCTGGTACGTCGCGGTGCCGTCGTCCGTCGGCAGCCGCTCCGCGGCGAACGCGGTCCCGGAGAGCCGGGGGAAGTCGTGCGCGAACTGCACGAGGCGCCCGGCGGTCGACAGGCACTCGACGTACGCCGCCACCTCGGCGGGTGCCAGGTCGTCCAGCTCGCGGTGGGGCTCGACGGGCGTGACGCCGTCGTCGGTCCGCAGGGTCAGCCGCACCAGCCGGTCCGGCTCGTCGGGACCGAGGACGTCGGAGTTCACCCAGACCCCGCCGATGCGCGTGTGCTCGTGGACGCGCCGGGCGAACGCCTCGACGTCGGCGCGACCCGCGCCGTACGAGAACACCTCGTGGGTGAGCGCCACGGTGACGGTGGAGTCGATCGAGGCGGCGGGCATCACCGGGCCGGAGAGGATGTTGGCGCGCACGAACCAGATGTTGGGGTTCGCGAAGACGCCGGTGGCCTTCTTGTGCTCGGCCTCGTCGAGCAACGGCCGCGCGATGTCGACGCCGAACAGGTCCGACTCGGCGAACCGCGGGTCGGCGGCGATGCGCTCCAGCAGCCCACCGGTGGCACAGCCGACGTCGACGACCCGACCGGGCTCGAGGAGCGGTCCGACCTGCTCAAACTTGCGGTCGGAGGCGGTCTCGAAGGACGCGGCGTAGGTGCGGTAGTCGCGCGTGGTCGTCAGGTCGCCCTCGCTGGAGACCACCGGGTCGGCGAAGAGGTCGGCCACGAGGCGGGGCACGTCGTACCGCTCGTAGAACGCCACCGTCTCCGGGTGCGCGATCAGCCGCCAGGACGCGTCGCCCTCGGCGAGCCGCTGCACGACCTCCCAGGGGCGCGCGGGCTGGTCCTCGGGCGCGGTCTCGACGGCGTCCTCGACGCCGACGACGGCGAAGCCGAGGGCTCGGTACGACGCGGCGACCGCCGGCGTCGAGCAGGCGACCAGGGTGTGCTCGGGCGACGGCGCCGGTCGGTGGCCCAGCGCCGTGGCGACGGTCGTCACGACGAGCTCGGCGAACCGGGGGTGCTGCGGCACGTCGGGCACCGGCACGACGAGGCTCGGCAACCCGGAGGCAACCGAGACGCGTTCCACGAGGGCCTCGCGGCGGTGGCCCGGCAGCGGGTTGCGTCGCGTCCAGGCGTGGTTGGCCGACGTGACCGGCCAGATGACGACCGCGTCGTCGGCCACGGCGATCGGCTGGTCGGATGCGTCCGTGACCTCACCGGCGAGCAGCCGGTGCAGGTACTCGACCTGGAACGCGGTGACCGCGTGGTGGCGGCCGGGGAACAGCACCTCGGAGTACGTCACGGCGCCACTGTGGCAGGTGCACGCCACTTCCCCGTCGCTACCTGACGTGTCACTGCGTATTACGGTGAAAGAACGTAGTACGAACCGTCTCCCCGCGCGACCACCGGATACCCAGCCCGACCCCTAGGGTTGCCGGCATGGACCTCGACACCACGCACCGTCGCGTCGCGATCGCCGTCGGCACGGCGCGCGTGGCCGTGTCGGCGGTCGTCGTCGTGCTGCTGATGCTGACCTACGTCGAGCGCATCGCCGTCGGCGACAGCAACCCGTTCGACTACTTCGGATACTTCACGAACCAGACGAACCTGCTGATGAGCGTGCTCCTGGGAGGCGCGGGCGTGCTGATGCTCCTCGGGCGCCCCGCGCCCGCGTGGCTGGCGACCGCCCGTGGCGTCGCCACCGCGTGCCTGTTGGTCGTCGCGGTCGTCTACAACAGCCTGATCCCCGGCACGGGCACTGCGCCGGCGTGGGTCAGTGCGGTGCTGCACGTGGTGTTCCCGGCGCTCGCACTGCTCGACTGGCTGCTCGTCGGTGACCGGCACCGGCTGCGGTGGCGGTCCTGGTGGATCGTCCTGCCGTACCCCGTCGTCTGGCTGGTCGTCGTGCTCGTCCGCGGGGCCACGGACGGCTGGGTGCCCTACGGCTTCCTCCTGCCGGAGCGCGGCGTGGCCTCCCTCGCCGCGCACTGCGTGGGGCTGCTCGTCGCACTCGTGGCGGCGGGCGCCGTCGTCTGGGCGGGTTCGCGGCTGCGGGGGACCCTGCTCCCCCGCAGCTCGCGCCGCCCTGCCTGAGGCGGCCGGGTCAGGCGGCCGACCGGGTGGCCGGCCCGCCGTCGACGTCCACGTCGCGGCGGTCGACCCCGGTGGTGACGGCGTACGCGAGGCCGGCGATCGCCGCGCCCGCGAGCGGCGCGACGACGAACAGCCACGACTGGCCCAGCGCCGCGGTGTCGAACCAGGCGACGCCCAGCGACCGCGCCGGGTTGACCGAGGTGTTGGTGACCGGGATCGAGACCAGGTGCACGGCGGTCAGCGTGAGGCCGATGGCGAGCGGCGCGAAGCCGACGGGCGCACGGCGGTCGGTGACGCCGAGGATGACGAACACGAAGACGGCGGTGAGCACGACCTCCGTCACGGCGGCCGCCAGCAGCGTGTAGCCCTCCGGTGACCGGTCACCGAAGCCGTTGGTGGCGAAGCCGTCGGCGACGGAGAACCCGTCGCGGCCCGACGCGACCACGTAGAGCAGCCCACCGGCCACGCTCGCGCCGACGAGCTGCGCCGCGACGTACGCCGGCACGTCGCGCCACTCGAAGCGACGGGCGACGGCGAGGCCCAGCGTCACGGCGGGGTTGAAGTGACCGCCGGAGACGTGACCGACGGCGTACGCCATCGTGAGCACCGCGAGCCCGAACGCGAGGGCGACGCCGAGGTACCCCACCTGCTCCCCCGCCAGCACGGCCGTGCCGCAGCCGGCCAGGACGAGCCAGAAGGTGCCGACGGTCTCGGCGGCCAGGCGCGGGCCGAGGCGGGCCGGGGCGGCCTCGGCGCGGGCGGGCGTGGGACGGGTGGCGCGGGTCATGCGGTGCTCCTCGGTTCGGGTCGGGGCCGGGTGGCCGGGACGGTCGGACGGGAGTTGGTCGCGCGGCGCGGTGCGATCGTCACGCTCGACCTCCTGGGAGGATCACCACATGACCGTCCCCCTCGGAGTCGCGACGACCGCCGACGTCCGTGCCTGCGCCGCCGTCCTCGCCGAGGCGCTCGCCGACGATCCGGCCCTCCACCGCCTCGTGCCGGGCGAGCACGACCGCCACAGCCGGGTCGCGGCCGTCTACGAGGGCACCGTCCGCGGCGCGCTCGTCGCCGGCATCGTGGACGTCGCCCGTCGGGAGCCCGGCGGACCCGTCATCGGCGTGGCCGTCTGGGAGGCGCCGGACCGGCGCCGGGCTCCCCTGGTCGGACTGCGCGGGCTCCCCCGCGCCGTCGGCGCCGTCGGGGTCCGCAACCTGCGGGCGTCGCACGCGGAGAGCGCGCGGTACGCCGCGGCCCGGCCCGCGACGCCGCACTGGTACCTCACGGACATCGCGGTCGGGGGCGCGGCCCGCGGGCTCGGCGTGGGCAGCGCGCTCCTGCGCCACCGGCTGGCGACGATCGACGCCGACGGCGCCGCGGCGTACCTCGAGGCGACGAGCCCGGTGAACCAGCGGCTCTACGAGCGCTTCGGCTTCGCTCCCCGGGGCCGCATCGGAGGGCCGGGTGACGACGAGGGCCTGACGACCATGTGGCGTCCCGCCCAGGGCTGACCGCGCGCCTCCGCCGCGGCGGGCGGCGACCTGGCTACCGTCCTCCCGTGGTCGCTGCACGGGAGCTGGACCGGGTCACGGTGCGGGTGGCGGTCGACCGCTACCTCGACGGCGTCGCGCGGGCGGTCGCGGGTCACTCGCTGGCCGCGACGACGGCCGCGAACTACCGGCGCGACCTGGCCGAGTTCGTCGAGCTGGCCGGTCCCGAGACCGTGCTCGACGACATCACCGGGGCGCAGCTCGACGACATCGTGCTCGCCTACGGCGCCCGGCCCGACGGCCGCTTCCGCGGCAACCGGGACGGCGGCAGCGCCGTACCGGCTCCCGGGTCCACCAAGACCCGCGGCGCTGGCGCGACCCGCCGCTTCCAGTCCTCCGTCTCGCGGTTCTTCGAGCGGGCGACCCGTGAGCGCTGGGTCGAGGCGAACCCGGTGCTCGACGCGGAGGTGCGCGTCAAGCGGCCCCGCACCTCCGACCCCGCCCGCAAGGCCGTGCCCACGCCCGTCGCGAAGGCGCTCCTCGACGGCACCACGGCGACGCCGCCGGGTGCGGCCACCAAGCCCGGCGCCGACCGCGACCTCGGTCCGCGCGACGAGCTGATCTTCCGGCTGCTGCTCGAGACCGGCATCCGGGTCTCCGAGCTCTGCGGGATCGACCAGGCCGACATCGAGGAGCGGATCGTCGGCGAGGGGTCGGGCGCGGACGGCGACTACGCGACCCAGACCTGGCTGCGCGTCCTCGGCAAGGGCAGCAAGGAGCGGTGGGTGCCCCTCTCCCCCGGCACCGTCGCGATGGTCGACGCGTACGTCGCGGGCTCCCGCCCGACGCCCCAGCCGCGGACGGTCAAGGACCCGGAGACCGGTGAGCGGGTCGTGACCGTCGGGGTCGAGGACGCCGAGCGGGCGCTGCTCCTGACCTGGCGGGGCCTCCGCATCCGACCCCGCGACGTGCAGCTCATGGTGAAGCGGTCGTGCGACGCGCTCCCCCCGCGGCTGCGCCGCCGCGTGACGCCCCACGGGCTGCGGCACACCGCGGCCACCGTGCTGGTGCACCACGGCGTGCCGGTCAACGTCATCAAGGACCTGCTCGGTCACGCCTCGATCGCGACGACGGACGTCTACCTCGACACCGTTGCCGAGGAGCTGGTCGCCGCCGTGAACCGGCATCCGTTGACGTCGGGATGAACGAGCCACGCCCGGCCGCCCCGGCATCCGGCTTCCTCGGAATGTAACCGAGCCGACACCCCTCGAGCCCCCCCGCCATGTTCAGATGATTCTGAACCTACTGGGGGGGTCTCGGGATGAACCACGGACAGGTCCACCGGGTGGCGGCCGCGCATGCGTCGCCACTCGTGCTGAGCGGGCTGGAGGCGGCGCTCGCCGACGTCGACGAGCTGCGGCACGTGGGCTCGTGGAGCCCGCCGACGAGCATCGACGAGCTGGTGACGACCTGCCGGCCCGACGTCGTGCTGATGGAGTACGAGCACGTGGTGCGCACCCCCGGCTGGCGGGCCGCCCTGCGGCGCCACGAGAGGGTCCGGGTGGTCTTCCTCGGGCGGGTCGACGAGCCGCAGGAGGTCCTGCGTTCGCTGCACCTGGGCGCCGTGGGGTTCCTGCACCACAGCGTCCCGGTGCCCGACCTGGTCCGGGGCCTGCTCGACGTCGTCCGCGGACGCACCTGCATCTTCCTCGACGCGGGCCCGCCGCCGCCGGTCGAGGCAACGCCTCCCTCTGCGGCCTGCGACCTGACGCGGCGGGAGCAGGAGGTGCTGGGCATGCTGCTGCTGCGGCAGTCGAACGACGAGATCGCCGAGCACCTGACGATCACGCGCCAGACCGCCAAGAACTACGTCAGCCAGGTGTTCCGCAAGCTCGGGGTGTCGAGCCGACGGGAGCTGCTCCACCTCGACCCGCCGCGCGCTGCCTCGGCCACCGTGTCGGCCGCCTCGTCGGTCGTCGGCGCGGCGCCCCTGCGGGCTCGTGTGCGTCACGGATGAAGCCGGGCACGCGGTCGTCGTGCTAACGTTCAGAATATTCTGAATCTGAAGCACCTGCTCGGGAGGCCACCATGACCGCCGTCATCCACTGCACCGCGTTGACCAAGAAGTTCGGGGACTTCACCGCGCTCGACGCCGTCGACCTCACCGTCGGCCCGGGCACCGTCCTCGGCTACCTCGGCCCCAACGGGGCCGGCAAGAGCACGACGATCCGGATGCTCCTGGGGCTCTCGACACCGACGAGCGGCAGCGTGCGCGTGCTCGGCCACGACCCCGCGCGCGACCCCGCCGTACGGGCTCGCATCGGGTACTCCCCCGGTGAGCTCCGCCTCGACGACCGGCTGACCGTCGCACAGACCCTCGAGAGCTGGAGCCGACTGCGCCCCGGCGTCGACACCGCCTTCCGCGCAGAGCTGGTCGACCGCTTCGCGGTGCGCCTCGACAAGCCGGTCAAGGGCCTCTCCACCGGCAACCGTCGCAAGATCGGGCTCGTGGGCGCGTTCATGGCCCGACCCGAGCTGCTCGTCCTGGACGAGCCCACCAACGGCCTGGACCCCCTCATGCAGGAGGTCTTCCTCGACACGGCTGCGGAGGCCGCAGCCGCGGGGGCCACCATCCTGCTGTCGTCCCACGTCATGTCAGAGGTCGAGCGCATCGCGGACCAGGTCGTCGTCATCCGTGCGGGCAGGGTCGTCGCCAGCGGCACCACCCAGGAGATGCGTTCCGGTGCACCGCTGCGCGTCCGGGTGGTGTTCGACGGCAGCGGGCCGTCCGCGTCGGACGTGGCCAGGCTGCCGGGCGCCGCGGCGGTCGAGCAGGTGGCTCCGCAAGAGCTCCGGCTGCGGTGGACCGGGCCCCCCAACGACCTCTTGCGCCTTCTCGCCGCCCACGACGTGCACACGCTCAGCCTGCCGGAGCCCGACCTCGAGGATGCGTTCTTCGAGCACTACCGCTCCCCCGCCCCCACCGCTTCCAGTCCGTCCGTCCGCCCGTCCGCCTCCGTGCACTGAGACGAGGGAGATCCCATGTCGTCCACCTCCGAGCTCGTCAACCGCGGCCTCCAGGCGCAGCGCCGCGCGACCGTGGTCTGGACGGTCGCGCTGCTGCTCCTGGCGGCGTCCGTCGTGTCCGTCTGGCCGTCCATGGAGGAGTCGGGCTCACTCGACTCGCTGAGCTCCGGACTGTCCCCGGATGTCGCCGCAGCCTTCGGGCTCGACCAGATCGCCACTGCCAGCGGCTACCTGCGCGGGAACCTGTACGCGGTCCTGCTCCCCCTCCTCCTCGGCCTCATGGCCCTCACGGCGGCGACGTCGCTCACCGCCGGTGACGAGGAGGCTGGTCGGCTCGAGCTCCTGCTCGCGCTGCCGGTACGCCGCCGTACGGTCTTCCTCACCCGTCTGCTCACCGTCGTCGTCAGCCTCGCGGTGGTGTCGGTGCTCGTCGGTCTCCTCGTCGCCGGCTGGGTGGCTGCCCTCGACATGGACGTGTCGACGACCGGCGTCGCCGCGGGCACGACCGCGACCTCGCTGCTCGCGGCGCTGCACGCCTGCCTGGCCTATGCCGCCGCCTGCTCCGGTCTGAGCCGCTCGGCGACGATGGCGGTCGCTGGGGGCGTGCTCGTGCTGGGATACCTGCTGCACGCCATCGCGCCGCTCTCCTCGGCACTCGAGCCCCTCGCCGTCGTCTCGCCGTGGGAGTGGGCCCTGGGCAGCAACCCGCTCGAGACCGGCTTCGACCCCGTCGGCCTGCTCGCACTGCTGGTGGCGTCGGTGGTCGTGACGGCGGTGGGCACTGCTCTCGTCGAGCGGCGCGACGTGCGCACCGCCTGACGGGGGGCGCTCCACCCGTTCCACCACGGAGGGGCCGGTGACCCGAGGGGTCACCAGCCCCTCGTCCATGCCCGGTCGCGGCCGTCGACCCTGCTCGTGAGGTCGGTCACGGTACCCGCGGTCCTGCTACCCGCCGGTTCCAGTACCGCGCGGGCCTACGGAGGCACGGTCGACGGCTCCTAGCGTCGTGCCATGGCCGACCACACCATGCACGAGGATCCCGTCGTCGTCACGGGCATCGGAACGGTGCTCCCCGGAACCCACGACGTGGGCGACCTCTGGTCGCACGTCAGCAACGGCCGGTCCCAGGTCTCCCGCCTGGACCGGTTCGACGCCGCGGCGGCCGGGCTCCCCGTCCACGCCGCCGCGCAGGTCCGCGACTTCGACCACCGGTCCTACCTCCCCGCGCTGAAGGACGAGCACGCCGCGAAGTACAGCCGAGAGATCCTGGTCGCCATGTCGGCCATCGCCTCGGCGCTGGCCGACGCGGGCCTGCAGCGCGGCGACGTGCCGGGCGAGCGGGTCTCGATCGTCCAGTCGTCCTCGCGAGGCCCCCTGGCGTGGTGGGCCTCGGCCATGGACCCGGGAGCCGGCGGAGCGCCGTACGGCGACAGCGGCGCCATGTTCCGGGGGTTGGCGGGCTGCCCGGCCTCGCTCGCGGCGATCTACCTCGGTGCGCAGGGCCTGGTGACCACCATCAGCAGCGCCTGCGTCGGCGGGCACCACGCCGTCGGCATCGCCCTCGACGAGCTGCGCAGCGGCCGTGCCGACGTCGTGCTCGCCGGGGGTCACGAGTTCCCGGTGCTCGCCGAGGTCGCCCGCTGCTACCTGGCGTTCGGTCCGGGTGTGCTCTCCAGCGAGTCGGAGGACCCGACCCGAGCCGTACGGCCCTACAGCGCGGACCGTGAGGGCTTCGCGCTCGGCGAGGGCGCCACCACGCTCTGCCTCGAGCGGGAGAGCTCGGCGCGGGCACGCGGCGCGCGGATCTACGCCCGTGTCCTATCCCACGCGCCCGCGAACGAAGCGGCCCACGGGACGAGCATGGACCTCACAGGGAAGGTCACCGCCAGCGTCATGGGTCGAGCCCTCGCTGCTGCGGACCGCGACCGTGACCAGGTCGGGCTGGTTGTCGGGCACGGGACGGCCACCCGCTACAACGACCTCGCCGAGTCGCGAGCGTTGCGGGCGCTGTTCGTCGGGCGTGACGACGCGGACCTTCCGCCACACACCTCCAACAAGCCGATCTACGGCCACACCTTCGGCATGGCCGGCGTCATCAACGTTGCCGCGACCGCGCTCGCGCTGCACCACCAGACCCTCACCCCCACGGCGAACCTGGTGGCGCCCGACCCCGAGTGCGACACCGACCACGTCGCCGGGGGGCCCCGGCGTGCCGCGATCGACGTCGCCCTCTCCCTGTCGTTCGCCTTCGGGAGCCAGACGTCCGTCATGGCGATGGAGCGGGCGTGAGGGCCACCCCGGGGTCGCTCGCCGTGTTCCACGCCAGCGGTCCCGACGACCTCGTCAGCACCTTCGTCGGCGCGGACGACCACGTCCACCTCGCAGCCACGCTCTCGCGGCCCAACGCCCTGGGCAACGCACTCGCCCGGCAGTTCCGCGGGCGGCGGTCGCTGACCGTGAGCACGACCGCCGTCCACTCCAGCGCCCACGCCCTCACGATCGCCGGCGCGGTCCGCAAGGTCGTCACGGGCTTCCTCGGTGACACCTATCCGACTCCCCGGCCCAACCCCCTCTACCGCGCCGTCGCCGACGGCGAGCCCTTCGAGGTGGAGATGTGGTCGCTCCTCACCTACACGCAGCGCCTCATGGCGGCTGCCACCGGGCAGCCCTGGGCGACGACCGGCTCCCGGATCGCGGAGTCGGACCTCTCTGCCGCCCGTACCGAGCACGTGGCCCGCGTGACCCACCCCGACGGCACGGAGGTCACGCTGCTCTCGCCGTTGCGGCCCGACTGGACGCTCGTGCACGGCGCCTGCGCGGACCGACGCGGCAACGTCGTCCTGGCGGCCCCCGTGGGCGAGGGCGCGTGGGCGGCGTACGCCGCACGTCACGGCGTCCTCGCCTCGGTGGAACGGGTGGTCGACGAGCACGACGCCGTGCTGCCACCCGACCACGTGATGGTGCCGGGCCACCTCGTGCGGGGCATCTGCGAGGCCCCGTACGGCGCCCATCCCCAGTCGCTGCGCAGTGCCGGCATCGGCGGGGTCGAGGGCTACCTGGACGACTACCACCACCTGACCGAGATCGTGGAGGCCTGCCGCACCGAAGAGGGGAGGCAGGCCTGGTTCGACCGGTGGGTCCACGTAGAGGGCCACGAGCAGTACCTGGAACAGCTGCGGGTGGACGGAGCCCCGGCGCGGATAGCTCCGTCGGCCCCGCCCGCCGCCGCGGCCACCGTGGGCCCGGGGGTCGTCGAGCCCGGCCCCCCGTCCTCCGCCTCGACGCAGGAACAGCTCACGGTGCTGGCCGCGCGCGCCGTGGTCGCGCTCGTGGAGGAGCGTGGGTACGACACGCTGCTCGCCGGCATCGGTACGTCGCACGTCGCGGCGTGGCTGGCGCGACGGATGCTCCAGGAGCGGGGGCGGCGGGTGGCTGTGGCCGCGGAGCTCGGGTTCCTCGACATGGACCCCGTCGACGGCGACGTCTTCCTCTTCAGCCAGCGCCACGCCAGCCGCTCAGCCATGCTCGGCGGGGTCGCGGAGGTGCTGGGCGGCGCGGTCGCCGCCAACCCGCGTTGCCTCGGGGTGCTGTCCGCGGCCGAGATCGACCGCACCGGAACGATCAACACGAGCCAGCTGCCCGACGGTCGCTGGATCACCGGGTCGGGCGGCGCCAACGACATCGCCTCCACGACGGACTGCCTGGTCGTCGCGCCCGCCTCCCGACGCCGCTACGTCGACCGGGTCGCGCACCGCACCAGCCCCGGTGACCGCGTGCGCGACGTCGTGTCGCAGTTCGGCTGGTTCCGTCGCGACGACGCCGGGCAGGACTTCACGCTCACCACCTGGCTCGCCCCTCCCGACGCGCCGCCCGACCTCGACCCGCGCGGCGCGCTGCGCGGCCTCACGACCTGGCCGGGCGACGGCGCCCGTGCGACCGCCGAGAAGCCCGTGACCTCGTCCGAGCTGCGCATCCTCCGCTCCCTCGATCCGGAAGGCCACTACAGATGACCACCATCGACCGCTCCCCGGCACCGGCCCCGCCGGTCGTCGGCCCCGCACCCGGGCTCGCCGTCGCCGCGCCCACCCGCCTCCGTGGCATCGCTCACTACTTCCCCGGCGAGCCCGTGGGCAACGACTTCTTCGAGGCCATCCCCGCACTGGGGATCGACGACGCCTGGATCCAGCGCAGCACCGGGGTCCGCAGCCGACACTGGCCCGAGGAGGACGGCGGCGAGCGTGCCGTCGAGATGGGTGCCCGTGCCGTCGAGGTCGCCCTGGACCGCGCGGGCCTGCAGCCCGAGGACGTCGACCTCGTGGTCGGCACGACATCGACGACCCGGCCCCGCGTCAACCCCAGCTCGGCGACGAACCGCTACATGGACATCTCGCTGCCGCTGCAGGCACAGGCCGGCCTGGTCAACGCCACCTGTTTCGACGTCACGGCCGTCGCCTGCGCCGGTTTCCTCTACGGGAGCGCGGTGGCGGCGTCCCTGATGCCCACCCTCGGCATGCGCAACGCGCTCGTGGTGTGCGCCGAGAACCCGCGTCCGATCCTGAACTTCAACTACCGCTACTCCGCCCTCTTCGGCGCCGGTGCCGCGGCGGCAGTCTGGACGTCGGTGCCGACCGACGGCGCCGGGCCGGGAGCGAACGGCACGCCCGCGATAGCGGGCCCGCAGCTCATCGACGTGGTGCTGCACGCGGACGGCACCCACTTCGACGCCTTCGACATCGACGACGACGACAAGATGCTGATGAAGGGCAAGCAGGTCGGCGACCTCGGGCCCCGCCTGCTCGGAGCGGTCGGCACGGAGCTGCTCGAGCGCAACGGGCTCACCGTCGACGACGTCGCCTGGTTCGTCCCGCACCAGGGCAACCTCAACATGATCCGTCAGGTCTGCGCCGCCCTCGACGTGCCGCTGGACCGGGTGCTCACCAACATCGAGAGCCGAGGCAACACCTCCAGCGTCAGCATCCCCAGCTGCCTGTCGGAGAACCTCGCCGCGGGACGCATCCGCACGGGTGACCTGGTGGTCGCGATCGGGATCGGACGGGGCTTCAGCTGGGGCGGCATGCTCCTGCGCGCCTGAGCCCCGCCCCACCTCATTCCCCGACACGAGAGGGACCTCATGGACGAGGCACAGCTCTGGGCCCGCAGCGGCCTGAGGATCACCGGCTACGGGCACCACCTGCCCGGCGCACCCATCACCAACCCCACCCCGCCCGTTCTGGACGCCACGTCCGTCGACGCCGCCGTGATGGGAGCGGTGGACGTGCTGTCGCGTCACCGGGCCGAGGACGGGCAGACGCCGGACGTCCTGGGCGCCGTCGCGGCCGAGCGGGCGCTCCAGGACGCCGGGATCGACGCCTCCGAGGTCGACCTCGTGGTGCTGAGCAACTGGACCGACCGGCAGTTCGTGCCGGAGTGGGGGCCCAGGCTCGCCAGTGCGCTCGGCGCACGCCGTGCCTTCGCCTTCGACGTCTGCGGGGCCTGCACCGGCTTCGTGCACGGCACGCAGACGGCCGCGGCGCTGTTGACGGCCACGCCGCACTGGCGCACCGCCGTCGTCGTCTGCGCCGAGCGCTTCTCACGGCGGGTGCGCCCCACCAGCCACGGCGAGCAGATCGTCGGCGACGCCGCCGCCGCCGTGGTGCTCCGGGCCGATGGCGCCGACCAGCGTCTCGGGCTGCTCGACAGCATCATGGTGAGCGACGGCGAGCAGCACGAGGCGACCACGGTGTTGCCCCCCGCGGGCTGGATCAAGAGCCGCAAGGACCTCCTCGGCACCGCGGTGGCCTCGCACGTCGACACCGTGCGGCGACTCCTCGACCGCGCCGGTCTCGGGATCGAGGACCTCGACTGGGTGGTACCGCACCCGGGGACGGGTGCGCTGCACCGGGCGGTGCAGGAGGCGATCGGCGTCGACGAGCGCCGTTTCGTCACGAACTTCGCGCGGATCGGCAACACCGGCTCGGCGTCGATCCCCGTCGTCCTGTCGGAGATGCGTGCCGACGGCCGACTCCGGGACGGCGACCTCGTGCTCACCCCGTCGGTCGGTTCCGGCTGGTTCTACGGGGGGCTGCTGCTCCATGTCTGAGACCCGTACCGCCCTCGTGACCGGCGCCAGCCGTGGCCTCGGTGCCGCCCTCGCGCTCCGTCTCGCGGCCGCCGGCTGGCACACCGTGACCTGCGCACGAGACCCCCAGGCGCTCGCTGCCCGCGCGGCCGACGGAGCGGCGCAGGGTCTCCGGCTGCATCCCGTCCCCGCGGACGTCACGGACGAGGAAGCGGTGACCCGACTCTTCGACCGCATCGCGCAGGAGGCCCCTCCGCTCGGCCTGTGCGTCAACAACGCCGGGGGCAACTACGCGCACACGCTCGTCGGCCGGCGCTCGCCCGCACCGGGCGCGGGTGGTGTCGACCTCCGCCCGCACCCGCTCGACGCCTGGCGTCGCACCATCGACCTCTGCCTGACCGGCACGTTCCTGGTCGGCCGTGGGGCCGCAGGGGCGATGCTGCGCGCCGGCACCGACGGCGTGATCGTCAACATCTCCTCCACGGTCAGCCGCGGTGCCTACGCCCAGTCGGCGTACACAGCGGCGAAGGCCGGGGTCGAGGCCCTGACCCGCACCTGGGCCGTCGAGCTGGGCGACGCGGGAATCCGCGTGCTCGCGGTCTCCCCCGGCGTCATCGACGGTGATGCGCTGCGCAGCCGCACGGCAGCGAGTCCGCGCCACGCGGCGTACATGGCGGCGATGCTCGAGCAGGTGCCCCTACGCCGCTGGTGCACCGAGGACGACGTCGCCGACGCCGTCCTCCTGGCGGCCACGAACCGTGCGATGACCGGAACGATCCTGGAGGTGGACGGTGGAGGCATCCCCGCTCGTGTCGTGGTCTAGCCCGAGCTCGGCCGCGCAGGCCCCGGCGCAGCTGGAGCAGGCCCGAGGCGCGGGCCTGATGGCCGGGCGCACGGTGCTCGTGACCGGCGCCAGCAGCGGCATCGGCGAGGTCGTCGCGCGCACGCTCGCTGCCCAGGGCGCCCAGGTCGGCCTGCTCGCCCGCAACGAGTCCGAGCTGCGGCGGGTCGCCGGCGACGTCTCGACGGACGGCGGCACGGCGTGGGCCGCCCCCGCCGACCTCCGCGACACCGCAGCGGTGGGCCGGGCGGTGACCGAGGTCGCCGAGGCACTGGGCCCGGTCGACGGGCTGGTGCACTGCGCCGCCGAGGCGCGGGACCAGGCGTTCTTGTGCGACCTGCCCGAGGAGGTGTGGGACCGCACGCTCGACATCAACCTGACGGGCGCCTACCGGGTGTGTCGCGCGGTCGTGCCGACCATGATGCAGCGGCGCTCCGGCGGGATCGTCCTGGTGACCTCGATCGCCGGTTCCCGCGGCCTGCCCGCCAACACGGCCTACTGTGCCTCGAAGTTCGGGCTGACCGGTCTGATGCAGTCCCTGGCGGCCGAGCTCGGCGCGTTCGGCGTCCGGGTCAACGCCGTCAGCCCCGGGCTCGTCGAGAGCCCTGCGTCCACTGACGCCGACCGCTACGGCGACGCGTTCATGGCGAGCCTGGCCCGCCACCACGGGCCGGCTGACCTGACGTGGGAGCGCTACCTCCGGCGCGCCGTCAACGGAACCATCCTGCGCCGCATGGTCCAGCCCCAGGAGGTCGCGAACCACGTCCTGTTCCTGCTCTCCGACCTCTCCGACGGCGCCACGGGCCAGTCGGTCGCGGTGGACGGCGGAGTCCTGTGACGTCCTTGCAGCGCAGCGCGCGGGACGCCGTCGTCACGGGGATGGGCTTCTGCCTGCCTGGGTCCGGCGGACGCCCGAGCGTCACCGCTGCGGACGTGTGGCGGACCGCGTCGACAGGTAGCTCGCACCTCGACAACGACGGCTTCTTCCACGGCATCGTCCACGGTGCGCGGGAGGAGTTCGCCGCGCGGTTCCCCGAGGTGCCGGCCCGCCACCTGCGCAGCTACGCCGACGTGCACCTCTACGGGGCGGTCGCCCTGGACGAGGCCGCCCGCGACGCCGGTCTCGACCGCGCTGCCGGGGACCTCCGCGACGCCGCCGTCCTGACGGCCCGCGCAGGCGTCGACAGCAACTACGACGCCTACCGGGCGTGGCACGACGCCGACCCTGCCACCATCGACGCCGCGAGTGCCAAGTCGCTGTTCGTGGCCCTCGTGATCGCCGGGACCAACAGCGACGTGGGCGCGGTCCAGGCCTCGTTGTGCTCAAGCCAGGGGCCCAGCTTCACGGTCAGCTGCGGCTGTGCCTCGTCGGCGGTGCTGCTCGGCATCGCCCGCACCCTCATCGCCACGCGGCAGAGCGACCTGGTCGTCGTGACCGGTGCGGACCGCTTCGACGTCGAGCGCGTGCTCCACGGTGACGCGCTGCGCGAGGTGGTCGAACGGGAGCAGCCCGTGCAGGCCCGCCACAACGACGAGCCCCCGGCCGCGCCGCGCCACGACCGTCGCATGCGGCCCTACGACGCGCGCAGCGACTGCATGAACTACGGCGACGGAGCCGTCACGCTGGTGCTGGAGAGCCGGGAGCGCGCGGACCGCCGCGGAGCGTCCAACTGGGGGACGGTGCGCGCGCAGGCGACCACCCGCTCGGGTCTCGGCAGCGCCGTGGGCATCGACACCAGCGGGTCGGCGCTGGTCGAGGCGAGCCGGGCCTGCCTGGAGCAGGCCCGCCTCGACCTGGACGAGATCGGGTACGTCAACGGCGGCGCCGAGGGCGATCCGCTGTTCGCCCGCATCGAGGCCAACGCGGTCGCCGCTCTGTGGGGCACGCCGAACGACCTGCTCGTGTCCTCGCAGGAGGGCGCCTTCGGGCACAGCGGCGCACCCCTGGGCAACCTGGGCGCCGCGCTGACCCTCATGATGATGCGCGAGCGTGCCGTGTGCCCGTCCGCCGGGTGCGAGGAGCCATCGCCGGTCCTCACCTTCGACCCCGTGGCCGGCACCGCCGTGCGGCGCCGCGCGTTCGAGCACGCCCTCTCGTTCAACTACCAGATCGGTGGCGTCAACAGCGCCCTGCTGCTGGGGGCCGACCGTGAGCGCTGAGGCGTCGTCCCGGTCGACCCGGGGGACGCGCGGTCCCGCGGGAACGCTCTCGGTGACGCTGGCGGGCGCGGGCGTGGTGCTGCCGGGCCCGGGCGCGGCCTGCACGGACCTCGCGACCTTCTTCGAAGTGGTGGGCGCGGGACGCTCGTGCCTGGCGCCGTACGACCAGCCCGGACTTCCGCTGCGGATCGCCGGCACCGTGGGCGCGTGGGACGAGCAGGCCGCCACCGGGCTGGACGAGCGGCGGCTCGCCCGGACGTCCCGGGCGGCTCGGATGGCGCTGGCCGCGGTGCGTTCCGCGCTCGCGGACGCAGCACTGTGCGCCGCGGACCTCTCCGACGAGCGCTCGCTGCTCGTCGCCTGCTCGCTGCAGTTCGCCTCGCCGGAGTTCGAGGACTACCACGCCACGATCGCCGCCGAGGGGCCGGCCGCGCTGGGCATGCGGTACTGGATGACCGGGACCCCGGCGAGCGTCGTCGGGACCGTTGCCTCCAGCCTCGGCACGGGCTGCCCGACCCTGAGCGTCGCGGGGTCGTGCAACGTGGCGCTGCGCGCCGTCCATCTCGTGCACCAGCTGCTCCTCGCCGGGGAGATCGACCGTGCCGTCGTCGTGGGGGTCGACACGACGGTCGACCCGGTGTTCGTGGCGGGAACGTCCTTCGAGGGCCGCAGCGGCTACCGCGCCTCCTCCCTGAGCGACGACCCGCGCGACGTCCGCCCGCACGACCGTGTGCAGAGCGGCAACGCGACCGGGGAGGGAGCGGTGGCCGTGGTGCTGGAGCGCACCTCGTTGACCGCACGCATCGACCGGCCCGCCTTGCGGGTCCTGGCCGCCACGTCCCGCAGCAACGGTCCGTCCGCGGTCGCGACGGGGCCGCCGGACAACGTCGTCGCCGACGTGCTGTCGCTCCTCGACCGCAGCGGGCGGGGGCTCGGCGACGTCGCCTTCCTGAGCGACTACGCCGACGGCAATCGCTTCGTCGAGGACCACTTCTGCGACGCGCTCCTCGGCGTCCGACGGCGTACAGGTCACGACGACGAGCTGTTGGTGACCAACCAGGAGGCCGTGTTCGGCCACGTCGCCGGCACCGGTGGCCTCGTGAAGCTGATCTCTGCCGTCCAGATGCTCGCCGACGGCCGGGTCGCCCCCAGCGCCGGCTGTCTCACGCCGTACGAGCGCCTCCTCGCGCGGCCCGTCGGGGCCGCCGGGACGCCCCACGACGGTGACGCCGCGCTCGTCGTCACGTCGGGCGCCGGGGGCGACGCCACCAGCATGCTGCTCCAGCTCGAGGGAGGAACCCTGCGATGACCCACCCCCCGATCCCGCTCGCTCCCGAGCGCGTCACCACCGCGCCGCCTGCCGTCGGGACGCCCTGCGTCCTCCTCGGCACGTCCGACCAGCCGTCCTCGGTCGTGGGCGCCCTGCGCGCCGCGCTCGGTGTCGCCGGTCTGGTCGAGTCGACGGCCCACGACGCGGACGCGGCGGTGGTCGTCGTGCCGCTCATGGGCTGCACGGCGCTCGGGGCCGTGCCCCCGGCCGGCCTCGACCGCGGAGCGGTGGTCCGTGCGTTGGCGCGCGCCGCCCGCGGCGGGGCGGCTCGAGCGGTGCTGGTGACCGACCTCGGGGGCTCTCCGCCCCTGCTCGAGCCGGAGCTCGCGGGCCAGGTCGCCGCCGACCTGGCCTGGTGGCAGGACCTGGCCGTCACCTACGCCGCGCGTGGCGCGCTCCTCAACACCGTGCGTCTGGGCTTCTCCCCGATCTTCGGGCACCGGCTCACCGCGGCGGAGCAGCGCGCACGCCACCGCTACCAGCCGCTGCGCCGCGACGTCGGCGTGCGGGACGTGGCCGCCGCGCTGCGGTTGTTCACCGACCCGGCCAGCAGCTACCTCGTCGGCGAGACCCTGCCCGTCGACGGGGGCGCGTCGCTCGGGCTCTTCCCGGCCGTGGCACGTCCCGGTAGCGGTCGCCCGGCCCGGCGACGACCGACGGACACGCCGACAGCGCTCCCCGGATCCGAGGACCTCTCCCCGCTGCCCCCCGAGGACCTGCTGGGACGCACCGTCCTCGTCACCGGGGCGAGCAGCGGCATCGGGCGCGCCGCCGCGCTGCACCTCGCCCGCCGCGGTGCCGACCTCGTCGTCGCGGCGCGCCGCGAGGACGCGCTCGCGGACCTGGCCGACGAGGTCGTGCGGCAGGGGCGCCGGGCGTGGACGTTGTCGGTGGACCTCGCCGACCCGGGCGCGGCGGCGGCACTCGCGCCGCGGGCTTGGAGGGCAGCCGGACGGGTCGACGACCTCGTGTACGCCGCGGGTCACCTCGGACTCGCGGCACCCGACGACGACGCCACCCGGCGCCGTACGTTCGAGATCAACTTCTTCAGCTGCGCCCACGTCACCGAGGCCTTGACGACCCGGTGGGTCGAGACGGCCCACCGGGGCGCCAGCGTCGCCGTCTCCTCGGTGAGCCACACGCTGGTGCCCGTCCCCCTTCTCGAGCACTACGGCCCGAGCAAGGCGGCGCTGACGCAGCACGCCCGCGCGCTCGCCGTGTCCGTCGGCCGCCACGGCCTCCGCTACAACGTCGCCGCACCGGGCATCATCGCCACCGACATGGGGGATGCGGCGGGTCCGGCGTACCGCAACGGCTGGATCAGTCGGATCCCCCTCGGCCGGGTCGGGAGCGCCGAGGAGGTCGCCCCCGTGCTGGGTCACCTGCTCTCGCCCCACGCCGCGGCCGTGACCGGCACACACCTGCGGGTGGACGGCGGTTTCGGACTGGGCTGGATCGACACGAGCGCGGACGGCGGTGACCGGTGACGGCCCCCGGCACCGCGCTCGTCACGGGCGCGTCCTCGGGGATCGGTGAGGCGACCGCCCGAGCCCTGGCGCGCGCCGGCTGCCACGTCGTGCTCGTGGCGCGGCGGCGCGACGAGCTGGAGCGGGTCGCGGCGGCGATCCGCGCCGAGGGTGGACGCGCCGACGTCGCGCCCGCGGACCTGCGGGAGACCGGTGGGGTCGACGCCGTGGTGGCCCGCGCGGAGGCCCTCGCCGGACCGATCGAGGCCCTCGTCGGCTGCGCGGGCGCGGTCCGCCTGGGCGAGCTGCACGAGGTCGACGACGGCTCGTGGCACAAGCAGATCCTGCTCAACGTCACGGTGCCCTTCGCGCTCACGCGTGCCGTGCTGCCCGGCATGCGACGCCGGGGGCGTGGCTGGATCGTCCACGTCGGCTCGGCGGTCGGCGGGACGGCCGTGCACGGCAGCGGCGCCTACGGCGTGAGCAAGAGGGCCCTGCAGCACCTGACGGAGCTGACGCACCTCGAGAACCGTGACCACGGCATCCACGCCCATGCCGTGTGTCCCGGATGGGTGGCCACCCCGCTGGCCGCCGATCCGGCCGCGCTCGGGATCGACCCCGACCTGGTGCTGTCGCCCGAGGACGTCGCTGCAACCGTCGTCTGGTTGCTCGAACGCCCCGGGCACGTGGCGGTGGGGCCGGTGGTGAACGTCGAGCCCCTCGCCGGTGCAGCCGACGCCCGCGCCACGATGACCCGCGTGGCCCGCGCGGGGGCCACGAACACGCCCCCGCCCGTCCGGACGGTGGTCGAGCACGACCTGGCGGTGCCGATGCGCGACGGCACGCTGCTGCGCGCGGACGTGTGGCGTCGCGAGGGCGACGCGCCACGGCCCGTCGTGCTGTTCCGCACCCCCTACGACAAGTCGGCGGCACCGCTGGGGACCCTCAGCCCCGCCCAGTGCGTCGACGGGGGCTACGCGGCGGTCGTGCAGGACACGCGGGGCCGGTTCGCCTCGGACGGCCCGTGGACGCCGCTCGACTGGTCCCAGGAGGGCCCGGACGGCCACGACACCATCGAGTGGATCGCTGCGCAGCCGTGGTGCGACGGCAACGTCGTCATGGCCGGGACGTCCTACCAGGCGATCGTGCAGTGGCTCGCGGCCGCCGAGCGTCCGCCCCACCTGCGGGCCATCGCCCCCACGATGTCGACGTCCGCCGGGTTCGACCGGGAACAGACCGGTGGTGCCCTGCGGCTCGACCACCTGACGAGCTGGCTGGCCCTCACCGCCGCGGAGTGGGTCCGCCGGCGCGCCGCGGCAGGGCACCGCACGGACCCCCGGGTGCTCGAGGAGATCACCGCGCTCCTCACCGACCCCGAGTGCGCCGTCCTGGCGCGGCCCGCGGCCGAGATCCTGGACGTCGAGGGGTTCCCCGGTCGGCTCCGCGACGTGGTCGAGGGCCGTCGCGCCACCATGTCCGAGCTCGACCTCGACGGCGTCGAGATCCCGACGCTCTCGGTCGGCGGGTGGTTCGACGTCTTCCTCCACGGCACGGTGTCGCTGCACCGCGCGTTGGTCGATCGCCACCCCCACGTCGGCCACGAGCTCGTCGTCGGCCCGTGGGTGCACGGCGGCCAGCTGCCGCAGGTCTGCGGCACCGTCAACACGGGCGTGCTCGGCTCGGCTCTGGGCGGTGGTCTCGCGCGACGGCACCTGGAGTTCTTCGACCGCCACGTCGGCCGCGGCGACGCGGACGGCTCCGGCGCCGAGGAGGAGCGCGGGGACGCTGTCCACTACTTCGCGATGGGGCCGAACCGCTGGCTCTCGGCCCCGGCCTGGCCACCGCCCGGCACCACGCACGTGGAGGTGCCGTTGGTGCCGCACGGCGAGCACGCTCCGGGCGCGCCCGGACCGCTCGTGCACGAGCCGCACCCCGCTCAGCGAGCTCGGCCCGCGGGCGACGGCGCGAGTGCGTCCGTCCGCTTCACGTACGACGCGGACGACCCGGTCCGCACCCACGGCGGGCGGGTGCTCCAGCTGGGCACCCAGGTCGCGGGTCCGCAGGAGCAGTCCCACCTCTGCGGGCGCGCCGACGTCGTGACCTGGACGTCGGCGCCGCTGACCGAGGACCTGCTGCTCGTCGGTCGCCAGCGCCTGGTGCTCGACCACGACATCGACCCCACCACGACCGACCTCGCGGTGCGGCTGTGCGACGTCGGTCCGGACCTGCGCTCGACGCTCCTCGCCGAGGGCCACCACCGACCCGACCCGCTCCGGGCCGGTGCCGCCACGACGTCCGAGGTGCTGCTCGGCGACACGGCGTGGCACGTGCCGGCCGGGCACCGCCTGCGCCTGCACGTGACCTGTGGGAACCACCCGCAGCACGACCGCAACCCCGGGCTCGACCGGATGGTCGCGGACGGGCTGCGCCCCGTGACCGAGCAGTCGGTCGTCCACGGCTGCGGCAGCGCCAGCCGGCTGCTCCTCGAGGTCGGCCCGCGGTCCGGTTCGGACGCATCGGCGGCGTCGGCCACGAGGGCCGCGCCCGGTCCGGTCCCCCCTGACCCTGCACCGGCCGACCCTGCGCCGGCCGACCCGCCGCTGCTCGACCCCGGCGACCCCACGGTGCCGTCTCCCCGGCAGTGCGTGGTGGAGCCCCTCCTGCGGTACCGGGCGCGGCGCACGCCGGATGCACCCTTCGCGGTGTTCGAGGACGGCCGGACGTGGGACTACGCGACGCTCCTGCACCGGTCCGAGCGGACCGCAGCGGGTCTGCAGCAGCTCGGCGTCCGACAGCGTGACCACGTGCTGTCGTGGCTGCCGAACGGCCCCGACGCGCTGCGGACCTGGTTCGGCACCAACCTCGCGGGGGCGGTCGTCGTGCCGATCAACGTCGCCTACCGCGGCGCCATGCTGGAGCACGTCGTGGCCGACTGCGGTGCGCGGATCCTCGTGACGCGCCCGTCCCTGGCCGTGCACCTCCTCGACGTGGCGGTGTGCAGCCTGACCACCGTCGTCCTGGTGCCGGCCCCGGGCGAGACGGTGCCCGACGAGGTCGCCGCCCTGGCCGAGCGGGGCATCACCGTGGTCCTGGGACTGGACGCCGACGTCTTCGAGCCGCCCGGCGAGCCGGTGCGGGCCGAGGACACCCAGAGCATCATCTACACCTCGGGCACGACGGGCCCCTCGAAGGGCGTGCTGTCGTCGTACGCGCACCTCTACTCCAGCGCCGCCGCGGCCTTCGGGGGGCGCACCACTCCCGCAGACCGCTACCTGCTGCAGCTGCCGCTGTTCCACGCGGGCGGCACCATCGGTGTCTACGGCATGCTGCTGCACGGGGCGTCGGTGGCCGTGGTGCCGTCCTTCCGCACGTCGACCTTCTGGGACGTCGTGCGCGAGCGGAAGGTGACCTCCTGCACCTTGCTGGGCGTGATGGCGTCGTACCTGCTCCAGCAGCCACCCGGTCCCGCGGACCGCGCCCACCCGCTCCGCGAGATGTTCGTCATCCCCCTCGGCGCCTCCGCCGACGAGCTGCGTCGGCGCTTCGGCGTCCGCGTGCACGCCCTCTTCAACATGACGGAGGTGGCGTGCCCGGTGATGGCCCTCGATGCCCCGGCGGTGCCGATGCTCGCGGGACGGCCACGTGCGGGGGTGGAGGCCCGTGTCGTCGAACGCGACGGGTCGGAGGTGTCGGCCGGGGAGGTGGGTGAGCTCGTGCTGCGTCCGCACCGACCGTGGTCGTTCGGCCACGGCTACCTCGGGCGGCCCGAGGCCACGGCCGCCGCCTGGAGGCAGGGCTGGTTCCACACCGGCGACAGCTTCCGCCAGCTGCCGGACGGGTCGCTGGTGTTCGTCGACCGGATCAAGGACGCGATCCGTCGGCGCGGCGAGAACATCTCGTCGTTCGAGGTGGAGGCCCAGGCCCTGGCACACCCGGCGGTGCGGGAGGCCGCCGCGGTGGCGGTGCCCTGCGCCGACGGCGAGGACGACGTGCTGCTCGTGGTGGCGGGCCCGCCCGGTGGCCCGCCACCGGACCCCCTCACGCTCTGCGTCCACCTGCAGGAGCGACTCGCGCACTTCATGGTCCCGCGCTACGTGCGGGTCGTCGACGCCCTGCCGCTGACGGTCACCGCCAAGCCGCGCAAGGACCTGCTCCGTGCGGAGGGGGTCGCGCCCGGCACGTGGGACCGCGAGGCGGCCGGCCTGTCGGTGCGGGCGGTGAAGGTCCGGTGACGGACGGGCCCCCGCCTGCGGCCACCGACCCGACGGTGGGCAGGCGCGGCGGGTACGGCGCGTTCGTCGCCTCCCTCGATCCCTCGGGACCGCTGGCGCTGGAGCTCGACGGCGCCGTCGCCGTCGTCCGGATGCGGCGAACGGAGCGTCGCAACGCGCTGGTGCGCGCGATGACCGAACCCATGCTCGAGGCGCTCGTGCGCGCATCCGCTGACCCGGACGTGCGGTGCGTGCTCCTGACCGGCGGCGAGGACGCCTTCTGCGTGGGCGACGACGTGGCCAGCGTCGAGGCGTGGCGGCATGGCGACGCGGCCACGACCCCCTTCGACGCGCTGACCCACGACGCCCACTACCTCCGCATGTGCGAGGAGCTGCTGCGGATGCCGAAACCGGTCGTCGCCGCCGTCGGCGGTGCGTCAGCCGGGGCGGGCACCGAGCTGTTGTGCGCGGCGGACTACCGCGTGGCGGGGCGGGACGCCGTGATCGGCAACCGCCTCCTGCAGGTGGGTCACGTGGGGAACGTCGTGCTGCTCTCACGCCTGGTCGGGCCCGGGCGGGCCACCAACCTCTACCTCACGGGTCGCATGGTGCCCGCGGAGGAAGCACTGTCGATCGGTCTCGTCGACGAGGTCGTGCCCGCCGGTGACGTCGTGGCCGCCGGTCGGCGGCGCGCCGCCGAGCTCGCTGCTCTGCCGACCCGCGCCATCGCGCTCTTCAAGGACCTGCGCGAGCGCACCTGGGGTCAGCCCGCCGAGCTGGGCCTGCGCTGGCAGGACCGCTGCCACCTCGTCACCCACGACACGGTGCGGGACGCGGCCGAGGGCATGGCTGCGTTCGCCGAGCGACGGGCACCCCGCTACGAGGGGCGCTGAGCCACCGCGTCGAGCAGGTCGAGCGCCGTCGAGCCGAGCCATGCGGCAGCAGTGCCGGGGGTCAGGGGCAGCGCAGCGACCTCCGCGGCGAGCAGGTCGACGGCCACCGGGTTGACCCAGCCGGAGGTGCCGAACATCATGCGCCCCCGGGCGAGGGCACCGTCGTGCTGCAGCGCGGCCTCCCAGCCGGAGCCCGGCGTCGTCATCGTGCGGGCCCGGTGCGAGGAGAGCTCCAGGCGCACCCGGGGATGGCGGGCGGCCGTGAGCAGCATGTGCGTGACGTCGGGCCACCCGGCGTGCCCGGCCACGAGCCACAGCGACGGGTGGCGCCGGGCGAGCTCCTCGACCACCACCCAGCTCCCGAGGCCGCTCGGCTGGCTCGCGGCGACGTGGTGCCCGGTGTGCAGCCACACCGGTAGCCCCGCTGCGGCGGCCGTCGCCCAGAAGGCGTCGTGCGCCGGGTCGGTCGCGGTGGTGCCGTCGAGGAACGGGATCACGCAGAGCCCCTCGGCCCCGTCGGCCGCCAGCCGCGCCACCTCGGCGTCGGCACCGGGCTGCAGCGCGACACCCGCCCACACGGTGAAGTGGTCGGGGTTGGCGCGGGTGACCTCGAGCAGCCAGTTGTTGTCCGAGCACCCGTCGGGCCGTCGCCCGGGACCGCCCAGCACGACCTCGCGAACGACACCGCGCGCCCGCCGGTCCGCGACGTGGGCGGCCAGGTCGAGCTCGGGCCGGTCCGGCGGGAGCAGCACGTCGAGGGCGGCGTCCCAGTCGTGGGCCAGCGCGGCGGCGTAGGTCCCGTGGTCGGCACCGAAGTAGCGGCACATGGCGCGTCCGAACACCGACAGGTACTCAGGCGCGTGGACACGGAACCGGTCGAGGTAGAGGCGCCAGCCATCGGTGTCGTGCAGGAGCGCGCACATGTCGACGACCGGCGGGCGATCCGTCGGCGCCGTCACGCCGACGTGTCCCGCAGCGCGGCGACCTGCCCGGGGTCTGGCGGGCCGGTGCGCTCGGCGCGACGCTGCTCGAGCACGTCGTTCGACACGTCGACGTACACGTCGAAGAGGTCGGCGATGTCGGTGAGCCGCCGCTGCGTGCTGCCCTGCGCCACGCGCGCACCGTCGCGCAGCGTGCTGGAGAAGCGCTTCAGCTGCACCCCGTTGACCTTGAGCAGGCGCTCGATGTCGCCGTCGACCTCGTAGAGGATCCGGCGCGAGCCCGGCTGGGAGATGCGGCGCACGAGGAACCACGACTCCAGCTGGCGGGCCGCGACCGAGAGCCCGCTCTTCGAGGCGCCGAGGTCGAGGACCATCGTGTCGAGGTCGACCGGGTCCTCCTGGAGCAGGAGGTACGCGTACAGCTGCCCGGTCACCGGGGGCAGGCCCCAGCGCTTCATCAGTGACGCGAGGTCCGCCACGAACGCGTGCTGGTCAGGGTCGTGGGTCATGCCGCCTCCCTCTCGAGGAACCGGATGACCTCGTCGGCGACGAGGTCGGGCTGGTCGAGCTGCGCGACGTGGCCCGCGTCGGGCACCGTCACGAGGAGCGCCCGCGCGTCGCGCCGTGCCCAGCGCTGCATCGCGTCGCCGATGTTGCCGGTCTCGTCCCGGGCGCCGACGAGCAGCAGCTGCGGCACGTCGGAGGTGTACCCCGGCCGCGGTCGCACGGCACGCGCGACGCCGGCCCAGACCTGCACGAACCGCCGCTTGCCCAGAGCGGTGAACACGTCGGCCAGGTAGACGCGCGCGGGCTCGGTGACCGCGGAGGCACGCACCATCGAGCGCACGAGGCGCTTCCGGGGCACCAGGCGCAGGAGGGGGCCGGCCAGGCGCAGCTGGAACCGCTCCCACCGCGTCACGGGCAGCGTGTTGGACGTGGAGCCGATCGCCACCAGCGCTCCGCACCGTTCCGGGTGGTCCAGGAGCACCTGCTGGGCGATGTTGCCGCCCATCGACTGGCCGAGCAGCACCACGGGGCCGCGCACACCGATCCGGTCGAGCAGCTGCACGAGCACCTGTCCCGCCTCCGCCACGCTGAACCGGTCTTCCCCCAGCGGCGACCGACCGTGGCCCGGGACGTCCCAGACCAGCGTGCCGAAACCGGCGGCGTGCAGGCGCGGGAGCAGCAGGTCGAACATGTGGTGGTCCGCGCCTGCCCCGTGCGTGAGCACCACCGTCGCTCCGCCCGTGCCGGGCTCGTGCTGCCACCACACCCGACGGGACACGTCTGGCTCGTTCATACGATTCAGAATATGCCACGAGGTCCTCCGGCGGGCGGCTACGCGCGTCACGGTGTGCCGCCATGGACCGGCGCCGACTGACCTCTCGCCGACAACCTGACCTGGGTCAGATAATCTTCGTCCCGTGACCGTCGTCGACACCCTCCGCCGCTTCAACCGCACCTACACCCAGCGCGTCGGCGTGCTCGAGGAGTCGCACCTCGGCACCGGACGCACGCTGGGGGCCTCGCGCCTGCTCTACGAGGTGGACGGCGACACGGGCTCGACCGTCGGCGAGCTCCGCGACCTCCTCGGGCTCGACTCCGGGTACGTCGCCCGCCTGCTCCGCGCCCTCGAGTCCGACGGCCTCGTCGCCACCGAGCCCGACCCCGCGGACCGCCGACGCCGCCGCGTCGTGCTCACCGCCGCCGGCCGCGCCGCCCGGGCCGACCTCGACCAGCGCTCCGAGGACCTCGCCGCCCGGCTCGTCGCCCCGCTGACGCCGCGGCAGCAGGCGCGGCTCGACGACGCGCTCGCCACCGCCGAGCTGCTCGTGCGCGCCGCCACGGTCGAGCTCCGCGAGGTGGACCCCGCCGATCCCGCCTCCGTCCGCGCCGCGCGGGAGGCCCTCGACCGGTACGTCGCGGAGGTCGCCGACCGGCTCTCCGGGGGCTTCGCGCCGAGCGGCCTCGACGCGGTGGAGCCCGGGTCGACCTGGGTCGTGGCGACGAGCGACGGCCGCCCCGCGGCGTACGGCGGGATCCGCCCCCTCGACCTGCCCGCCGGTGTGGCGGGCGACGGGCCGGCCGTCGAGGTGAAGCGCATGTGGGTCGACCCGGCGTGGCGGGGAGCCGGGCTGGGCGGCCGGATGCTCCGGCACCTCGAGGAGCTCGCGCGGAGCCGCGGCGCCGAGCGGGTCGCGCTCGACACCAACAGCGCGCTCGACGAGGCGGTCGCGCTCTACGAGCGGGCGGGGTACGCCCGCGTCGAGCGCTACAACGACAACGCCGACGCCGAGCTGTTCTTCGCGAAGCGGCTGTGAGGGCGGCTCCTCAGGTCGACCACACCCCCACGACGTAGCCACCGCCGTCGTAGGGCGCGCGGTCCCACGACGCCCACACCTCCGGCGGCGCCAGGCCCGCCGCGGCGAAGGCCGCCTCGACGTCGGCCAGCGGCGTGGGCGGGCAGCCCGACGGCAGGTGGGCCGCGTCGAGGCCGAACCCCGCGACGAGGAGGCCGTCGGGCGCGACGTGCGCCGCGAGAGCCGCGGCCGTCGCGCCCAGCGTGCCCGGCTCCAGGAGCGGGAGCACGTTGCCCGCCACGACGACGACGTCGAAGCGCTCGCCCAGGTCGAGCGCCGCCAGGTCCGCGACGTGCCACGCCAGGTGGGGGGCGTCGCGGCGGGCGACCCGGACCATGGAGCGGTCCACGTCGACACCGACGACGGGGTGCCCCAGCTCGTGCAGCCGCACCGCCACCCGCCCCGTGCCGCAGCCCGCGTCGAGCACCCGGGAGGGCGGTGGGGCGAGCGCCGTCACCAGCGTCGCCTCGCCGTGCACGTCGGCCCCGGCGTCCGCCTGCTGCCGGAAGCGGGCGGCGTACGCCGCGGCGTAGTCCTCCCCGGCCTGTGCTCGTGCGACCTGCTCCCACCTCGTGACCACGGGGTGAGTCTCGCCGATGCCCCCTACTTCCGGCCGCGGCCCCAGTTGAGGCCCCAACCGAACGCCTGGTCCAGCTCGACCTGGTCCGCGCCGTACCGCACCTCGCGACGTACCTGCAGCGAGCCGCCCTCGTTGGTGAGGAGGGCGATGGCGCAGGCGCGGCGGTCGGCGGCGGGCTCGTCGAGCCGCACCTCGATGGGGGGCGCGCCGACCGGGTGCAGCGTGACGACGCCGTCGGCCGCCGCCCAGTTGGGGACGCCCTCGTAGATGAAGGCGTAGATCAGGATGCGCTTGATCTCGCCCAACCGGTCGAGGTTGACGAAGAGGTTCTCGCCGCCCTGCGCCGTACCGGAGCGGTCGTCGCCGTCGAGCATGACCCACGGCGGACCGTCGATGCTGCCGAACGCGTTGCCCAGCGCCTGCACGCCGCCCTTGCGGCCGTCGCTCAGCTCCCAGAGGCACCCGAGGTCGAGGTCGACCGCGCCGCTGCCGGCGGCGAACGCCCGCTTGAGGAAGCCGCCCTTGGCGGGCGCTGCGCCCTGCGACCAGTTGAGGTTGATGCGCATGCGGCCGCCGGCACCGGCACCCTTCGTGAGCGAGATGCTGGGGGCGGCCTTCGTGAGTGTGACCTTGGAGAGGTTCGGTCCCCCGGCCGGCGGCTGGCTCGGCGGCTGCTGGGGAGGCTGGCTCGGCTGCTGGGGGCGCTTGGTGTAGTCGACCATGGCGACCGTCCTGCCCCGCGGGCGCGCCGGTGAACCCCCGTGCGGCGGTCCGGATCGCGCGCGTTTGGACCGCGCGCGTTTGGACCGCGCGGCACGGGCAAGAGTGCGCGACGGTCCGGGAGGTCCGGTCCACGCACGGAGGAGGAACCAGTGGTCGACCTGACGAAGCGCGCCGACACGGCGCAGGGCGCCATCATCTCGCTGCTCAAGCGGGAGGCCGACAAGGGCATCGACCTGGGCGAGATCACCGCTCGTGTCGTGGTCGCGATCGACTACTCGGCCTCGATGAACAGCCGTTACGCCAACGGGGAGGTGCAGGACCTCGTCGAGCGCGTGCTGGCGCTGAGCCTCGCGGGGCTCGACGACGACGGCGACATCCAGGTCCACTTCTTCCACAACGACCCCTTCCCGCCGCAGGAGGTCGACAGCGCGAGCTACAGCGGCTTCGTCGACCGTTGGCGGTCCGGCAAGTCCATGGGCGGCACCAACTACTCCGGTGTCATGAAGGCGATCCTGGCCGAGGCCGGCCACGGCAAGAAGGGCCTCGGCAAGCGGCTCTTCGGCCGCGGCAACGCCCAGCCGGAGGGCCCGGTGGCGGTCCCGACGCTCGTGCTCTTCGTGACGGACGGCGAGCCGTTCGACAAGGACGCGACCAAGAAGCTCCTCGTCGAGGCCAGCGCCACGCCGGTCTTCTGGCAGTTCCTCGGGCTGGGCTACTCGCCGCAGTTCCTCCAGGACCTCGACACCATGGGCGGTCGCGTCGTCGACAACGTCGGGCTCACGTCGATGCAGGACTCGAAGGCCACGGCCGACGAGGCGTGGTTCCACGCCGTGCTCGAGGAGTACGTGACGAGCTGGGTGCCCGCGGCCCGCCAGGCCGGCCTCATCGCCTGAGGGCGGGCGACGCTCTCGCGGTCCGGGCGGGGTGCGCGCCACCGCGTACGTTGGTGGGCATGACCATCGACGTCCCGCTGCGGACCCTCAACGACGGCACGACGCTCCCCGCGGTCGGCTTCGGCACCTACCCGCTCAAGGGCGACGAGTGCGTCACCGGCGTGCTCTCGGCGCTTGAGGTCGGCTACCGCCTCATCGACACCGCGGTGAACTACGAGAACGAGGAGGCGGTCGGCGAGGCGCTGCGTCGCAGCGGCCTCCCCCGCGACGCCTACCAGGTGACGAGCAAGGTCCCGGGCCGCGACCACGGGTACGACGACGCGATCGCCAGCGTCGAGGGCAGCCTCGCGCGGCTCGGCCTCGACCACCTCGACCTGCAGGTCATCCACTGGCCCAACCCGAGCCGGGGGAAGTTCGTCGAGGCGTGGCGGGCGTTGGTCGACCTCCGCGAGCGCGGGCTCGTGCGGAGCATCGGCGTCTCCAACTTCACCGAGGCACACCTCGAGGAAGCGATCGACGCGACCGGCGTGGCCCCCAGCGTCAACCAGGTGGAGATGCACCCCTACTTCCCGCAGACCGCGCTGCGGCAGGCCCACCGGCGCTGGGACGTGCTGACCGAGGCGTGGAGCCCGCTCGCCCGGGTCGGCGACCTCGCCGAGGAGCCCGCCGTCACCGGACCGGCCGCGCGCCTGGGCGTCGACCCCGCCGCCGTCGTGCTGCGCTGGCACGTCCAGGTCGGGTCGCTGCCCATCCCCAAGTCCGCCTCACCCGCGCGGCAGCGCAGCAACCTCGACGTGTTCGGCTTCGAGCTCACCGACGCCGAGGTCGAGGCGCTCACCGCCCTCGGTCGACCGGACGGCCGCATCTTCGGCGCCGACCCCGAGACGCACGAGGAGATGTGACCGGGTCGCCGGCGACGCCGTACCTCGCCGTCGACGGCGCCCGTCTCGACGCCAACGTCCGACGCGTCCAGGCCGCCGCCGACCGCGCCGGCGTGCGGCTGCGGCCGCACGTCAAGACGCACAAGGTGCCCGCGATCGCGCAGCGCCAGCTCGACGCCGGCGCCGTGGGCGTCACGGTCGCGACGGTCGGCGAGGCGGAGGTCTTCGTCGAGCACGGGTGCACGGACGTGCTGGTCGCCTACCCGGTGTTCCTCGACGAGGCGCGGGTACGGCGCGTGCTCGACCTCGCCGAGCGCGCGCGGGTGGTCATCGGGGTGGACTCCGTCGACGGCGCCCGGCGGGCGGCTCCGCTGGCCGGAGCCGTGGGCGTCGCGGTGGAGGTCGACTCGGGACACCGCCGCAGCGGCGTCGATCCGGAGGGCGCAGGCGCGGTCGCGCTGGCCGCGGCCGACCTCGGCGTCGCGGTGGAGGGCGTCTTCACGTTCCCCGGCCACGGGTACGCCCCGGGGGTGGCCGCGGAGGTCGCGGCCCAGGAGGCGGCCGCGCTCGCCGAGGCGGCGGCGGTCGTCGTGGCCGCGGGGATCCCTTGCCCCGTGCGCAGCGGCGGGTCGACGCCGACGCTCGAGGCCACGCTGGTGCGGTCCGAGGCTCCTCCCGTGGTGGACGAGCTCCGACCCGGCGTCTACGTCTTCGGGGACGCGCAGCAGTGGGAGCTCGGCCACCACGCGCCCGAGGACATCGCCCTCGTGGCCGTCGCCACCGTCGTCAGCCACGCCGGGGGGCGCGCGGTGCTCGACGCGGGCTCGAAGACGCTGGGGGCCGATCGCGCGGCGTACGCCAGCGGGTTCGGTCGGCTCCTCGACCACCCGGGCGCCCGGATCGTCCAGCTCTCCGAGCACCACGCCGTGGTGGACCTCGCCGGGGCGGCGCTCCCGGCGGTGGGCGAACGGGTGCGCGTGGTGCCGAACCACGTCTGCGCCGCCGTGAACCTCGCCGACACGCTCGTCGTCGACGGCGAGCAGGTGGCGGTCGCGGCGCGGGGGCGCAACAGCTGACGGAGGAACCCTCCGCAGGAAGGCCTCAGGAACGCCCCCTACGATCGCGGCCCATGAGCTACCGCGCCTGGTCCTCCCGCCGCCTGATCGCCGTCACCGCCCTCGTGGCCGTCCCGCTCCTCGCCGGGTGCGGCGCCGACGAGGGCGACTCCGACAGCTCCGGCAGCTCCGGGAACGGGTCGTCCGCCGGGTCGTCCGCCAGCGCCGCGGACGATGCCGTCGCCGGCACGTGCGAGTACCGCGAGACCGGCCAGGCCGCCCGCGACGTCGACCTCCCGCCGGCCGAGCCGACGGTCACGGTCGACACGCCGGCGACCATCGCGACCAGCAACGGCGACCTCGACGTCACCCTCCTCGGCGCCGACGCGCCGTGCACGGTCGGCTCGTTCGTCTCCCTGGCGGAGCAGGGGTTCTACGACGACACCCCGTGTCCGCGGATCACGACCATGCCCGGCTTCGAGCTGCTCCAGTGCGGCGACCCCACCGGCACGACCTCCGGCGGGCCGGGCTACGAGTTCGACGACGAGCTCTCGGGCGACGAGACCTACGAGGCCGGCACCCTAGCCATGGCGAACGCGGGCCCGGGCACCAACGGCTCGCAGTTCTTCATCGTCTACGGCGACACGCAGCTGAGCCCCGACTACACGGTCTTCGGCACCGTGTCCGCCGACAGCCTCTCCGTCATCGAGGAGATCGCGGCGGACGGCGACGACGGCAGCAACCCCGCCGGCGGCGGCGCGCCCGTGACGCCGATCGACATCGAGTCGGTCACGATCGGCTGACCCGCGCCCCGCACCACCCGCGGGACGTCATGCGTCGCGGCGCCTCGGGCGACCGGGCCGCATGACGTCCCGAGGGCGTCGCGGTGCGCGGGGCTCCCGGGGCGTGCCCTCCGCCGCGGCCACCGCGTCCAGGCGGCGTTCCAGCACCTCGAGCCGGCGGTCCGCCGCGGCCCGGTACGGCGCGAGCCAGCGATCGACGGCCCCGAGCGGCGTCGGGTCGAGCGCGTAGATGCGCCGCGGTCCCTCGCTCCGCACCCGCACCAAGCCCGCGTCAGCGAGCACGGCGAGGTGCTTGGAGACGCTCGGCTGGGCCATCCCGGTGGCCTCGACGAGCGCCCCCACGGCGCGCTCCCCCGCGACGAGCTCGTCGAGGAGTGCGCGGCGCGCGGGCTCGGCGAGCACGGCGAAGAGGTCGCGTCCCATGCGTCCATATTCCCCGGCGGGCATAGGTCGGGCAAGGAATCGGGAGGCGCTGGATCCCGGTGGTGGAGCGGGATCGGGCCCGCGTCGCGCTCCCCCGGCGGCGCCGGATGCGCCCGCGGGCTTGATCGCCTCGCCAGGACGGGCACGGTGGGACCGGTCAACGCCCGCGACACGGAAGGTGGAAGCACATGCTGACCCTCACCGAGAACGCCAGCACGATCGTCAAGGACATCACCGACGCGCAGCCCGACGCTGCGGGTCTGCGGATCAGCAGCGAGAGCGCGACGGAGCCGGCCTTCGCCGTGGCCGTCGCCCCCGCGCCCGAGGAGGGCGACCAGGTCGTCGAGCAGAGCGGCGCGACCGTCTACCTCGACACCGACGCCGCCCAGCAGCTCGACGACAAGGTGCTCGACGCCGCCGTCGACGACCAGGGTGCGGTGCAGTTCGCGCTCGGGATCCGGGACTGATCTCGCCCCTCCTCGTGTAACGCGGTGTTCGTGCTACTGAAGCAGCGGTCGACCACTGCCATGGACACCCGGACACCGCGTTACAGCACGGCACGGCGGCCACCCTTCTCCTAGGGTGGCCGCCGTGACTGCTCCCAGCGTGTCCCTCCGCCACGACGAGGCCCGGCAGCGGGCGAGCCTGCTCGACGTCACCGCCTACGAGGTGGAGCTGGACCTCGCCTCCTCCGACGCGACCTTCGCCTCGCGCACCACGCTCCGCTTCACCAGCGAGGGCGGCCCGACGTTCGTCGACGTGAAGCCGCGCGAGCTGCGCAGCGCCACGCTCAACGGCTCGCGGCTCGACCCGGGCACGCTCGACCGCGGGCGGCTCCCCCTCGTCACCGCCGCGGGCGAGAACGAGCTCGTCGTCGACGCGGTCATGGCGTTCCGCACCGACGGCGAGGGCCTGCACCACCACACCGACCCGGCCGACGGGCGGCGCTACGTCTACGGGATGAGCTTCATGGACGCGGCCCCCAGCGTCTTCGCGTGCTTCGACCAGCCGGACCTCAAGGCGCCGTACACGTTCACGGTCCGCGCCCCGCGCGACTGGACGGTGACGGGCAACGCGCCCGGACGCGAGGTCGAGCCCGGGCTGTGGCGGTTCGACGAGTCGCAGCCGCTCTCGACGTACTTCGTCACCCTCGTCGCCGGGCCCTACCACCACCTGCGCGACAGCCACGACGGCATCGGGCTCGGGCTCTCGTGCCGCCAGAGCATCGCGCGGCACCTCGAGTCCGACGCCGACGAGCTGTTCACGCTGACGCGGCAGTGCTTCGACGAGTTCCACCGGCTGTTCGGCATCCGCTACCCGTTCGGCGACTACCACCAGGCGTTCGTGCCGGAGTTCAACGCCGGGGCGATGGAGAACCCCGGGTGCGTGACCTTCCGCGATCCGCTCGTCTTCACGAGCCGGGTCACCCGTGGCACGCGGATCCAGCGCGCCACGACCGTGGCGCACGAGATGGCGCACCAGTGGTTCGGCAACCTCGTCACGCCGCGCTGGTGGGACGACCTCTGGCTCAACGAGTCGTTCGCGGAGTACATGGGCAACCGGGTCACCGCCGACGTGACGGAGTACGGCGACGCGTGGGTCCACAACGCGCACCGGCGGCGCCAGTGGGGTCTGGTGGCCGACCAGCGGCCCACCACGCACCCGGTCGCCGGCAACGGGGCGACGGACGCCGCCGGTGCGCTGCAGGACTTCGACGGGATCTCCTACGCCAAGGGCTCGAGCGTGCTGAAGCAACTCAACGCGACCCTCGGCGACGAGGTCTTCCTGGCCGGCGCGGTCGACCACTTCACCCGGCACCGCTTCGGCAACGCGACGATGCACGACCTCGTCGGCTCGTGGGAGCGCGCGGGCGCCGGCGACCTGTCGGCCTTCGTCGAGGGATGGCTGCGCACCCCGGGCGTCGACGACCTGCGCCTCGACCGCGCGGCCGGTGCGGTGCTGCGGGTGCCGCCCGCCGCGCACCCCGCCGACCGCAGCCACACGGTCCGCATCGCGACCGCGGAGGCCGACGGGGAGTGGGAGGTCCACGCCACGACGCTCGCGGCGCCGTCCACGCCGTTCGCCGTCGGCCCCGCCACGGCGGTCGTCATCGACGCCTTCGAGGACTCCTGGTCGCGCTCCGCCCCGGACGCCGCGACCCTGGTCGCGCTCCCCGCGCTGCTCCGGCAGGGCGGGGACCCGATGCTGCGCGCGGGCGTCTGGAACAGCCTGCGCACCGGCGTCCACACCGGCGCGGTCTCCCCGGCGGAGGCGACCGGGGTGGTCGTCGCCGGGCTCGGCACCGAGGAGGACGACGACGGCGTCACGGTCGTCGGCGGCTGGGCGCTCGCGCGGCTCCGGGCCGTGGTCGACGACCCCGGCGCGCTCGACGCCGGCGTGCACCGGGCCGCCGGGGAGGTCCTGGCGCGGGCGACCCCGGCGAGCACCCTGCAGCTCGCGGCCTTCGGGCTGCGGGTGACGTCGAGCGCCGATCCCGCGGCGCTCCGCGGCTGGCTCGTCGGGGAGGGACTGCCCCCGGGCCTCGAGCTGGACGAGGCCGTCCGCTGGCGGATCCTCCTGCGCCTCGCGGTGCTGGGCGAGGTGGACGCAGGGTTCCTCGACGACCGGCTCGACGAGGCCCCGACCGCCGTGGCGCGGGTCGAGCACGCGCGGGCACGTGCCGCCCTCCCCACCGCGGAGGCGAAGGCCTGGGCCTGGCGCCGGTTCACCGGCGAGGACACGGCGCCCAACTACGAGGTCGAGGCCGCCGGCCTCGCCTTCTGGCAGCGGGGCCAGGAGGACCTGACGGACCCGTACGTCGAGCGCTACGTCACCGGCGTGCCCCGGCTCGGCGACGTGTTCTCGGGCTGGCTGCTCGGCGACGTCGTCGAGGCGTTCTTCCCGCTGACGGCCCGCCGCCCGGACGTCGTCGAGCGGACCCGTGCCCTGGCGGCGCAGCCCGACCTGCCCGGGCCGGTACGCCGGCGGGTGACCGACATGGCGGACGAGCTGGAGCGGCGCCTGTGACGCCGGCCCACGCCGGTGTCCCGGCGTGGGTGCGCAGAACTGTCGGCGGCCGAACCTAGGTTCGTCGCGTGCGCATCCTCCACACCTCCGACTGGCACCTGGGCCGCTCGTTCCACCGAGCCGACCTGCTGGGCCACCAGGCGGCGTTCGTCGACCACCTCCTCGAGGTGGTCGTCAGCGAGGGCGTGGACCTCGTGGTCGTCGCGGGCGACGTCTACGACCGGGCGCTCCCGCCGGTCGACGCGGTGCGGCTCGCGGACGACGCGATCGCCCGTCTCGCCGCGACCCCGGCCCGGGTCGTCGTGTCGAGCGGCAACCACGACTCCGCGCGACGCCTCGGCTTCGGCGCGCGGGTGATGGACGCCGCCGGGGTCCACGTGCGCACCGACCCGGCCGGGGTCGGCGTCCCGGTGCTGCTGGAGGACCGGCACGGGCCGGTCGCCGTCCACGCGCTGCCCTACCTCGACCCCGACGCCGTGCGCGAGCCGTGGGGGCTGCCGGCCCGCTCCCACGAGGCCGCGCTCGGTGCCGCGATGGAGCGGGTGCGCGCCGACCTCAGCGGGCGGCCGGGCACCCGCTCGGTCGTCCTGGCCCACGCCTTCGTCGCCGGCGCGCAGCCGAGCGAGTCGGAGCGCGACATCGCCGTGGGTGGCGTCGACCGCGTGCCGACGAGCGTGTTCGACGGGGTGGACTACGTGGCGCTCGGCCACCTCCACTCCCCCCACGTGCTCGACGACCGGTTGCGGTACTCGGGGTCCCCACTGGCCTACTCGTTCTCCGAGGCCGCCCAGACCAAGGGGTCCTGGCTGGTCGACCTCGCCGCCGACGGCACGGTGCGGGCCGAGCTCGTGCCCGCGCCGGTCCCCCGTCCGCTCGCGCGGCTGCGGGGCACGCTCGAGGAGCTGCTGGCCGACCCCACGCTGGCCGCCCACGAGGGTGCCTGGGTGCAGGCCACGCTGACCGATCCGGTGCGTCCCCGGGGCGCGATGGAGCGGCTCCGCCGCCGGTTCCCCCACGCCCTCGTCCTCGGTTTCGAGTCCTCCGACCGACCGGCGGGACTGCCCCCGCGCCCGACGGCGGGCCGCGGGGCGCACGACGTCACCCTCGACTTCGTCTCGTTCGTGCGGGGCACGCCGGCCGACGCCGCGGAGGCGGCCCTCCTGGCCACGGCCTGCGAGGCGTGCACGGGTGACCGTGAGGCCGACCCTGCGGACGGCCCCGTGGACGGCCCCGTGGAGGTGGCGGGGTGAGGCTGCACCACCTGGAGATCACCGCGTTCGGCCCCTTCGCCGGCACGGTGGCGGTCGACCTGGACGCCCTGGCCGACGGCGGCCTGTTCCTGCTGTGCGGCCCGACCGGGGCCGGCAAGTCGAGCGTGCTCGACGCGATCTGCTTCGCGCTGTACGGCGCGGTCCCCGGCGAGCGCAACGGCGCCCGTCACCTGCGCAGCGACCAGGCCGCTCCCGAGGTCGCGCCCCGCGTCGTGCTCGAGGCGACGCTGTCGGGACGCCGCTTCCGGTTCAGCCGCAGCCCCGCGTGGGAGCGGCCCAAGAAGCGGGGCGAGGGCCTCACGACCCAGCAGGCGACGGTGCTCGTGGAGGAGCGGGTCGACGGTGCGTGGAGCCACCTGACGGGACGCATCGACGACGCCGGCCACCTCGTCGGGCGGCTCGTCGGCCTCACCCTGACCCAGTTCTGCCAGGTCGTGCTGCTCCCCCAGGGCGAGTTCCAGCGGTTCCTGCGCGCGGGGGGCGACGACCGGCAGAAGCTGCTCCAGAGCATCTTTCGCACGGGCCGGTTCGGTGACGTCGAGCGCTGGCTCGCCGAGCACCGCCGCGTGCTGCGCCAGGAGTCGCTGGCGCTCCAGCGGCCGATCGCCGAGGCGGTCAACCGCATCAGCGAGGCAGCGGGCGTCCCGCTGCCCGCGGAGGTCCGGTTCGACGATCCTGCCGGCGGGGTCGGCGCCGACGACCTCGCAGCGTGGGCGGGGGCGGCCGAGGCGGACGCGGCCGAGCTCTCCGTCGCGGCGGAGGCGGCGCTCGCACCGGCCGTCGCCACGGCCGCCGCGGCGGCGCAGGCCCTCCGGGCGGCTGAGGAGCTCGAGGCCGCACGCCGGCGCCGGCAGCAGCTCGCCGCGCGTCACGACGCCCTGCTCGCCCGGGCGCCGGAGGTGGACGCCCAGCGCCGACGGGTCGAGGAAGCCCGGCGCGCCGCCCCGGTGCTCGGTCTCGTCATCACCCGTGACAGGGCGGCCGACGCCGTCCGGGCCGCCGACGCCGCGCTCGCCGCGGGCCTGCGTCGTCTCGGTCCCGTCGCCGCGGAGACGGCTGGCACGCTCGTGCTCACCCTGGACGACGTCGTCGACCCGCTCGTCCAGGCCGCGCTCGACGAGCCCGCCGTCCGGGCGGCGCTGGCGGACGCCCGGGCGCGCTGCGAGCGCTGCACGGACGCGGTCGGCCGCCAGGCGGAGCTCACCGAGCTCGAGGCCGCCTCCTCCCGGGCGTCGGCCGAGCTGGCCGAGCTCGACCGTCGAGGCGCCGAGCTCGACGAGGCGGAGCGGACACTGCCGGCGCAGATCGGCCGGGTGCGCAGCGCCCTGCGGGCCGACAGCGCTGCCGTGGAGGCCCACCGCGCGGCCGAGCACCGCCGCGCCGCCGCCGCGGCCGCGCTCGCCGCAGCCGAGCGGGTCGAGAAGCTGGCCGGTGTCCTCGCGCAGGCCGAGGTCGAGCTCGCCGCCGCCCGTGAGGAGACCCAGACGCGCCGGGAGCACTGGCTCGACCTGCGGGAGCGCCGCCTCGACGGCATGGCCGCCGAGATCGCCCTCGACCTGGCCGTCGGCGACGCCTGTCCCGTCTGCGGCTCCTGCGACCACCCGCACCCCGCGGCGGTCGGCGCGGACGCGCCCGACGCCGCTGCCGAGCGCACCGCACGCCGGGCCGTCGACGACGCCGAGGCCCTCCAGCAGGCGCGGGTGGACGCCGTGCGCGCCGCCGCCGAGAACCTGGCCCGGGCGCGCGAGGCCGCCCAGGGCACGGACGTCGCCGGGTGGCGCACGGTCGTCGCCGACCTCGACGCGATGCTCGCCGCCCTCACCGAGCAGGTCGACGGGCTCGCCGCCCGCGAGGCCGAGCTCGCGCTGCTGGAGGCGCGCCAGCAGGCGCTGGCCGACGACCGCCGAGCTCTCGCCGAGCGCACGGCGGCGCTGACCGCCGAGCGGCAGCAGCACGCGGTCCGCAGCGGCGAGCTCGCCCGGGTCGTCGGGCGCGTGCGGGCCGTCGAGGGGCAGGAGCCGGCCGCGGCGCTGGCCGCGTTGACCACCACCACGGAGCGGTGGGAGCAGGTGCTCGTCGCGCGGATCGACCTCGACCGGGCCGAGGTGCACCTCGCCGAGACGCAGGAGGTCGCGCTCACCGAGGCGAAGGAGCACGGCTTCGACGACCTCGACGCCGTCACGTCCGCCGGGCTGCCCCACGCCGAGCTCGCGACGCTCGAGCAGCAGCTGCGTCGCCACGACGAGGAGGTCGCCACCACGCGGGAGCAGCTGGCCGACCCGCTCCTCGTCGCGGCGGCGTCCGCCGCTCCCGTCGACCTCGGCGCCCTCCGCACCGCGGCCGAGGAGACGGCGCGCACGGCGAGCGAGCTCCGCACGCGGCACGACATGGCCGCGCGGCGGCGCGACCGCCTCCGGGCGCTCGTCGCCGACCTGCGCGGTGCGCTCGCCGCGTGGGCGCCGGTCCGCGCGCGGCACGACGTCGCCGACCGGGTCGCCACCCTGGCCTCCGGCCGATCGGCGGACAACCGCGTGCGGCTCGGGCTCGCGGCGTACGTGGTGTCGTGGCGGCTGGGGCAGGTCGTCGCGGCCGCCAACCAGCGGCTGGCGCCGATGACGGCGACCCGCTATTCGCTGGAGCAGGAGGCCGGCGCGCTGCGGCTCCTCGTGCGCGACGAGTGGAGCGGCGAGCTGCGGGACCCGGCCACGCTGTCGGGCGGCGAGACCTTCCTCGTCTCCCTGGCCCTCGCGCTGGGGCTGGCCGACGTCGTGGCCGGCGAGTCGGCCGCGGACGGCGAGGGCAGCGACCTCGAGACGCTCTTCGTCGACGAGGGCTTCGGCTCCCTCGACGCGGAGACCCTCGACGACGTCATGGACACCCTCGACGAGCTGCGCGAGGGCGGACGGGTCGTCGGGGTGGTCAGCCACGTCAGCGAGCTCCGCACCCGCATCCCCACCCAGCTCCAGGTCGCGCCGTCGCGCTCCGGGTCACGATTGAGCATCGTCCACGCGGACGGCTGAGGCGCGGCCGCGAGGCGGTGGGCCGGTGGTCTAGGTTCGGTCGCATGAGCGGTCTCGGCATCGACGCGTCATTCCTCGACCTCCCCTTCCGGCATCTGGCGGACGTCGCCCTCGGCCGCGCGGCCGACCTCGGGGTGACCCACGCGGACTTCCGGTTCGAGCGGGTGCGCTACCAGGACCTGCACGTCCGCGACGGCTCCCTGCTCGGCACGCAGGACAGCTCGGACGTCGGGTTCGCCGTCCGTGTCGTCCACGGCGGGGCCTGGGGCTTCGCCTCGGGGGTCGTGCTCACCGAGGACGAGGCCCGGCACGTCGCCGAGCGGGCCGTCGAGGTCGCCCGGGTCGCGGCGGCGATGACGACCGTCCCCGTCGAGCTGGCCGACGAGCCCGTCTACCCGGACGTGTCGTGGACGTCGCCCTACGAGATCGACCCGCTCGAGGTGCCGGTCGCCGAGAAGGTGGCCCTGCTCGTCGACTTCACGGAGCGCCTCCGCGCCCACGACGTCGTCGGCCACGCCACCGCCGGCCTGCGGCAGGTGCGGGAGAACAAGTTCTACGCCGACCTGGCGGGCACGCGCACCACCCAGCAGCGGGTGCGGCTCATGCCCGAGGTCACCGCCATGGGGGCCGACGCGGAGCGCGGCATCTTCGACTCCATGACGTCGATCGCCCCGCCGGTGGGCCGCGGGTGGGAATACTTGGTCGGCCGCCCCGACGCCGGCGGCTGGGACTGGGACGCGGAGCTGGCCGAGATGCCCGACCTCCTGGCCGAGAAGCTGCGGGCGCCGAGCGTCGAGGCCGGCACCTACGACCTCGTCATCCACCCGTCGAACTTGTGGCTCACCATCCACGAGTCGATCGGCCATGCGACCGAGCTCGACCGGGCGCTGGGCTACGAGGCGAACTACGCCGGCACCAGCTTCGCGACCTACGACCAGCTGGGCTCGCTCCGCTACGGCTCGCCCGTCATGAACGTGACCGGCGACCGCACCGCGCCCCACGGGCTCGCCTCGATCGGCTGGGACGACGAGGGCGTCGCCACCCAGTCGTGGGACATCGTCAAGGACGGCGTGCTGGTCGGCTACCAGCTCGACCGCGTGATGGGCCGCCAGAAGCTCGAGCTCAACGACGGTCGGTCCAACGGCTGCGCCTACGCCGACTCGCCCGGCCACATCCCCATCCAGCGGATGGCGAACGTCTCGCTGCAACCCGACCCCGACGGCCCCAGCACGGAGGGCCTCATCGAGCGCGTGGAGCGCGGCATCTACGTCGTCGGCGACAAGTCGTGGTCGATCGACATGCAGCGCTACAACTTCCAGTTCACCGGGCAGCGGTTCTACAAGATCGAGGACGGACGTCTCGCCGGCCAGCTGCGCGACGTCGCCTACCAGGCGACGACCACCGACTTCTGGGGATCGATGGAGGCCGTCGGCGGCCCCGAGACCTACGTGCTGGGAGGCGCGTTCAACTGCGGCAAGGCCCAGCCCGGCCAGGTGGCGTCGGTGAGCCACGGCTGCCCGACGGCGCTGTTCCGCGGCGTACGGATCCTCAACACCGGAGAGGAGGCGGGCAAGTGACCACCTCGCCCACGCCCCAGGAGCTCGTCGAGCGCGCCCTCGCGGCCAGCCGCAGCGACGACGCGGTCGTCATCGTCCGCACCACCTCCAGCGCCAACCTGCGCTGGGCCAACAACACCCTGACCACCAACGGCGAGATGAGCGGCGTCCAGGTGTCGGTGCTCGCCTTCGACCGCCGGGCCGACGGCGTCGCGGTCGGCTCGGTCACCAGCGCCGCGAGCGACCTCGCGCAGGTGCTCGCGCTCGTCGAGCTGGCCGACACGGCGGCGCGGGCGGCCGACGTCGCCGACGACGCCGCGGACCTCGTCGACGGCGTCGCCGCTCCGGACTGGGCGGAGCCGCCGGCCCGCACCTCCATCGGCGTGTACGACGCGGTGGCGCCCGCGCTCGGCACCGCGTTCGGCACCGCCGGGGGCGGCGGGCGGGTGCTCTACGGGTTCGTCGACCACGAGGTCGCGACGGTCTACGTCGGCTCCACCACGGGTCTGCGCCTGCGGCACGTGCAGCCGACGGGCCACTGGGCCTGCACGGCGAAGCCGACGTCCCTCGACCAGAGCGCCTGGGTCGGCGGGGCCACCCGCGACTTCGCCGACGTCGACCCGGTCGCGTTCGAGGCCGAGCTCACGCGTCGCCTCGGCTGGGGCAGCCGTCGCGTCGACCTCCCCGCGGGGCGCTACGACACGGTGCTCCCGCCCACCTCGACCGCCGACCTGATGATCTACCTGCTGTGGATCTCGGGGGCGCTCGACGCCCACGACGGCCAGTCCGTCTGGAGCCGGCCCGGCGGCGGCACCCGCGTCGGCGAGCAGGTCGCCGCACCCGGCGTGCGGCTGCACTCGGCGCCGGCCTACCCCGGGCTCGAGGCCGTCCCCTTCGTCCACACGACCGCGTCGAGCGAGACCAGCTCGGTCTTCGACAACGGCCTGCCGATCGTGCCGACCGACTGGATCCGTGACGGTGTCCTCACCTCCCTGCTGACCAGCCGCCACTCGGCGCGGGTCACGGACCTCCCCGTCAACCCGGCACCGGACAACCTCGTGCTCGACGTCGCCGGCGGGGCCGGCACGACGGAGGACCTCGTGGCGGGCACGGAGCGGGGGCTCCTGGTGACCTCGCTCTGGTACATCCGCGTCGTCGACCCGCAGTCGATGCTGCTGACGGGCCTCACCCGCGACGGCGTCTACCTCGTCGAGGGCGGCGAGATCACCGGCCTGGTCACCAACTTCCGCTTCAACGAGAGCCCCGTCGAGCTCCTCAACCGGTTCAGCCACGCGGGGGCGACGGAGCTCAGCTTCAGCCGCGAGTGGGGCGACTACTTCTCGCGCACGGCCACGCCCGCGCTGCGGATCCCCGACTTCAACATGTCGAGCGTGTCCCAGGCGCAGTAGCCGCGCACCGGTGGGTACCGGGGGCCCGCTGCGCCGACCGGGCGCAGCGGGCGCACGAGCGCCGCACACCGACCGAGGGAGATTCGCATGCGCAAGCTGACGCTGGTGATCGGGATCGGCATCGGGTACGTGCTGGGGGCGCGTGCCGGGACGCAGCGCTACGAGCAGCTGAAGGCCCAGGCCCAGAAGGCCTGGCGCAACCCGACCGTGCAGGACAAGGTCGAGCAGGCCCAGGAGAAGGTGAAGGAGACCGCGCCGCAGGTCGCCGAGAAGGTGAGCGGCAAGGCGGGAGAGGTCGCCCAGACCGTCACCGAGAAGGTCAAGGGCGACAGCGACGAGGACGGCAACGGCGGCGGCGCGCACGCGGCCGGTGCCGCGCAGCCCGGCTCCGCCTTCGGTGCGTGAGGGGCTGCCGATGAGCAGCGTCCACGGGGACGAGACGACCGGCGAGCTGATCGCGCGCCTGTCCACGCAGACGTCCGAGCTGCTGCGCGGCGAGATCCGTCTCGCGCAGGCGGAGATCACGCAGAAGGTGAGGTACGCCGGGTTCGGCGCCGGCGCGTTCGGTGCCGCCGGCGTGCTCGCGCTGTACGGCGGCGGGGCACTGGTGGCGACGGTCATCATCGCCCTCGCGGTCGTGCTCCCCGCCTGGCTCGCCGCGCTCGTCGTGACCCTGGCCCTCTTCCTCCTCGCCGGCCTCCTCGCCGTCGTCGGTCGGAGCCAGGTGAAGCACGCCGCTCCCCCGGTGCCCGAGCGCGCCGTCGAGGGCCTCAAGACCGACGTCCGCACCGTGAAGGAGGCCCGCGAGCATGGCCACGCCTGACGATCCGCACGAGGAGCACCAGCCGACCGTCGCCGAGCTGGAGGAACAGGTCGAGCAGACCCGGGCCGACCTGGCCGACACGGTCGAGGCGTTGGCCGCGAAGGCCGACGTCACCGGTCGCGCCAAGCACAAGGCCGAGGAGGTCGTGCAGCACGCCCGCACGTCCGCCGAGGTGACCGCCGGGCAGGCCGCGCAGGCGGTCGCGAACGCCCGTGACCAGCTGACCGACGACCGTGGCAAGCCGACGCCGGCCGCGCTCGGCGGCGCCGGTGGCCTGCTCGTGCTGGGCCTCGTCGTCGCGGTCGTCGTCTGGCGGCGGAGGAGGTAGCCGTGGCCCTGCTCGGAAGGCACCGCACCGACACCGCGGAGGAGCGCTCCGAGGAGCGCTCCACGGGGGGCTCCGCGGACCGCGCCGAGGAGCGCGCCGACGCGCCCTCGCCCGACGACCCGCGCAAGCCGGACTCGGTCGGCGACATCGAGGCACCGTCGTGGCGCTACGTGCTGCGTCGCACCCTGCGCGAGTTCAGCAAGGACCAGTGCACCGACCTCGCGGCGGCGCTGACCTACTACGCCGTGCTGGCGCTGTTCCCGGGCCTGGTCGCGCTGCTCGCGCTGGTGGGCCTCGTGGGCCAGGGGCAGGCGACGGTGGACACGCTGCTGCAGGTGCTCCGTGACGTGGGCGCCGGCAGCGCCGCCACCACGCTGGAGCCCACGCTCCAGCAGCTGGCGTCCTCGCAGACGGCCGGGGTCGCCTTCGTCGTCGGTCTCGCGACGGCGCTCTGGTCGGCGTCGGGCTACGTCAACTCGTTCGGCCGCGCCATGAACCGGGTCTACGAGATCCGCGAGGGCCGCCCCGTGTGGAAGCTGCGTCCGGTGATGCTGCTGCTGACGGCGGTCGCCGTGGTGCTCGTCGCGCTGGTGGCGCTGGCCCTCGTGCTGACCGGTCCGGCCGCCTCCGCGGTGGGCGACGCCATCGGCCTCGGCGACACCGCCGTGTTCGTCTGGAACATCGCCAAGTGGCCGGTCGTGCTCGGGGCCGTGGTGCTGGTCGTCGCGCTGCTCTACTACGTGACGCCGAACGTGCAGCAGCCGAAGTTCCGCTGGATCAGCCTCGGTGCCGTGCTGGCGATCGCCGTCTGGCTGGTCGCGTCGGCGGCCTTCGGCTTCTACGTGGCCAACTTCAGCAGCTACAACCGCACGTACGGGTCGTTGGCGGGTGTTGCGGTCTTCCTGCTGTGGCTCTGGATCACCAACCTGGCCCTGCTGCTCGGGGCCGAGCTGGACGCCGAGCTGGAGCGCGGGCGCGAGCTGCAGGCCGGGATCGCCGCGGAGGAGAGCATCCAGCTCCCACCGCGCGATACCCACGCCATCGAGAAGAGCGACGAGAAGCACGCCGACGACGTGGACGACGGTCGGCGGCTGCGGCACGCCGCCGGCCGACGTCCCGAGCGGGACGGCCGAGAGGACCGCTGACCCCTCAGGTGCCGGTCGCCGGGTGTCCGCCCGGCACCGGCACCTCGGGGTCGTACGGGGTGCGCGTGTAGACGAACGTCGCCACGACCAGGTGGCTCACGCTGCCGTCGGGACGGCGGTGCACCTTGAGGGTCTCGCCGTCGTGGTAGCCCCCGGTGCCGACCAGCCGCTCCTCCCCCGGCGCGCCGCGCACGGCGAACCGGTGCGCCACGGCGTCACCGCGGCGCACGACGACCTCGTCGCCCGCTGCGCCCTCCACCCGCACGACGTACGGCGTGTTGCCCCAGTGCCACACCCCGACGACGTCCCGGACCAGCGCGGGCACGGCGGCCGGCGCCCGCCAGGGCGTCGGCAGCGTCGGTTCGTGCGCGTGCAGCAGCTCGAGCAGGTCGACGGCGAGCCCGCCCGCCGGTACGCCGGTGGTCGAGCCCGCGAGGACGACCGCGCCCGTGCGGCGCGGGGCGTCGACGAAGCAGGCCGCCTGGAAGCCGGGCATCGAGCCGGTGTGGCCGCGGAGCATCCCGGACCCGCCCGCCAGGAGGGCGAGCCCGAGCCCGTGGGCGCTGGCCAGGCCTGACGCGCGGGTGGCGCCCACCGGGTGGCTCGCCAGGTCCAGCCACCGACCGTCGAGCACGTCGGGGTGCCCGGCGGCGAGGAACGCGGCGTACCGGCCCAGGTCCGTGACCGTCGACCAGACCTGCCCGGCGGGTGCCATGGCCCCCGTGTCGGTGGCGGGCTCGGGCACCAGCTCGCTCGTGTAGGGGTGCACCGAGGCGCCGCTGGCGTGCGGGGCCTCGGGGCCGTAGGAGGTGCGCGCCATCCCCAGCGGCTCGAGCACGGCGGAGCGCACGAGCGACCACCAGTCCGTGCCGCGGACGCGCGCGGCCGCCTCGCCGAGCAGGGCGAAGCCGAGGTTGGTGTAGTGGTATTGCTGGCCCGCCGGGAAGACCGCGCCCGCGCCCGGGTTGGCGGCGACGAGGTCGGCGAACGAGCCGCCCTCCGTGCGCTCCCACCACGCGCCGGCGGGCTCGGACTGCATGCCCGACGTGTGGGAGAGCAGCTGGCGGAGGGTGCGGTCGCCGTAGGTGCCGATCGGCTCGCCGAGGGCCTCGTCGATCCTGCCGCCGAGGTCGAGCAGGCCGTCGCGCACGGCCTGCAGCACGACGACCGCGGTGAGGGTCTTGGTGATCGACCCGATGCGGTACTGCGTGTCCTCGACCGGCCCGGGCACCTCGCCCCAGCCGCCCGACCAGACGAGCGTCCCGTCCCGCACCACGCCGGCGACGAGCGACGGCGCCCGGGCGGCGACCTGGGTCTCCGCGACGCGGGTGAGCAGCGCGCGGGCGGTGCCGGCCAGGACCGGCGCGTCGTCCCTCACGCGCCCTCCCCCACGAGGACCCCGTCCTCCGCGAAGGCCTCGAGGGGCGGGCAGGCACAGACGAGGTTGCGGTCGCCGTACGCCTGGTCGATGCGGGCGACCGGCGGCCAGTACTTGTCGACGTCGTGCCCCTGGGGGAAGACGGCCGTCTCGCGCGAGTAGGCGCGGTCCCACTCGCCGACCAGAGCGCGGGTCGTGTGCGGCGCGTGGCGCAGCGGCGACTCCTCCGCGCTCCACTCCCCCGCCTCGACCCGGGCGATCTCCGCGCGGATCGAGATCATCGCGTCGCAGAAGCGGTCGAGCTCGGCCAGGTCCTCCGACTCGGTCGGCTCCACCATGAGGGTCCCCGCCACCGGGAACGACATGGTCGGCGCGTGGAAGCCGTGGTCGACGAGCCGCTTCGCGACGTCGTCCACCGTCACGCCCGTGGCCTTCGTGAGCGGCCGGAGGTCGAGGATGCACTCGTGGGCCACCAGCCCGTTCGCGCCGCGGTAGAGCACCGGGAAGTGCTCCCCCAGTCGGGCGGCGACGTAGTTGGCCGACAGCACGGCGACCGCCGTCGCCCGCGCGAGCCCCGCAGCCCCCATGAGGCGCACGTAGGCCCACGAGATCGGCAGGATGCCCGCCGACCCGTGCGGAGCCGAGCTGATCGGGCCGATCCCGTCCCGCCGCTCCGGGTCGGGGTGGAGGGGGTGCGAGGGCAGGTACGGCGCCAGGTGCGCCCGCACGGCCACGGGGCCCACGCCGGGACCGCCGCCACCGTGCGGGATGCAGAACGTCTTGTGCAGGTTGAGGTGGGAGACGTCGCCGCCGAAGGCCCCCGGCCGGGCGTGGCCGACGAGGGCGTTGAGGTTGGCCCCGTCGACGTACACCTGGCCGCCGTGGGCGTGCACGACCTCGCACAGCTCGGTGACGGTGTCCTCGTACACGCCGTGGGTCGAGGGGTAGGTGATCATGATCGCCGCGAGGTCGTCCGCGTGCTCCGCGCAGGCGCGGCGCAGGTCGTCGAGGTCGACGCCGCCGTCGTCGCGGGAGGCGACGACCACGACCCGCATGCCGGCCATGACCGCGGACGCCGCGTTGGTGCCGTGGGCCGAGGACGGGATGAGGCAGACGTCGCGGGCGGACTCGCCGCGCGCCTCGTGGTAGGCCCGGATCGCCATCAGGCCGGCGAGCTCGCCCTGCGAGCCCGCGTTGGGCTGGATCGAGACGCGGTCGTAGCCGGTCACCTCGGCCAGCCAGCCCTCGAGGTCGGCGACGAGGCGCCGGTAGCCGGCCGCGTCCTCCGCGGGCACGAAGGGGTGGAGGTCGGCGAAGCCCGGGAGGCTCACCGGCTCCATCTCGGTCGTGGCGTTGAGCTTCATCGTGCACGAGCCCAGCGGGATCATGCCGCGGTCCAGCGCGTAGTCGCGTCCCGAGAGCCGGCGCAGGTAGCGCAGCATCTGCGTCTCGCTGTGGTGGCTCGAGAAGACGTCGTGGGTGAGGTACGGCGTCGTGCGGGCCAGCGCGGTGGGAAGGGCGTCACGGATCGGGTCCACGCGGGCTGGCACCACGCCGAACGCGGCGTGGAGGGCGCGGAGCGTGTGCGGCCCGCTCACCTCGGAGAACGCGATGCCGACCGTGTCGGCGTCGACGAGCCGCAGGTGGAGACCCTCGTCCCGCGCCGCGGCGACCGCGCGGGCGGCGCCGCCGGGGACACGGACCGTGACGGTGTCGAAGAACCCGGCCGTCGGTACGTCGAGACCGGCCGCCCGCAGCGACGCGGCGGCCCGCGCGGCGAGGTCGTGGATGCGCTCCGCGATCCGGCGCAGGCCGTCAGGCCCGTGGTAGACGGCGTACATCGACGCCACCACCGCGAGGAGCACCTGCGCGGTGCAGATGTTGGACGTCGCCTTGTCGCGACGGATGTGCTGCTCCCGGGTCTGCAGCGCGAGCCGGTAGGCCGGCCGCCCCTCCGCGTCCACGGACACCCCGACGAGGCGCCCGGGGAGGTTCCGCTCCAGTCCGGCGCGCACCGCGACGTACGCCGCGTGCGGTCCCCCGTGGAAGAGCGGCACGCCGAAGCGCTGGGTCGAGCCGACCGCGACGTCGGCCCCCAACGTGCCCGGCGACTCCAGGAGGGTGAGTGCGAGGAGGTCGGCGGCGACGACGGCGAGCCCGCCGTGCTCGTGCGCGGCGTCGATGACCGGCCGAGGGTCGCGGACCTCGCCGGAGGCGCCGGGGTACTGCACCAGCACGCCGCACAGGCCGGTCTCGGCGACCGACGACGGCAGTCCGCCGGCGAGGTCGGCCACCACGACCTCGATGCCCATGGCGGCCGCGCGGGTGCGCACGACCGCGATCGTCTGCGGCAGCGCGTCGGCGTCGACGACGAAGGGCCCGCGGGCCTTGCGGTTCGCGCGCCGCACGAGCGTCATGGCCTCCGCGGCCGCCGTGCCCTCGTCGAGGAGGGACGCGTTCGCGGTCGGCAGGCCGGTCAGGTCCCCCACCATCGTCTGGAAGTTGAGGAGCGCCTCCAGCCGGCCCTGGGAGATCTCGGGCTGGTAGGGCGTGTACGCCGTGTACCAGCTCGGGTCCTCGAGCACGTTGCGGCGGATCACCGCCGGGGTCACCGTGCCGTGGTAGCCGAGCCCGATCATCGGCTCCGCCAGGCCGTTCGCCGCGGCGAGGGCGCGCAGCTCGGCGGCGACGTCCTGCTCCGAGGCCGGCGCGGGCAGGTCGAGACGGACGTCGCGGTCACGGATGGAGGCGGGCACGGCGGCGTCCATGAGGGCGTCGAGCGAGTCGTGGCCCAGGCGGGCCAGCATGGTGGCGACGGCATCGGCGTCGGGGCCGATGTGGCGGCGGGCGAAGCCCAGCAGGTCGTCCGTCGCGAAGTCGGGGGTCGTGGGATCGGCGTCCATGAGGCGCTCCGTTCGGGGTCGGCCGGTTCGCCTCCCCCTCTGTCCCGACCACGGCGTGCGGTTCAGAGTCGCCTGCCCGTGCGGTCCGGGTGCCTGAGAGGTTCCGGGGAGGAATTGCCCCTTCGGCGCGCCGCGGGCGGACCCGCGGAGGCTCTCCCGCACGGGATGAGCAGCGATCGCCAACCTAGCACCCGGCGCCGCGGCGTACCGCCCCCTCGACGGCGTAGTCCCTGACGTTCTGCACCCGACACGCCGCCCCGGAGGGGCGACACGGTGCGGAACGTCAGGGACTACGGGGAGAAGAAGAACGCCCGTACGGCGCGGGGAGAGGTCAGCCGATGCGCCGGGCGCGGCGCGCGGCGAGCTCGTCGACGGCGCCCGGTCCGGAGGACGCCGCGGCGGCGTCGTCGCCGGTGCGCTCGCTCGGGAGCTCGGCGAGCGAGCCCTCGATCTCCCGCCAGACACCGCCGATGGCGATGCCGAACACGCCCTGGCCGCCCTGGAGCAGGTCGATGACCTCGTCGTTGGTCGTGCACTCGTAGACCGACGCGCCGTCGCTCATCAGCGTGACGCGCGTCAGGTCGTCGGTGCCGCGCTCGCGCAGGTGGGAGATCGCCGTGCGGATCTGCGGCAGCGAGATCCCCGCGTCGAGCAGACGCTTGATGATCTTGAGGATCAGGATGTCGCGGAAGGAGTACAGCCGCTGCGAGCCCGAGCCCTTCGCGCCGCGGATGGTCGGCTCGACCAGCCCGGTGCGGGCCCAGTAGTCCAGCTGGCGGTAGGTGATGCCCGCGGCGTTGCACGCGGTGGGACCGCGGTAGCCCTGGTCGCTCGGGAGCGGCGACACGTCGTCGGTGAACAGCAGACCCTGCTCCTCGGCGACCTCGGTCGCCTCGACGACCGCGCGATCGTCAGCAGCACCGCGCACGTGCTGCTCGTCGTTCATGCCCACTGCGACCTCTTCTCCGGTTCCTCCGCGCGTCGCAACTCCGTTGGGGGAAGGGTGTCGTGCGGAGCACAACGGTGGAGTTACAGCGAAGGGCTCCAACGTAGGCGGCACCCGTAGCCCGGTCAACGCACGACACGCCGACCAGAAGCCTCAATCTCAAGTTGAGGGTCAGACCTGGACCCCGGGTCAGTCCGACTCGAAGTCCTCGGGCGTCACGTGGTCGAGGAACTCGCGGAACTTCTCGACCTCGTCCTCCTGCTCGGCGGGGACGGCGAGACCGGCCTCGTCCAGCACCTCGTCGGCGCACACGATGCGCGAGCCGGTGCGGAGCGCCAGGGCGATGGAGTCCGACGGACGGGCGCTGACCTCGACGCCGGAGGCGAGCACGAGCAGCGCGAAGAACACGCCGTCGCGCACCTCGACGATGCGCACCTCCTCCAGGGCGTTGCCGGTCGCCTCGAGCAGGTCCTTCATCAGGTCGTGCGTCAGCGGGCGGGGCGGCGTCACCCCCTGCTGCGCGAACGCGATGGCGGTGGCCTCCACGGCCCCGATCCAGATCGGCAGGTACCGCTCCCCAGCCGCCTCGCGCAGCAGCACGATCGGACTGTTGGAGGGCATCTCCACCCGGACTCCGACGACATCGACCTCGCGCACGACGTCCACCATAGACGCACCCCCGAACCGCGGGCGGTGCGGCCGCCGCCGTCAGCGGTCGGGCAGGGCGGCCTTCACGAGCGTGGCGTGGAGGCGCACCGTGAGGGCGGCGATCTGGGCCGCCGTGTCCGCGGCGCGCGCCTCCGCCGCGGCGTCGCGGCTGCGACGCACGGGCGCCACGACCTGCTCCACCAGGCCCGCCTCGCGGTCCGCCGCGGCACGGAACGCGCGCAGGTGCCGGGGCTCGATGCCGAACGCGTCGAGCTCCCGGGCGGTGTCGGCGACGACGAGGTCCTCCGCGTCGTAGTGGCCCGACGCGTTCGCGCGCACCAGCCCGAACTGCTCGAGCACGGCGAGGAACGCGTCGTCGATCCGGGCCACCTCGACGAGCTCGCGGCGCGTGAGGCGCATGGAGGTGCGCCGGCGGAACTCCTCCGGACCGGGGAGGCCGTCGGACGCCAGCGCCACCTTCGGCACCTGCGGCTGCAGGCCCTCGATCGGCGGTGGCTCGAGGCCGCGGTCGATGGCGTCCAGGTGCTCGCCGATCACCTTGAGCGGCAGGTAGTGGTCGCGCTGCATGACCAGCACGTACCGCAACCGCTCCACGTCGTGCGCGGAGAACTTGCGGTAGCCCGCCGAGGTGCGCTCGGGCTTGATGAGCCCCTTGTCCTCGAGGAAGCGGATCTTGGGGATCGTGATCCCCGGGAAGTCCGGACGCAGCAGGTCGAGGACCTGGCCGATGGTGAGACGACCCGCCGGTGCGTCCTCGCTCCGGCGCGGGGCCGGGCCGGGTGCGGCCATGCTCAGACCGGCGAGCCCGAGAAGAAGACGAGCCGGTACTTGCCGATCTGCACCTCGTCGCCGTCCTTGAGCGTGACCTCGTCGATGCGGTCACGGTTCACGTAGGTGCCGTTGAGGCTCCCGACGTCGCTGACGGTGAACACTCCCCCGTCGCGGCGGAAGTCCGCGTGGCGACGGGAGACGGTGACGTCGTCGAGGAAGATCTCGCTGTCGGGGTGGCGACCGGCGGACACGAGGTCGGTGTCGAGCAGGAAGCGGCTGCCCGCGCCGGGCCCCCGCTGCACGACGAGCAGGGCGTGGCCCGGCGGCAGGGCGTCCACGGCGGCGGCGTCGACCGCGTTGAGCGCGCGGTCGGAGCTCTCCGTGGCCGACGACGACGGGATCGAGATCGTCGCCGTCGCGTCCGACACCGCGCTCGGCGCCGAGGTCACCATCTTGGTGCCGCACTGGGAGCAGAACCGGGCGTCGTCCGGGTTCTGCCTACCGCAGGCTGTGCAGAACGGCATGGTGAGGGCCTCCTGAGCGTCCTTCGTCGATGGCACGAACCCTCAGCACGCGGCTGAGGGTGTCGGGTGGTCAGAACCTATCAGCCACGCTGGTCCGATCAAGCCGAACGGGGCCCGGGGACGGGGCTGGTCCAGCCCTCGGTCCCCTCAGCCGGGGAGGTCGGCCTGGTACGCCGCGGCGTCGAGCAGCCCGTCCACCGCGTCCGCGTCGGCCGGCACGACCTCGAACAGCCACCCGTCGCCGTACGGGTCCGCGTTGACGACCTCGGGCGTGGCGTCGAGGGCCTCGTTGACCGCGACCACCTCGCCGGTGACGGGCGCGTAGATCTCGCTCACCGACTTGTGCGACTCCAGCTCGCCGCAGGGCGTGCCCGCCGTGACCGTCTCCCCGACCTCGGGCAGCGTGACGTAGACGATGCCGCCCAGCTCGTCCTGCGCGTAGTGGGTCACCCCGATCCGCACGGCCGGGCCGTCCCCGGTGCGGACCCACTCGTGCTCGGCGGTGTACTTCAGGTCGTCGGGGTACACGGCGCTCCTCGTGTCGATCGGCTGCGGTCGTGCCCGACCCTAGGTCATCGGTCGGACGGCGGTGGGTGACGTCAGTCGGAGCGGCGTGCGAACTGCGGCTCGGCGACGTCGGGCACCGTGGAGGCGATCTCGAGCTGGTCGACCTCGTCGACCTCGACGGTCGCCGCGCTCCCCCGCTCGAAGGTCTGCGTCGGTCCGTCGGGGAACGACATCGCCCCGTCGAGGGTGGTCGCGGTGCCGATCGCCTCGACGACGTACGGCGGGCGCAGCGGCACGCTGTCGACCACGATGCCGTCGCCGTCCTGGATCGCCCAGGACCCGGCGACGAGCCGCACCTGGTCGTTGATCTCGATGGCCTCGGCGCCCGCCGAGCGGAGCTCCTGGACCATGTCGACGATCGCCGAGGCGCGGATCGTGCCCGCGTCCTCCGCGATGGTCACGCGGATGCCCGGGCCCCCGACGGGCACGGTGCCGGCCAGCACCTCCAGGGCGCGCGCCTCGCGGCGCGCCTCCTCGATGGCGGCGCTGCGGGCCGTCGTCGAGGAGCGGAGGTCGTCGCGGATGTCCTCGAGGCGGGTGATCTCCGTCTCCGCGCGCTGGGTGGTGCCCGCGAGACCCGTCAGCAGGTCGATGAGGTCCTGCTCGCGGTAGCCCGAGTAGGTGTCGTCCTCCGCGGTGGTGCGCATCTGCACGACGCCCGCGAAGCCGACGACCGCCAGCAGCACGGCCACGACGACCTGGCTGCGCGACGGGCGCGTGAGCGCGTCCCGGAGCCGCGCCACGCCGGGCGGCGTCGCGCGCTCGCGGGTGGGCTCCGGCGTGGGCTCCGGGGTCGGCTCGGGCTCAGGCATGGAAGACGTGCCGGCGGATGGCGGCCATGTTGGAGAAGATGCGGATGCCGAGCACGACGATGACGCCGGTCGACAGCTGGCCGCCGACGCCGAGGCGGTCGCCCAGGTAGACGATGACGGCGGCGATGACGACGTTGCTCACGAACGAGACGACGAAGACCTTGTCGTCGAAGATCCCGTCGAGGTAGGCGCGCAGGCCGCCGAAGACCGCGTCGAGCGCGGCGACGACGGCGATCGGCAGGTAGGGCTGCAGCGCGAGCGGCACCTCGGGCTCGAGCACGATCCCGAGCACGATGCCGACGAGCAGGCCGAGGGCGGCGATCATGGGGTGTCCTCCGTGGAGCTGCTGGACGAGCCGGACGGCGTGGTCGGGTCGGAGAGCGTCGGGGCGTCGGCACCGACGGGAAGGGCGTTGCGGAGCACCGGGGTGCTGCCCGCGGGCAGCTCGAGCGCCTCCACGTTGTCGATCTGGAGCTGCAGGTCGAAGCTCGACACCACGGCGAAGAAGGTCTGACCGTAGACCGTGTCGGCGAAGTCCGCCTGCAGCGACCGCGTGTCGCCGATCGCCGAGACGACGTACGGCGGGGCGAGCGAGCGCTGGTTGACCGTGATCGCGGTGCCGGACGTGGTGATCGACGAGAGCGCGGTGAGCCGCAGGCCGTTGATCGCGATGGCCTCCGCGCCCACCTCCCAGAGGCCGGTGACGAGCTGGCGCAGGTCGCGGGCGACGACGACGCTGTCACCGTCGTCCCCACCGTCCTCGCCGTCGTCGACGACGAAGCGGACGCCCGGGCCGGTCACGGCGCTGTACCCCGTGGCGAGCCGGAGCGCGTCGACCTCGGACGCCACCGCGTTCTCCTGCTCGAGGGACCGGTCGTAGGCGGCCTGCAGGTCGGTGGTCTCCTGCGTGAGGTCGGCGATCCGGTCCTGCAGGTCGGCGAGCCGGGCGCGGCCCTCGTTGGCCCGCCCGACCAGCTCGGTGCGCGAGGTCTCGTCCGTCGCGGCCTGTCGCTCGGTCTGCACGGCGGCCGTGGCGACGAGCAGCCCGAACACCCCGACGACCACGGCCGCGGTGCGGCCGACACGGCGCTCCCGCGGCTCCAGGGGTCCCGCGGGGCCGCCGGACCGCGCGCGCTGCGCCGCGACGTGCGCGTAGTCGCCCTCGAGCGACTGCTGGACCACCCGCTCCAGGAGCGGCAGGGTGATCGGCGACCGGTCGCTCACCGGGGGCCGTCCACCGGGGGGCCGGAGCCCTCGGAAGTGCTCCGGGCCACCGCGTCGCGGTCGCCGCGCCTCGCGCGCGGCAGCGGCTCGGTGGTGGCGAGCAGGCGGCGTACCTGCCAGGCGTAGAGCAGACCGGCCCACCAGTACAGGCCGATGCCCCACACCGTGAAGGCCCACCCGAAGACCAGGGCGAGCGTCGCCACGACCCCCTCGCCCTCGCCGAGCAGGAGCAGGGGGAAGGCGTAGAGCAGGTTGAACGTGGCGGCCTTGCCGAGGAAGTGCACCGGCAGGGCGCTGTAGCCGCGGGTGCGGAGGAAGGGCACGAGGCCCCACAGCAGGGCGTCGCGCAACGGCAGGATCACGACCACCCACCAGGGGATGACCTCGCGGAGGCCGAGGCCGATGATCACCGCCAGGATGTAGAGCCGGTCGGCGACGGGGTCGAGGATCTCGCCGATCGACGACCGCTGGTCGAGGCGACGGGCCAGGTAGCCGTCGAGGAAGTCGGTGACGCCCGAGACGACGAGCACGAGGAGGGCGAGCTCGTCCTCCTCCGGCCCGAGGACCAGCCACAGGAAGAGCGGCACGCCGAGCAGGCGGAGACCCGACAGGACGTTGGGGATCGTCCACACCCTCGCGTCGCGGGTCACCTCGTCTGCCACGGACGGCACCTTAGCCACCCGCCCGGCTCAGCCGACGGCCGGCTCGTCGGCGTGGGCGGCGTCGCGGATCTCGCCCACCAGCTCCTCCAGCACGTCCTCGAGGGTGGCCAGGCCGAGCACCCGGCCCTCGTCGTCGACGACGCGCGACATGTGGGCACCCTTGCGCTGCAGCACCTCGAGTGCGTCGTGGAGCAGGTCGGTGGCCCGCACCCCGGCGAGCGGGCGGATCCACTTGTCGTCGACGACGCGGCCGCGCCGCTCCTCGTCCGTCTCCAGCACGTCCTTGATGTGGAGGTAGCCCACGAGGTCGTCGCCGTCGCGCACGGGGAAGCGGCTGAAGCCGGTGGAGGCGCACAGGTCCTCGACGTCGGCCACCGTGGCCCCGCGCGGCACCGTGGCGAGGGAGCCCAGCGGCATGATGACCGCGTCGACGCGCTTCTCGGTGAAGCCGAGGGCGCCGGCGAGACGGTCGTACTCCCCCGCCTCGATGAGGCCCTCGCCGCGTGACTCCTCCACGAGCGCCGCGACCTCCTCGCGCGTGAACGTGGAGGACACCTCGTCCTTCGGCTCGACGCGGAGCAGGCGCAGCGTGGTGTTGGCGACCGCGTTCAGCGCGATGATGACCGGCTTGAGCACGAAGACCACGACCATGAGGGGCGGTCCGAGCACGACGGCCGCGCGCTCGGGCGACGCCAGGGCGATGTTCTTCGGGATCATCTCGCCGAGCACCACGTGCAGGTAGACCACGACCGTGAGCGCGATGGCGAAGGAGATCGGGTAGACGAGGCCCTCCGGCACCCCGACCGCTGCGAAGACGGGCTCGAGCAGGTGGGCCACGGCGGGCTCGCCCACCGCGCCGAGGCCCACGGAGCAGATGGTGATGCCGAGCTGTGCGCCCGCCATCATCACCGAGACCTGCTCCATGGCGCGGAGCGTCACCTTCGCCCAGCGCGAGCCGCCCTGCGCGATGGGCTCGATCTGGCTGCGGCGGGCCGCGACCAGCGCGAACTCCGCGCCCACGAAGAAGAAGTTGAGGGCCAGCAGCAGCACGGCCACCCCGACCGCGACGTAGTCGTTCACCGCTGCTCCTTCCGGAAGGTGCGCGTGTCCGCGACGCCGCGGACCTCGCGCTCCTGCTCGGTCGCGGGCTCGTCGTCGAGCAGCCGCAGGCTGACCCGGTCGACGCGCAGACCGTCCATGTGCTCGACCGTCAGCACGGCCAGCCGCTCCCGCGGCGGCTCGTCGTCCTCGCCCGTGGGGCCCGGGACCGGGACCTCCGCGACGTCGCCGGTCACGGGGATGCGGCCGACCTCGCGCACGACGAGGCCGGCGACCGTGTCGTAGTCCTCGTGCTCGGGGAGCTCGATGCCGGTGACGTCCTCCACCTCGTCGGGGCGCAGCAGGCCGGACAGCGACCAGGTGCCGTCGCGCCGCTGCCGGGCGCGGGCGCCGAGCCGGTCGTGCTCGTCGGCGATGTCGCCCACGATCTCCTCGACGACGTCCTCGAGCGTGACGATGCCGGCCTGCCCGCCGTACTCGTCGACGACGACCGCCATCTGGAACCCGTCGCGCCGCAGCAGGGCCAGCAGGGGGTCGAGCGGCAGGGTCTCCGGCACGAAGCGTGCGGGCGCCATGATGCTGCGGATCCGGGTCGTGGACCGCTCGTGCACCGGCACGCCCACCGCGTGCTTGACGTGCACGGCGCCGACCACGTTCTCCTCGGCGTCGAGGACGGGGAAGCGCGAGTGGCCCGTCGAGCGCGCCAGCGCGATGACGGCGCTGGCCCGCTCGGTCTGCTCCAGGCTGTCGGTGCGCACCCGCGGGGTCATGATCTCGCCCGCGGTGCGCTCGCCGAACTCGACCGAGCGACCCATCAGCTCGGCGGTGTCGGGGTCGAGGGTGCCCTGGTCCGCCGAGCGGGCGATGAGCGAGGCCAGCTCGCGGGAGGAGCGCGCCGAGCGGAGCTCCTCCTGCGGCTCGAGACCGAGGCGCCGCACCGCCGAGTTGGCGGAGCCGTTGAGCACGCGGATGGGGCCGGCCATGACGGCGGTGAACGCACGCATGAACCCCTGGGTGGCCTTGGCGGTGCGCAGCGGCAGCGCGATCGCCAGGTTCTTGGGCACGAGCTCGCCGAACACCATGGTGAGGGCGGTGCCGATCACCAGGCCCAGCGTCACCGAGACCGGGGTGACCGCGCCGTCGGGCACCCCCGCGGCTCCGAGCGGCCCTCGCAGGAGCGCGGCGATCGCCGGCTCGGCGAGGAAGCCGACGGCCAGGTTCGTGACCGTGATGCCCACCTGGGCCCCGGACAGCTGCGTGGAGAGCTGTCGCAGCGCGCGCTGCACCCCCGCGGCGCCGACCTCCTCGTCGGCGACGGCGCGCTCGACCTGGCCGCGGTCGACCGTGACGAAGGAGAACTCGGCCGCCACGAAGAGCCCGCAGGCCACCACGAGCAGCAACGACACGGCCAGCAGGATCCACTCGGTCACCGCTGTCGCCCCCCGACGTGGTCGAGGTCAGGGGGCGTCGGACTTTGCGCTGCGTCCATCGGTGGGGTCGAACCGTCCTTCGAGATCGCGGTGGGGCAGGGAGAGGGACCGGGTGCCGGGCCGCCCGGGCGAGGGGCGATGGTTGGTCAGGGCAACAAGGTACCGGAGGCCCCCGTCGAACCTTGCCCCTGCGCCGCCGCCCGCCGGCGAGCCCGACAGGACTTCCCTCGGTTTTCCCCTCAAGGCGGCCGCCCGTCGGCCGATGACGTCCGCACGGAGCGAACCACTCGGGTCCCGCTCGCAGGCCGCCTGGAGGCATCGTGTCCCCCGCCCCCACCGTCCTCGCGTCCTTCACCCCGACCCGGTACGGCGCGGGCGCGCCCCTCGACGCCGAGCAGCGCCATTTCGTGAGCCGCTGGTCCTACGGCTACACCCCCGCGCTGGCCCGCGACGTGCTCACGGCCGGGGGCACGGCCGCCTGGTTCCGCCAGCAGCTGCAGCCGTCCGCCATCCCGGACACGGCGGCCGACGCCACGTGGGGATGGTGGCCGTCGCTGGCCCGCGGCGCCGCCGACCTGTGGAAGCGCCAGGTCGACGACGTGGAGGGCGGCTGGGAGGTGATGGCCTACTACGGCAGCTGGCTGATGCTGCGCCGCATCACCAGCAAGCGCCAGGTGCTCGAGCTCATGACCGAGTTCTGGGAGGGCCACTTCCACGTGCCCGTCAACGGCGACTCCCACTTCGTCTACCGCGTGCCCTACGGCCAGGTGGTCCGCCAGCACGCCCTCGGGACGTTCGCGGACCTGCTCAAGGCCACGATCACGCACCCGGCCATGGGGCTGTTCCTCGACAACGCCGTCTCCACCAAGAGCAAGCCGAACGAGAACCTCGGCCGCGAGCTCCTCGAGCTCCACACCGTGGGACGCGGCGAGTACACGGAGGCGGACGTCAAGGAGTCGGCCCGCATCCTCACCGGTTACCGCGTCGACGTGTGGCGCACGTGGGACGCGTCGTACCGGCCCGCGGACCACTCCACGGGCCCCGTGCGCGTCATGGGGTTCTCCCACGCCAACAGCGACCCCGACGGCCGGGCGGTCACCGCGGGGTACCTCGACTACCTGGCGCGCCACCCGGCCACCGCGCGCCGCATCTGCCGCAAGCTCGCGACCCGCTTCGTGCAGGACGAGCCCTCGACCGCCCTCGTCGAGCACCTCGCGCAGGTCTACCTGGCGAGCGGCACGAGCATCCCCGCCGTGCTGCGGGCGCTCGTCGTGCGTCCCGAGTTCCGGGCCGCCCGCGGCACGAAGATGCGCGACCCCGGCGCGGACGTCGTCGCGACGTACCGCTCCCTGGGCGCGACGTTCGCCACGCCGACCAGCACGGACGCCGCGGCGACGCAGATCCTGTGGATCGCCTCCAACCTGGGACAGCGCCCCTTCGAGTGGGGCCGTCCCGACGGCCCCCCGCTGGTCAACAGCGCCTGGAGCTCGACGTCGCGCGCGCTGGCGTCGTTCTCCTTCCACTGGAGCGCCGCCGGCCGCTGGTGGCCGGTCAAGGACATCGCCTACCAGTCCCCCGCGCAGTGGCTGCCCCAGGCGAGCCTGACCTTCGCGCAGCTCGTCGACCACCTCTGCGTGCGGATGCTCGGCGTGCCCTCGACGGCGGCGCTCCTGCAGGCGTGCTGCGAGGTCACGAACTACACCCCCACGACCCGCATCACGGCGGACCACGCGCTCGTGAAGTGGGAGTTCCACCGCCTCCTCAGCACGCTGCTCGACTCCCCGCAGCACCTCGCACGATGACCCCGCCGCCCCTCGGAGCCCCCATGACCTCGACGTCCTCCCCCTCGTCGACCCCCGGCGACTGCTGCGCCGAGTTCGCCCGCCTCTCCCCCCGGGGTCCGAGCCCGACCCGGCGGGGGCTGCTGCGCGGCGGCCTCGGCGTGGGTGCCCTCGCGACCTTCAGCGCGACCTTCGGCGACGCGGTCGTCAGCGCCGCGCCGGCGCTGGGGTCGAGCACGGCGGCGCCCAACGGCAACGCGCTGGTCGTGCTCTCGCTGCGCGGTGCGGCGGACGGCCTGTCGCTCGTGGTCCCCCACGCCGACCCCGTCTACTACCAGGCCCGCCCGGGCATCGCCGTCGCCGCGTCGACCTTGCTGGCGAAGGACGGGATGTTCGGTCTGCACCCCGAGTTCGCGCCGCTGCTGCCGCTGTGGAGCGCGGGGAAGGTCGCCGCGGTCCACGCGACCGGCCTGCCCGCCCCCAACCGCTCCCACTTCTCGGCGATGGAGGAGGTCGAGGACGCGGCACCGGGCAGCACCGTCCGGGAGGGCTGGCTCAACCGGCTGCTCGGGCGCGACGAGGTGGTCGGGGCCGACGGTCCGCTGCACGGCGTCGCCGTGGGCGACGGCGTCGTCCCGACGTCGCTGTACGGCGCGGAGCCGGTGCTCGCCATGCGCGACCCCGGGTCGGTCCAGCTGGCGGGTGCCGACCAGTGGGACACCTTCGGCGGGCGACGCCGGTCGATCCAGACCCTCTGGGGAGGGTCGTCCGCTCCGCTCGGGCCGAGCGTGCGCGACGCCCTCGCCGCCATCGACGACTTCGCGCCGGTGCGGACCGGCGCGTCGGCCCCCGCGAACGGTGCCGTCTACACGACATCGAGCCTGGGCAAGGCGCTCTCCTACGCCACCCGGATCGTCCGCGGGCAGATCGGCACCAGCGTCATCACCGTCGACCAGGGCGAGTGGGACATGCACAGCGACCTCGGCACCCTGTCCTGGGGCGCGATGCGGGGCAACGTGAAGGACCTCGCCACCAACCTCGCGGCCTTCTTCACGGACCTCGGCAGCCTCGGCGACAAGGTCACCCTCGTCGCGCTCAGCGAGTTCGGTCGTCGGGTGCGCGAGAACGCCAACTACGGGCTCGACCACGGCTACGGCAACGTCATGTTCCTCGCCGGCGCGGGCGTCAAGGGCGGGCGCTACTACGGCACGTGGCCCGGGCTCACCAACACGGCCGACGCCGACCTCCTGGTCACCACCGACTACCGCAGCGTGCTCGCCGAGGTGGTCTCGAAGCGCTTCGGGGCCAGCACCGCGGAGGTCTTCCCGGGCTTCTCGCCGACGCGCATCGGGGTGCTCTGAGGGCGGCTCCCGCGGCGTACGGCCCCGACGGTCAGCGGCGCGACGCGACGTAGCAGGCGACCGCGCTGGCCGCGGCCACGTTGAGCGAGTCGATGCCGCGGTGCATCGGGATGATCGCCCGGCGGTCGGCGGTGGCCTGCCAGCGGGGCGAGATGCCGTGGCCCTCCGAGCCCAGCACGAGGGCGATCTTGTCGACGCCGCGCACGGCGTCCTCGAGGTCGACGGCGTCGTCGGCCAGGGTCAGCGCGACGGTGGTGAACCCGTACGACGCGAGCCGCGGCAGCGCGTCGTACCAGTCCGGCAGGCGGGTCCACGGGAGCGAGAAGACGGCGCCCATCGCGACCTTGACGGCCCGCCGGTAGAGCGGGTCGGCGCAGCGCGGGGCGAGGAGCACCGCGTCGAAGCCGAGGGCCGCGCCGCTGCGGAGCACCGCGCCGACGTTGGTGTGGTCGACGATCTCCTCCAGCACGAGCACCGACCGCGCGCCGGCCAGCACCTCGTCGAGGGACGGCAGCGGCCGCCGCTCCAGCGACGCCAGCGCGCCGCGGTGCACGTGGAAGCCCGTCACCTCCTCGGCCAGCCGCTCCGAGAGCACGAAGCACGGCGCGTCGGTGGTGGCGAGCACGTCGGCGAGGCCGTCCAGCCAGCGGGGCGCCATGAGGAAGGAGCGCGGCGTGTAGCCGGCCTCGACCGCACGTCGCACGACCTTCTCCCCCTCGGCGAGGAAGAGCCCGTGCTCGGCCTCGACGTGCTTGCGGAGGGTGACGTCCCGCAGGTCGCGGTAGTCCGCGAGCCGGGGGTCGTCGGCCTCCTCGACCTCGACGAAGGTCGCCATCAGTGCGTCACGCGCGCACGCCGTAGTGGCCCGGGTTGGCGACCGCCACGACCTCGCCGACCACGATGATCGCCGGCGGGCGGACGCCCGACGTGGCGATGTCGTCCGCGAGCGTGGCCAGGGTGCTGAGCACGGTGCGCTGCTCGGGCATGGTGCCCTCGGCGACGACCGCGACGGGGGTGTCCGCCGGGCGACCGCCCTCGACGAGCGCCGCCGCGATCGCGCCGGCGTTGGCCACGGCCATGAGCAGCACGAGGGTGCCGCGGAGCCGGGCGAGCGCGTCCCAGGCCACGAGCGAGTCGGGGTGGCCGGGCGGGATGTGCCCCGAGATGACGGTGAACTCGTGGGCGACGCCGCGGTGGGTGACGGGGATGCCCGCCACGCCGGGCACCGAGATCGACGACGACAGCCCCGGGATGATCGTGACCGGGACGCCGGCCGCCTCACAGGCCTGGATCTCCTCGTAGCCGCGCCCGAAGACGAAGTTGTCGCCCCCCTTGAACCGCACGACGCGCTTGCCCTCGCGGGCCCGCGCGACGATGACGTCGTTGATGGCCTCCTGGCTGGCGGCCCGGCCGCGGGGCAGCTTGGCGACGTCGACCAGCTCGACGTGGGGCGCCAGCTCGTCGAGCAGCTCGCGCGGCGCGAGGCGGTCGGCGACCACCACGTCGGCCGTGGCGAGCGCCTGGCGGGGCGGCGACGGTGACGAGACCGGGGTCGCCGGGGCCGCCGCCGACCAGCACGACGCCCGGGCTGTGGACGGTCGAGCCGGTGCTGATCCGGCCGTCGACGAGCGCGCCGACGATCGCGTCCCGCAGGGCTGCGGAGCGGCGGGGCTCGCGGTTGCCGAGCACGGCGACGGTGACGCCGCCGTGGCGACCGGTGGCCGGCGTCCACGCCGAGGCCTCGCGGGCGTCGTCGGCGCGCACGCAGAAGATCCGGCGCTCGTCGGCGGCCTGCACGACGGCGTGGTTGACGCTGGCGTCGTCGGTGGTGGCGAGCGCGTACCAGGCCCCGTCCAGGTCCGCCGGCTCGAACCGGCCCTCGCGCCAGGTGATCTCCGCGAGCATGCCCTCGAGCGCCGGCGTCAGGACCGGCGAGACGACGAGCACGTCGGCGCCGGCGGCGATCAGCCCCGCCACGCGGCGCTGGGCCACGTGCCCCCCGCCCACCACCACGACGCGCCGGCCCGTGAGGCGCAGGCCGACGGGGTACGGCGGGTGCTCGGCCAGCTCGTCCAACCGGTCGGCGTCGGGGTTGGCCGCGCTGCGGGCGTGGGTGGGGCGGTCGGGCTCGGTGGTCATCAGACCTCCTTGCGGGCGACGCCCGCGGAGTCGAAGGTGGCCATCTCGGCGAGCACGAGCGCCGCGCTCCGCACCAGGGGGAAGGCCAGGGCCGCGCCGCTGCCCTCCCCGAGACGCAGGTCGAGGTCGACGAGGGGACGCAGACCCAGGTGCGACAGGGCCGCGAGGTGGCCGAACTCCGCCGAGCGGTGGCCGGCCAGCAGGTAGCCCGTCACCTCGGGGGCCAGCGCGTGGGCGACGAGCGCGGCCGACCCGGCGATGAAGCCGTCGAGCAGTACCGGCACGCCGGCCGCGGCGCCACCGAGCACGAACCCGGCCAGTGCCGCGTGCTCGAGGCCCCCGACCGCCGCGAGCGTGGCGACCGGGTCGGCGGCGGGGTCGGTCACGGGGGCACCCAGCCGGCGCACCGCTTCCGCCACCACGCGGGTCTTCAGCGCCAGCGTGGCGTCGTCCACGCCGGTGCCGCGCCCCGTGACCGCTGCCGGGTCCGCACCCGTGAAGGCAGCGACCAGGCAGGCCGCCGGCGTGGTGTTGCCGATGCCCATGTCGCCGGTGAGCAGGAGGTCGTGGCCCCGCGCGACGAGCTCCGTCGCGACGTCGATGCCGACCTGGAGCGCGGCCAGCGCCTCGTCACGGGTCATCGCGGCCTCGGTGTGGAGGTCGGCCGTGCCGCGCCGTACGTTGCGGTCCCAGACGATCTCGTCCGCGGCGACGGGCGCGGCCACCCCGACGTCGACCACGACGACGTCCGCGCCGCAGGCGCGCGCGAGCACGTTGACGGCCGCGCCGCCGGCCCGGAAGTTCTCCACCATGCCGAGCGTGACCTCGGCGGGCCACGGCGAGACGCCCTGCGCCAGCACCCCGTGGTCGCCCGCGAACACCGCGACGACCGGGCGCTCCGGCGCCGGCGGCGGGCACGTGCCCGCGATCCCGGCCAGCTGCACCGAGACGTCCTCGAGCACGCCGAGCGCACCGGCGGGCTTCGTCAGCTGGGCCTGCCGCTCGAGGGCCGCCGCACGGGCGGCGGGGTCGGGCGGGGCGATGCGGGCGAGCGTCTCGTCGAGGGTCGGCACGCGGGCATTCTCCCCTGCCCGCGCTTCCGCCGACCTCCTAGGGTCGAGGCATGAGCCTCGATCGCCCGGTGAGCCCGGACCCCTACACGCTGCTGCCCGCCGTCCCGTCCTTCACGGTGACGAGCACCGACGTCACCGACGGTGCGCCGCTGGAGGACGACCAGGTCGCCGCCCACGGCAACACCTCGCCCCAGCTGAGCTGGAGCGGGGCGCCGGAGGGCACGAAGTCCTACGTCGTCACGTGCTTCGACCCCGACGCCCCCACGCCGAGCGGGTTCTGGCACTGGGTGCTCGTGGACCTGCCCGCCTCGGTGACGTCCCTCGACACGGGGGCCGCCGCCGGCGACCTGCCCGAGGGCGCGTTCCACGTCCGCAACGACGGTGGCGAGCACGGGTTCATGGGTGCCGCCCCGCCCGAGGGCGACCAGGTGCACCGCTACTTCTTCGTCGTGCACGCCGTGGGCGAGGAGAAGCTGGGCGTGGACGAGTCCGCCAGCCCGGCGGTCGTGTCGTTCAACCTCGCGTTCAAGACCCTCGGCCGGGCCATCGTCACGGGGACCTACCAGCACTGACGGGGGTCGGCCTGGCGTCACTTTCCCCGGTCGACCGGGGAACACGCCGCTTTGACCATCAACATTGATGGTCAAAGCGGCGTGTTGTCGCTTCAAGCGATACTCGTACGCCGCTACAGCCCGCTCGTCGTCCCCAGGCGAGCACCGCGGACGCGTCATCCACCGATGGGGCCGTGCGACCCGTGACCTGCTGCCCAGTGGGAACGAGGCCGTCATGCATCCACGACTCCGAGCCCTGGACCAGAAGCAGGGCTACTTCCTGACGCGGGACGCGCTGGCGGCGGGTTACACGACGTCGGCCTTCTACCGCGCCCGTCGCGCTGGTGAGATCGTCGCCATCCGGCACGGGACGTACGCCTTGAGCAGCACGTGGAAGGAGCGCTCGGAGGTCGAGCGACACCGGGCACGGCTCCGGTCGGCGCTCGAGCGGGCCAACGTCGGGCAGGTCGCGTCCCACACGTCGGCAGTGCTCCTCCACACCGAGGGCCACTGGGGCCTCGACCTCTCGACGGTCCACCTCACGCATCCGCGACGTCGCTCGGAGCGCCGTGAGTCCGGGCTGGCCCACCACCGCGCGGACCTGCCGGAGGAGCACGTCGTCGACCTCGGAGGCGTGCCCGCCGTCGTACCCGCGCGTGCGGCGGTCGAGCTGTCCACGGTTGCGGACACCGAGCGGACCCTGGTGGTGATGGACAGCCTGCTCCGCGAGGGGCGCATGACGGCTGCCGAGCTCGACGCGATGGTCGCCTACGCGCGGAACTGGCCGGGAACGCTGCACACGGCCATCGCGGCGAGCCTCGCCAGTCCGCTAGCGGGCTCCGTCGGCGAGAGCCGGCTCTTCTACGGACTGTGGCGCGGCGGTGTCCCTGCACCGGTCCGACAGCATCCGGTGTACGACGGAAACGAGCTGGTCGCCGTGCTCGATCTCTGGTGGCCCGAGCACGGCGTGGCGGGTGAGTTCGACGGGGCGGTGAAGTACTCGAGGCTGCTGCACCCGGGTGAGACGCCCTCGGACGCGGTCGTGCGCGAGAAGGTCCGCGAGGACCGTGTACGGGAGCTCCTGGACTGCCGGTTCATCCGCTACGTCTGGCACGACCTGGACGACCAAGACCGGCTCGTCGCTCGGACGCGACGAGCGCTCGGAGTCGCGAAGGGCGCACCCGAAGTGTCGCTTTGACCATCAACATTGATGGTCAAAGCGACACGTTCCCCGGTCGACCGGGGAAAGTGACGGCCCCCGAGGCCAGCAGCCCCGAGCGTCAGAGGCCCTCGCCGCGCAGCAGCGCCTCGAAGGGCACGACGTCGCCGAACTCCTCGTCGGCCGCGGGCAGCGCCGTCGACCGCCGGGACGCCGCGACCGGGGCGCCGGCGACCAGGGCCGCGAGCTCCCCGGCCGCCCGGTGGACCCGGGCGGCGAGCTGCGTGTCGCCGCCGAAGTCCTCGGTGGCGGCGAAGACGCCGGTGGGCACGGTGACCGCCCGCAGGTAGGCGAACAGCGGCCGCAGCGCGTGCTCGATCACGAGCGAGTGCCGCGCCGTGCCCGCGGTCGCGGCGAGCAGCACCGGCTTGCCCGCCAGCGTCTCCGGCTCGAGCACGTCGAAGAAGGTCTTGAACAGGCCGGAGTACGACGCGCTGAAGACCGGCGTCACCACGATCAGCCCGTCGGCCCGCGCCACGTCGCCGATCGCCTCGGCGAGCCCGCCGGTGGCGAAGCCCGTCAGCAGGTGGTCGGTCAGCGCGTGGGCGACGTCGCGCAGCTCGACCACGTCGACGTGCACCTCCTCGCCCGCCGCGCCGAGCGCCGCCGCCGTCGCGTCGGCGAGCTGGTCGGCGAGGAGCCGGGTGCTGGACGGCTGGGAGAGCCCGGCCGTCACCACGGCGATCCGGCGGGTCACGCCCCCACCTCCACGGCGTCCTCGGCGCGGGCGCCGGTGACGTCGTCGGCGGCGTGCACGGTCGTGTCGCGCGCGCCACCGGCGGCGGCGACGAGCGAGGCGTGGGTCGGCGCGTCCGGCACGTTGGCCGGGCGGCCCTCCGCGAAGCCCTTCCGCATCTCCGGCAGGATCTCTCCGAGCAGGTCGAGCTGCTCGAGCACCGTCTTCAGCGGCAGCCCGGCGTGGTCGATGAGGAACAGCTGCCGCTGGTAGTGACCCGCGTAGTCGCGGAACGACAGCGTCCGCTCCAGCACCTGCTGCGGCGAGCCGACCGTCAGCGGCGTCTGCGAGGTGAAGTCCTCGAGCGACGGGCCGTGGCCGTAGACGGGGGCGTTGTCGAAGTAGGGGCGGAACTCCCGCACCGCCTCCTGGCTGTTGCGCCGCATGAAGAACTGGCCGCCCAGGCCGACGATCGCCTCGTCCGCGGTGCCGTGGCCGTAGTGCTCGAACCGGCGACGGTAGAGCGCCACCATCTGCCGTGTGTGCGACGCCGGCCAGAAGATGTGGTTGTGGAAGAAGCCGTCACCGTAGTAGGCCGCCTGCTCGGCGATCTCGGGGCTGCGGATCGAGCCGTGCCACACGAAGGGCGCGACGCCGTCGAGCGGGCGCGGCGTCGAGGTGTAGCCCTGCAGCGGCGTGCGGTGCTTGCCCTGCCAGTCGACGACGTCCTCGCGCCACAGGCGACGCAGCAGCGCGTAGTTCTCGATCGCCAGCTCGATGCCCTTGCGGATGTCCTTGCCGAACCAGGGGTACACGGGCCCGGTGTTGCCGCGACCCATCATGAGGTCGACCCGACCGTCGGTGAGGTGCTGGATCTTGGCGTAGTCCTCCGCGATCAGCACCGGGTCGGTGGTCGTGATCAGCGTCGTCGCCGTCGACAGCACGATGCGCTCGGTCTGCGCGCCGATGTAGGCGAGCGTGGCCGTCGGGTTCGAGGAGATGAACGGCGGGTTGTGGTGCTCCCCCGTCGCGAACACGTCGAGGCCGACCTCCTCCGCCTTGCGGGCGATCGCGACGGTCGACTTGATGCGCTCGTGCTCGCTGGGGGTGCGGCCCGTGGTGGGGTCGGTCGTGACGTCGCCGACGCTGAAGATGCCGATCTGCATGTCGCTCACTCGCTCCTCGTGTAGTTGAAAGTGAAACTATCACGTCAACCGGGACCGCTCCAGCTTTGTTCCCCGATCAGTCCCGCACCACCAGGAGCACCGCGCGGTCGTCGTCGCCACGGCTGACCTGCGTGATGATCCGGCTCGCGGCCCCCCGGAACCCGTCGGCCACCTCGCGGGCGGCCGTCGCCTGGAGCCAGGCGATGCCGACGTCGAGGTCCGCGTCGCGCGACTCGACGACGCCGTCGGTGTAGAAGAGCAGGGCCTCACCCGGCTGCAGCGTGCCGCGGCTCTCGACCAGCTCCGGGCGCGGGACGATGCCCAGCGCCGTGCCGCGGGCGTTGTCGACGAGCCACCGCGCCGCACCCTCGTCGTACCGCAGCGCCGGCGGGTGCCCGGCGCTGACGATGCTGTAGGAACCGGTCTCCAGGTCGACCCGCACGTGCACGGCGGTGGCGAAGGAGTCGTCGTCGCCGCGGCGCAGCAGGAAGTCGTTGGCGGCGCCCATGAGCGCGACCGGGGGCAGCGCACCCAGGAGCCCGCCGAGCGCACCGGCGAGCTGCAGCGCCTGCGTGCCCGCGCCCACGCCCTTGCCGCAGACGTCGACGAGGATCATCTCGAGGTGACGGCCGTCGCCGGTCGTGTCCGCCACGAGGAAGTCGCCGGCGTAGGCGACGCCGTAGGCCGGGCGGTTCGCCGACTCCGCCGACCATCCGGCCGGGAGGGCAGGCACGACGCTCTGAGCCTGCAGCCGGTCGCGCAGGTCGACGAGCATCGCCTCGCTGACGACGGTGGGCAGACCGGTGCGTTGCCGCCGGGCGTGGACGAGCACGAGCGCCGAGGCGACGAGCAGGGCGACGAGGGCCGAGATACGGGGGGCGGTGAACTCGCCGGCGGCGAGGACGGTCGTGAAGCCCAGCACCGCGCACACGGTCGCGAACACCGCCAGCGGCCAGAACCGCAGCAGCATCATGCCGACGATGAGCCAGACGAGGTAGGCGGTGACCGGCATGAAGCCGTAGTCCCACACGGAGACGCCGAAGCAGACGACGACCCCGACCAGCAGCAGGTCGAGCACCCACCGCTGACCGCTGGCCGAACCCGTGCGCCAGCGACCGACGCGGTCGTCGAGGTAGGCCGCGGCGCCCGAGCGCATCCGCGTGGTGGTGCTCACCGGCGAAGCGTACGGCCTGCGCACCGCCCACCAGCGGTGGATGGTGAGATGGCCCCATGAGCCAGCCCGACGTGCTCGGACCGCCCTACACGGCCGAGACGATCCCGCTCCGCCCCGACGACGAGGGCGAGGTCGTCGCCACGCTCGTCCACCGCCCCGCCGTCGGTCCGTCGCGGGGTGCCGTGCTCCACGTCCACGGGTTCTGCGACTACTTCTTCCACACCGAGTACGCCGCGTGGTGGGCCGAGCGGGGCTACGACGTCTACGCGCTCGACCTGCGCAAGTACGGCCGGTCGATCCTCCCCCACCAGACCCCCACCTACGTCGACGACCTCGCCGCGTACGACGAGGAGCTCGACGCCGCCTGGGAGCGGATCACCGATCGCGACGGCCACGAGCGGGTGCTGCTCTCGGGCCACAGCACGGGTGGGCTCATCGTCGCGCTGTGGGCCCACGACCGCACGCCGTCGGGGCTCGTCGGGCTCGTGCTCAACTCCCCGTGGTTCGACCTGCGCGGCTCCCTCCTCGCGCGCACCGTGGGCACGGTGGCGATCGACCTGCTGGGCGCCCGCTTCCCCCGCCGCGTGCTGCCCCGCAACGTCAGCGGGCTCTACGGCCGCAGCCTCCACCGCGACCACGAGGGCGAGTTCGACTACGACCTGCAGTGGAAGCCGCTGGAGTCGGTGCCGGTGCAGCTGGGGTGGCTGCGGGCCGTGCGCCGCGCCCACGCGCGCCTCCACCGCGGGCTCGCCGTCGGGGTGCCGGTGCTGGTGCTCTCCTCGGACCGCACGACCGCGCCCCGGGAGATGGGCGAGGACGTGCTGTCGAGCGACGTCGTGCTCGACGTCCAGCAGATCCGGCGCTGGTCGCCCTACGTCGGGGCTCGGCACCTGACGCTGGCGACCGTGCCCGGCGCGCTCCACGACGTGATCCTGTCCCGGCAGCCCGCCCGGTCGCTCGCCTACGCGGAGCTCGACCGCTGGCTGCGGAGCCGGATCGACGAGGACTGACCCGCCGGCCGTCGTTTGAGCTGCCCCGGAGGTGGGCAGGTCGGCGCCTGACCTCGCCCCCGCCGATACGGTGGTGGCCACTGCAGCAGCCACCCCTTCGAAGGAGACTCCTCGTGAGCTACAACCAGCCCCCGCCGCCCGGTGGGTACGGCGCACCCCAGCCCGGCGCGTACGGCGCACCCCAGCCCCGCCCGGCCGAGCTGATGGACCGCTTCCTGGCGCGCCTCATCGACGGCATCCTGCTGACGATCGTCAGCTTCGTGATCGGGCTGGTCCTCGCCGCGATCCTCATCGGTTCCGGTGGCGAGGCGAACTACGCCGTGACCGCTATCGGTGCGATCCTGGGCCTCGCCATCTCCTTGGGCTACTACGTCTTCTTCGAGACCACGTCGGGCCAGACGCTGGGCAAGAAGGCCATGAAGCTCAAGGTCGTCGGTCCGGCCGGCGCGCCCGTGACGCCCGCGCAGTCGGTCAAGCGCAACTTCTTCTACCTCTTCGGTCTGCTCGCGCTCGTGCCCCTCGGGATCTTCAACGTGCTCAGCACGCTGCTGCAGCTCGGCGTCTACATCTTCATCGCCGTCACGATCAGCCAGGACAAGCAGCTCCGCCAGGGCTTCCACGACAAGCTCGCCAACGAGACCTACGTGATGAAGCTCGGCTGACCCGAGCACCCGTCCACGACGAGGGGCCCCTGCCGACACCGGCAGGGGCCCCTCGTGCGTCGTGGGTCAGCCCGCGAGGAAGACGCCGAGCGCCACGACCCCGACCACCACGATGATGCCGCGGAGCACGCCGTCGGGCAGGCGGCGCCCGTAGCGAGCCCCGACCTGGGCGCCGACCACGGCGCCGACGCCGACGAGCAGGACGACGAGCCAGTCGACGTCGACGAAGACGGCGAAGAGCACGCCCGCGATGCCGTTGACGAGGGCGACGAGCAGGTTCTTCATGGCGTTGAGCCGCTGCAGCGTCTCGTCGAGGCCGATCCCGAGGAAGGCCATCATGATGATGCCCTGGGCGGCGCCGAAGTAGCCGCCGTAGACGCCGCAGAGCGCCACCACGGGCCAGAGCCACCAGGGGCCGTGCTCGGGACGCTCCCCCAGTCCCCGCGCCTCACGCCGCCGGGCGATGGCCGCGGAGATCCGCGGGCCGGTGACCACCAGCACGAGGCCGAGCACGATGAGCGCCGGGACGATCGCGGAGAACGCGCCGTCCGGCAGGGCGAACAGCAGGACGGCACCCAGGATGCCGCCGAGCGCGGAGGCGCTGGCGAAGCGCAGGATGCGTGCCCGTTGCCCGGCCAGCTCGCGGCGGTAGCCCCACGCGCCCGACAGCGAGCCCGGCACGAGACCGATCGTGTTCGAGGCGTTGGCCACGATCGGCGGCACGCCGAAGGCCAGCAGCGTCGGGAACGTGACGAGGGTGCCCGAGCCGACCACCGTGTTGATGGCGCCCGCCACGCCCCCGGCGGCGAGGATCGCCACCATCTCCACCCAGGAGGGGTCGAAGCCGCTCACCGCGGGCTCAGGCCTGGCGGCGCGAGCGCCGACGGGCCGACCAGCGACCGTCCTCGAGGCGGACGGTGAGCGGGGTGTCGAAGGTGGCCGAGAGGTTGGCCTCGGTGAGCGTCTCCGCGATGGGGCCGGCCGCCGTCACCCGGCCCTCGCGGAGCAGCAGCGCGTGCGTGAAGCCCGGCGGGATCTCCTCCACGTGGTGGGAGACCAGCACCGTCGCCGGCGAGTCCGGGTCGTAGGCGAGGACGGACAGCGTGCTGACGAGGTCCTCACGACCGCCGAGGTCGAGGCCCGCCCCCGGCTCGTCGAGCAGCAGGAGCTCGGGGTCCGTCATGAGCGAGCGTGCGATCTGCACCCGCTTGCGCTCGCCCTCGCTCAGCGTGCCGAAGGTGCGGTCCGCCAGGTGCTCGACGCTCATCTCGCGCAGCAGCGCGTCCGCGCGGGCGTGGTCGGGCTCGTCGTAGGACTCCTTCCAGCGCCCCACCACGGCGTACGCCGCGGTGAGCACCAGGTCGCGCACCGTCTCCCCACGGGGGATGCGCTCGGCGACGGCCGCGCTGGCCACGCCGATCCGGGGCCGGAGCTCGAACACGTCCACGGTGCCCAGCAGCTCGCCGAGCAGGCCGACCGCACCCGAGGTGGGGTGCAGCTGGGCGGCGGCGATCTGGAGCAGCGTGGTCTTCCCGGCCCCGTTGGGGCCGAGCAGCACCCACCGTTCCCCCTCGGACACCACCCAGGTGACCCGGTCGAGCAGGACCGCGTCCCCCCGTCGGACCGTCACGTCGGCGAGCTCGAGCACAGCGGTCATGACCGGCACCCTATCGAGGTCGGGCGCCGAGCCCGCGCCGTACCCTCGCCCCGTGGAATCCCAGCCCGTCTCCCTCACCCTCGCCTGGTGGGGCACCGCCTGGCTGCGCGGGCACGTCGCGGCCGACGACCTCCTCGACGCCCTCGGCGAGCACGCGGTGCGCCACGTCGTGGCCCCGGCCCACGGGGGCCCGTCGACCAGCCTCGTGGAGGCCCTGGGCCTCCTGCGCAGCGCCGGCGCCCAGGAGATCGGTGCCGCCTTCCCCGTGGCGGGCGACCTCGTCGGTCTCGGCGGTCCGGCCGCGTTCAACGCCGCGGCGCTCGACGCCGGCGAGGCGGTCGTGGCGGCCGCGGTCGGCGTCGGCTGGACGCCGGCCGGGGTCGGGGCGGCGATCGAGTGGACCGCGCACGCCGTCGGTCGGCGTCCGCTCCCCGACGTGGGCGACGCGGACCGGGGGCTGCGGTCCGCGCTGCTGGAGGCCGCCGACGGGCTCGCCCGGCTCGACGTCGCCCGCTGGCAGCCCGAGGTCGCCGACGAGCTCCTGGACCTGCGACGGGTGGGCAGCGACCTCGAGGCTCCGCCCGGCGTCCCCGCCCGCTGCGTGGACCTCGCCGGCCGTGCCCTGCGGTTGCAGCGCGTCGCGGCGCTGGCCGGGAGGACCGACGGCGCCGCCGTCACCGCCGTCGAGATCGACGCCCGTCGCGACGCGGTCCAGGGGTTGGCCCGCGCCGCCCGTCACGCGCTCACCGCCGCGGCGTCGCCCGAGGTCTGGCCGCCCGCCTGACGCCGGTCCGGCGCCGGCCCGACGCTGGACACCGGGCCGACGCGCCCGAGCGGTACCCTCGCCCCCGATGAGCGCTCCCGCCGACCCCAGCCAGCCCCGTCCCACGGACGGCGGTCCCGCCCACCCCGCGCCCCACGGGTCGCCCGGCGCGGCCTTCCCCGCCGGTGCTCCCGGTGCCGAGCGGACCCTCCTGCTGACCCTCACGGGCAAGGACCGGCCCGGCGTCACCACCTCGATGCTCGGCGTGCTGGCGCAGGCGGGCGTCGACGTGCTCGACGTCGAGCAGATCGTGCTGCGCGGTCGCCTCGTGCTGGGCCTGCTGGTCACCGCGCCCGACGCCCCCGCCGAGGTCGACCGCCTGCGCGACGAGGTCACGCGCGCCGCGACCGCGGTCGGGATGCAGGTGGAGGTCGAGCAGGGCACCGGCGACAACCACAGCCGCGGCGCCGGCCGGGTGCACGTCTCCGTCATCGGCGCACCGCTCCGGGCCGAGGCGCTCGCCGAGATCACCGGCCGCATCGCCGACGCCGGTGCCAACATCGACCGCATCGAGCGCATGGCGCGCTACCCCGTCACCGCGATCGACCTCCACGTGTCGGGCGCCGACCCCGAGCGTCTGCGCCTCTCGCTCGCAGCGGAGGCGGCCCGCCAGGGCGTGGACGTGGCGGTGCAGCCGGCCAACCTGCTGCGGCGCAGCATGCGGCTCATCGTCATGGACGTCGACTCCACCCTCATCCAGGGCGAGGTCATCGAGATGCTGGCGGCCCACGCCGGGTGCGAGGACGAGGTCGCCGCGGTCACCGAGGCCGCGATGCGCGGCGAGATCGACTTCGAGGAGTCGCTGCGCCAGCGCGTGGCGCGGCTCGAGGGCGTCGAGGCGACCGCGTTGGACGAGGTCTACGCCGGGATCCGGCTCGCCCCCGGCGCGCGCACGATGGTGCGCACCCTCAAGCGGCTCGGCTACCGCTTCGCCATCGTCTCGGGCGGCTTCAGCCAGATCACCGACCGGCTGTCCGCCGACCTCGGCATCGACTTCGCCCGGGCCAACGAGCTCGAGATCGTCGACGGTCGCCTGACCGGACGCATCGTGGGCCCGGTCGTCGACCGGGCGGGCAAGGCCACGGCGCTCCGCCAGTTCGCGGCGGAGGTGGGCATCCCCGTCGAGTCGGTCATCGCCGTCGGCGACGGCGCCAACGACCTCGACATGCTCGGCGTCGCGGGCCTCGGCATCGCGTTCAACGCCAAGCCCGCGGTCCGGGAGGCCGCCGAGGTCGCCGTCAACGTGCCCTACCTCGACACGATCATCTACCTGCTCGGCATCTCCCGCGAGGACGTCGAGGCCGCCGACGCGGCCGCCGGCCTCGTGACCCCCGCCCCCGTCGCGGGCTGAGGCGCGGCGTACCGGCTCAGGGCCGCGGCGAGCGGAAGTCGACGAGGCGGGCGAGCCCCCAGGCGAGCTCGCGCCACGGCACGGGCACCGCGAGCACGGTGACCGCCGCCGGCGGGTAGCCCTGGGCCATCCGCAGCGCCGCACGCTCGCTGCCGCGCCCGTCGTGGAGCAGGTGCGCGAGGGAGGCGACGGTCGGGTTGTGGCCCACGAGCAGCAGGGTGCCCACCCCCGCGTCGGTCGCGCGCACGAGGTCGAGCGCCGACTCCGGACCCGCGCTGTAGAGCGCGGGCGCGTGCTCGACGGGCACGTCGAGCAGGTTCCCGGCGGCGGCCAGCTCCTCCCAGGTACGGCGCGTGCGACGCGCGTCCGACACGAGGGCGCGGTCGGGCAGGTGGCCCTCCGTGCGCAGCCATCGCCCCACGCCGGTGGCCTCGGCGCGACCCTGGTCGGTCAGGTCGCGCTCGTGGTCGCTGGCAGCGGCGCCGGTGGCGGTCCCGTGCCGCAGGACGACGAGGCGGCGGACGGCCGGGGGGTCCGTCAGGGGCTCCGAGTCGCTCACGGGGTCCAATGTCCCACCGCGGTCCAGGCCGTGTCCGCCCAACCCACCGATCGGGCGTGCGGGGATGGTGCGATGGGCTACGCTGATCCCGCTCTCATGGGAGGGAGGCTCAGCCTCCCGGGGCACCATGCCGGCAGCCCCGACTGGGAGGGAGGGGCTGCACTGGTGTGGTGCCCCGCACCCCGTGGGCCGGGTGTCCCCCGCCCCCGGCGCGGTGCCCCAGCGGCCTGAGGGATCTCAGGCGCCCATCGCGTGGAAGCCGCCGTCGACGTGGACGATCTCGCCCGTGGTCGCGGGGAAGAAGTCCGAGAGCAGCGCCACGACGGCCTTGGCGGTCGGCACCTGGTCGCCGTTGTCCCAGCCCAGCGGCGCGCGGTCCTCCCACGTCTGCTCGAGCCGCTCGAAGCCGGGGATGGCCTTCGCGGCGAGCGTCTTCAGGGGGCCGGCCGAGACGAGGTTCACGCGGATGCCCTCGGGGCCGAGGTCGCGCGCCAGGTAGCGCGAGCACGACTCGAGACCGGCCTTCGCCACGCCCATCCAGTCGTAGGCTGGCCACGCCACGGTGGCGTCGAAGGTGAGGCCCACGATGGAGGAGCCCGAGGAGAGCAGCGGTCGGGTGGCGGTCGCGAGCGACTTCAGCGAGTACGCCGAGACCTGCACCGCCTGCGCCACGTCGTCCCAGGGGCCGTCGAGGAACTGGCCGCCGAGCAGCGTCTCCGGGTTGCCGTAGGCGATCGAGTGCACGACGCCGTCGAGCCCGTCGACGTGCTCGCGCACCTGGGCCTCGAGGCCCGCGAGGTGCTCGGGGTCGGTCACGTCCAGCTCCAGCACCGGCGGCTCGACGGGAAGCCGCTTGGCGATGCGCCGCGTGATGCCGAGCGCGCGGCCGAAGTTGGAGATGAGGACGGTCGCGCCCTGCTCCTGCGCCACCTTCGCCGTGGCGAACCCGATGGACGAGTCCATCGTGACGCCGGCGACCAGGATGCGCTTGCCCTCGAGGATGCCCATGTGTGCGTGTCCTTCTCTCTGCGGTGCGGTGACGTGCGGTGACGTGCGGTGATCGTGCGGGTGGTGGCGCGGGTGGGTCAGTGCCCCATGCCGAGGCCGCCGTCGACGGGGATGACGGCCCCGGTGACGTAGGCGGCCTGCTCGCTCGCCAGCCAGGTCACCGCGCCGGCGACCTCCTCGGGGCGGGCGTAGCGGCCGAGCGGCACCTGGCCCTTGATGGCGGCGCGCTGCTCGTCGCTGAGCACCTCGGTCATGTCGGTCTCGACGAAGCCGGGAGCGACCACGTTCGCGGTGATGGAGCGGCTGCCCAGCTCACGGGCGATCGAGCGGGCCATGCCGACGAGCCCCGACTTGGAGGCGGCGTAGTTGACCTGGCCGGCCGAGCCCAGCAGCCCGACGACGGACGAGACGAGCACGATCCGGCCGCGGCGCAGCTTCAGCATGCCCTTGGCGGCGCGGCGCACGAGGCGGTAGGAGCCCGTGAGGTTGGTGTCGATGACCGACGACCAGTCCTCGTCGCTCATCCGCAGGAGCAGGGTGTCCTTGGTGATGCCGGCGTTCGCCACGAGCACCTCGACCGGGCCGAGCTCGGCCTCGATGGTGGTGAAGGCGGCGTCGACCTGTGCGGCGTCGGTGATGTCGCACCGCACGTCGAGCGCGCCGTCGGGGGCACCGCCGTTCCGGGTCGTCACGGCGACGCGGTCGCCCTGCGCGATGAACGCCTCGGCGATGGCGCGGCCGATGCCGCGGTTGCCGCCGGTGACGAGGACGATGCGCCCGGGGGCGCCGTTCTGGGCAGTGTCGGTCACGACCGGTGACGCTAGTGCTTACCCGGAAGTACGCATAAACCTCCCGGCCGCGCGGCGAGGCGCGACCGGGAGGTCCCGGGGTGCGGGCGGGCGCGACGAGCGCCCACGGGTCACTCGTCCTCGAGGCGGAAGCCCACCTTGAGGGACACCTGGAAGTGGTCGACCTGCCCGTCCTTCACGTGGCCACGCACCTGCGTGACCTCGAACCAGTCCAGGTGGCGCAGCGTCTTGCCGGCGCGCGCGATGCCGTTGCGGATGGCCTGGTCCACGCCCTCCGGGGAGGTTCCGACGATCTCGGAGATGCGGTAGGTGCGGTCCGTCATGGTGGCTCCTCGTGGCTGTGCGTTCGGGCGCGGACAGGTCACACCGCGTCCGCTGGTGTCGTGATGCTACCGACGTACGCTGGGGGCCATGCCGTCGCTCCGTCGTACCTCGTCCAAGGACGAGCCCGTGCGCATCACCACGGCGCAGACCGCCCCCGACGAGAGCCTCGACAGCCGCCAGCGCCGCTACATCTTCGCGATGGCCGTGCGCACGCTGTGCGTCGTCGGTGCGTACGCCGTCGGCCCGGGCTGGCTGCGGTGGGTGCTGCTCTCCGGCGCGGTCTTCCTCCCCTGGTTCGCGGTCGTGGCCGCCAACGTCACCACGCAGCGCTCCGACGGCTTCGAGGTGGAGCCGGTCGACGCCCCGGCGCTGCCCGCGGGCGGGCAGGCCATCCACATCGAGGCCGGCGACTGGCAGACCCGCGAGGAGCGGGACTCCGCGTGAGCATCTTCGCCGGGCTCGGCGGCGGGCCCGACGGCACCGCGGAGGACACGGCCGCCCCGCTGTGCTCGTCGCGCGGCTGCCGCGCGGTCGCCGTGTGGGCCCACCGGTGGAACAACCCCCGCCTCCACACGCCGGAGCGTCGCAAGGTGTGGCTCGCGTGCGACGACCACCGCGCGTCGCTGGCGGACTTCCTCGGGTCGCGCGGGTTCCTCCGCGACACGGTGCCGGTCGGCGACCTGGCGCCGGAGGACGGCTGACCGGGGCTCAGCCCCCGATGGCCGACATCGGCCGCGCCGGCTGCAGGAACGTCGGGTCGTCGATCCCGTGGCCGGGCGCCTTGGGCCACATCGCCCGTCGCCAGAGGTCCGCGATCGTCGCGTCCGAGGCTCCGTCGCGGAGCGCACCCCGCAGGTCGGACTCCCCCCGGGCGAAGAGGCAGTTGCGCACCTGGCCGTCGGCGGTGAGCCGGACGCGGTCGCAGTCGCCGCAGAACGGCCGTGTCACCGAGGCGATGACCCCCACCCGGCCGCGGAGCCCGTTGCCGGCGTCGACCACGAAGCGCTCGGCCGGCGCGCTCCCCCGTGCCTCGTCGTCGGGTCGCACGTCGAAGGCCGCCTCGAGGGCCGCGAGGATCTCGTCGGCGGTCACCATCGTGTCCCGCGACCAGCCGTGCTGCGCGTCCAGCGGCATCTGCTCGATGAAACGCAGCTCGTGCCCGGCGGCCAGCGCCCACCGCACGAGCTCGGGCGCCTCGCCGTCGTTGACCCCACGGAGCAGCACCGCGTTGACCTTGACGGGGCTGAGGCCTGCGGCCGCCGCGGCCTCGATCCCGGCGAGCGCGTCGTGGAGCCGGTCGCGGCGCGTGAGCGCGGCGTAGGACTCGGGACGGATGCTGTCGAGGCTCACGTTGACCCGGGTGAGGCCGGCGGCCGCCAGGGCGGGCGCCGTGCGGGCGAGGCCGAGCGCGTTGGTGGTGAGCGAGAGCTCCAGCTGCGGCGCGGCCCGGTGGACCTCGTCGACGATGGTGACGAGCCCGCGGCGTACCAGCGGCTCGCCGCCCGTGAACCGCACCTCCCGCACCCCCAGGTGCTCGGCCGCGATGGTCACGAGCCGGACGACCTCCTCGTCGGTGAGCACGTCCTCGCCCGGCAGCCACTCGAGCCCCTCGGGCGGCATGCAGTAGGAGCAGCGCAGGTTGCAGCGGTCGGTGAGCGAGACCCGCAGGTCCGTCGCGACGCGACCGTGCCGGTCCACGAGCCCGCGCTCCGTCCCCGGGCGCGCGTGCGCCACGGGGGTCGGCAGGTCGACGAGGTCGGTCATGGGCCAAGGATAGGCGCCTGCCGGGCGCCGGGCCGTCGGCGAGTAGCCTCTGGGGGTGGGCTCCTTCCGCTTCCTGCTCTCCCGGCGCTGGATCCTCTTCGGCATCACGGTCGTCCTGCTGACCTACGTCGCGTACCTCCTCGGGCAGTGGCAGTTCCACCGCCTCGACGACCGCCGCGAGCGCAACGCCATCGTCGAGCGCAACGAGGGGCGCACCGTCGACGTCGGCCAGATCATGTCGCCGGGCGGCGACGTCGACGCCGAGGACGAGTGGACCGCCGTGACGGCGACGGGCACCTACGACGTGGCCAACACGGTCGTGGTGCGGTACCGCACCCGCGACGGCCAGCCGGGCGCCGACATCGTGGTCCCCCTGCGGCTCGACGACGGCACGAGCGTGCTCGTCGACCGCGGGTGGATGGCGACCGAGAACTCGGGCGACCTCGCGGGCTCGGACCCCGACGCCCTCCCCGACTCGCCCGGCGGCGAGGTCGAGATCGTCGGCTACGCGCGGAGCGACGCCGAGGGCCGCAGCACCGAGGTCACGGACACGCAGTCCACGCGCGCGATCTCGTCGGACGCGATCGGGCAGGCGCTCGACCTCGACCTCCTCGGCGGGTTCGTCGACCTCGCGGAGGAGACCCCCGCCGCGGCGGACCCGCTCGTGCCACCGCCGCTCCCCGAGCTCGACGAGGGTCCGCACTTCTTCTACGGCCTGCAGTGGTGGTTCTTCGGCGCGCTGGCCGTCTTCGGCTTCTTCTACCTGATGTACGACGAGGTCCGCGGCGGCCCGGCCCGCCGCGACCGTCTGCGGGCGGAGAAGCGCGCCCGCGTCGAGGCGCAGGAGCGCCAGCAGGCGGAGATCCAGGCCCGGATCCGCGCCGAGCGCGAGGCGAGCCGCCGCGGCTGACCCGACGCGCCGGCGTACGCCGCGGGATCAGGCCACGGTCGGCGTGACGTCGTCGACGAGCTGCGTGGCGTGGAGCCGGGCGTAGAGGCCGTCGCGCAGCAGGAGCTCGGTGTGGGTGCCGCTCTCCACGATGCGCCCGCCGTCGACGACGAGGATCTGGTCGGCGTCCCGGACGGTCGAGAGACGATGGGCGATCACCAGCGACGTGCGCCCCTCGAGCGCGGTCGCGAGCGCCTCCTGCACCGCCTGCTCCGAGCCGCCGTCGAGGTGGGCCGTCGCCTCGTCGAGCACGACGAGCGGGGGCGCCTTCAGCAGCAGGCGCGCGATCGCCAGGCGCTGCCGCTCACCGCCGGAGAGGCGGTAGCCCCGGTCGCCGACCACCGTGTCGAGCCCGCTCGGCAGCGACCGCACCAGGTCCCCCACGCGCGCGGCGTCGAGCGCCGCCCAGATCTCGGGGTCGGTGGCGGAGGGCCGCGCGTAGCGCAGGTTGGCGCCGATCGTGTCGTGGAAGAGGTGGGCGTCCTGCGTCACGTAGCCCACGGCGTCCTCGAGCGAGTCCAGGGTCACGCTCCGCACGTCGTGGCCGGCGAGGCGCACGGTGCCGGCGTCGACGTCGTAGAGCCGCGCCACGAGGTGGGTGATGGTCGTCTTGCCCGCGCCCGAGGGACCCACCAGGGCGACCTTCTCCCCCGCCTCGGCCACGAACGTCACGTCGTGGAGCACCTGACCGCCCCCGTTGCGGTCGGGCGACGACACGGTCTCCAGCGAGGCCAGGGTCGTGCCGGCCGCGTTCGGGTAGGCGAACGAGACGTGGTCGAGCTCGAGCCGGATCCCGCCCGCGCCCTCGTGCCGCGGCAGCGGCACGGCGTCGGCCCGCTCGGGGACGCTGGCCGGCAGGTCGAGCACCTCGAAGACGCGCTCGAAGCTGACGAGCGCCGTCATGACGTCCACGCGCACGTTGGAGAGGCCCTGCAGCGGGCCGAGCAGGCGGAGCAGCAGCGTCGCGAGGGCCAGCAGGGTGCCGAGCGTGAGCTCCCCCCGGACCACGAGGTAGCCGCCCACGCCGTAGACCAGCGCCGTGGCCATCGCGGGCACGAGCATCATGGCGGCGGCGAAGAGGCGGGTCAGGAGCGCGATCCGGACGCCCAGCCCGCGCACGACCTCCGCCTTGCCGGCGAACAGGGCGTCCTCCTCCGGCCGGCGGCCGAACAGCTTGAGCAGCATCGCGCCGCCGACGTTGAAGCGCTCCGTCATCATGTTGCCGAGGTCGGCGTTGCCGTCCATCTGCCGCCGGGTCAGTCCGGCCAGCCGGGCCCCGACCCAGCGCGACACCCCGAAGAGCAGCGGGAACATCAGCAGGCAGAGCAGGGTGACCTGCCAGCTGAGCGCCACCATGGTGATGCCCACGACGACGACCGCGACCGTGTTGGACACGGCGCTCGACAGCACGCTCGTGAACGCCTTCTGCGCGCCGACGACGTCGTTGTTGAGCCGCGACACGAGTGCCCCGGTCTGGGTGCGGGTGAAGAACGCCAGGCCCTGGCGCTGCACGTGGGCGAACACCTGCCGTCGCAGGTCGTAGATGAGTCCCTCGCCCAGGCGGGCCGACAACCACCCGCCGAGCACGCCCAGCACCGCGTCGACCACGGCGGTGAGGGCCATCAGCCCGGCGACCACCCCCACGACCCGCAGGTCGCCGGCGACGATGCCGTCGTCCACGAGGCGCTGCACGAGCAGCGGGGTGACCACCACGAGGAGGGCGTCGAGCACGGTGACGCCGCCGAACCAGCCCAGCACGCGCCGGTGGGGCCGCGCCGCGCCGAGCACGCGCCGTACGACGACGCGGTCGACCTTCGTCGACACCGCGGAGCGGTCGGTGCGCAGGTGCCGCCACGACGCGCCCATCCCCGACATCCCTGACATGACCCTCCCAACCGTCGCGGCGCGTCGCGTGTTCCCGCTCACCGCTGCCGCTCCTGACCCTACGATGCGAACCGTGAGCACCGAACCGTCCGTCGCTGCCGCGGCGTACGGGTCGCGCCTGCTCGGCCGCCCCGACGAGAACATCCGGTCCCTCCGCGTGCGGGTGCAGCTCCTCCTCACCGCCGTGCTGCTCGTGGCCAACCTCATCGGCGCCGTCGTCGTAGCGGCCCTGCTCCTGCTCGTGCGGCCCTCGGAGCCCGTCTCCGGCGCCTACTGGCTGGCCCACGCGATCGCGGTCCCCGTGTACGTCGCTGCCGCCGCCGTGGTCGGCGTCCTCACGATCACGCGGGGACTGCTGCGCGTGCTCACCTGGGCGCGGGAGGACCGGCCGCCCCGGGAGGAGGAGGTGCGGGCCACCCTGCGGGCGCCGCGCCTCGCCCTGGCGCGCCAGGGCGTGCTCTGGGCCGGCGGCGTCGTCCTCTTCACCGTGCTCCCGCTGTGGCTGCAGCCGGAGATGGCGCTGACCGAGGGCATCGCCGTGACCGTCGCGGGCGTGCTCGTCTGCGCGATCTCCTACCTGTGGACCGAGTTCATCCTGCGGCCCATCACGGCGCGCGCCCTGGTCCAGGGGCCGCCGCCCGTGGGCCGCACCTCGGGGGTGCACCGCCGCCTCATCCTGTTCTGGGTGCTCGGCACCGGGGTCCCCGTGGCCGTCCTCATGCTCTGCGGCATCCTCGCCCTGTCCGGCGACGACCAGGTCGACCTGACCCGGCTGGGGGTCCTGTGCCTCGTGCTCGGCGGTGTCGTGCTCCTGTTCGGCTACATGATAATCGGGCTCACGTCACGCTCGATCGTGGCGCCGCTCGCCTCCGTGCGCCAGGCGCTCGCCGCGGTCGAGGACGGCCGGCTCGACGTCGTCATCCCGGTGTACGACGCCACGGAGATCGGCCACCTGCAGAGCGGCTTCAACCGGATGGCGGCCGGCCTCCGGGAGCGCGAGCGGATCCGCGACCTGTTCGGACGCCACGTCGGCCAGGAGGTGGCGGCCGCCGCCGTGAGCGCCGACGTCGAGCTCGGCGGGGAGACGCGCGTCGTCTCCGTGCTCTTCGTCGACCTCATGGGCTCGACCGCCATGGCGACCCGCCTCGAGCCGCAGGACGTCGTCACGGTGCTCAACCGGTTCTGCGCGGTCGTGGTCGACGAGGTCGACCGGGCCGGCGGGCTCGTCAACAAGTTCATGGGCGACGCGGTGCTCGCCGTCTTCGGCGCCCCCGTCCCACGGGACGACCACGCCACGGCGGCGCTCCGGGCGGCGCGTGCCATCGCCGTACGGCTAGCGGAGGAGGTGCCGGAGATCAGGGCCGGGGTCGGCGTCGCGACCGGCGAGGCCGTCGCGGGCAACGTGGGCGACGAGCGCCGGTTCGAGTACACCGTCATCGGCGACGCCGTGAACTCCGCGGCCCGGCTCACCGAGCTCGCCAAGAAGCGTCCCGGGCTGGTGCTGGCCGCCGCGGCCTCGATCGCCGCCGCCGACGAGGACGAGGCAGCGCGCTGGCGCGCCGACGGCGAGGAGGTCCTGCGCGGGCGGGAGGAACCGACGGGCCTGGCCGTGCCGCGCTGAGCCCGCTCCTCCTCCCCGCTCCATGCCCCGGTCGTGGTGTGAGACCACCACTTTCCGCAGGTCGGGCACCACGACCCCGGTGGGGGGAGGGCTCAGGCGAGCGAGACCAGCTCGGCGTAGGAGGCGTTCCAGAGGTCCTCGACGCCGTCCGGGAGGATGAGCACCCGGTCGGGCTCGAGCGCGTGCACGGCACCCTCGTCGTGGGTCACGAGGATGATGGCGCCCTCGTAGCGACGGATCGCGTCGAGCACCTCCTCGCGGGACGCCGGGTCGAGGTTGTTCGTCGGCTCGTCGAGCAGCAGCACGTTGGCGCTCGAGACCACGAGCGAGGCGAGCGCGAGCCGCGTCTTCTCCCCGCCGGAGAGCACGCCCGCCGGCTTGTGGGCGTCCTCGCCCGAGAAGAGGAACGAGCCCAGCACGGTGCGCGCCTCGGTGTCGGTCAGCTGCGGCGCCGCGCTCTGCATGTTCTCGAGCACCGTGCGCCCGGTGTCGAGCGTCTCGTGCTCCTGCGCGTAGTAGCCGATCTTCAGGCCGTGCCCCGGCACGACCTTGCCCGTGTCGGGTGCGTCGACCCCCGCGAGGATCCGGAGCATCGTCGTCTTGCCGGCGCCGTTGAGACCGAGGATGACGACGCGGGACCCCTTGTCGATGGCCAGGTCGACGCCGGTGAAGACCTCGAGCGCGCCGTACGTGCGGGAGAGGCCCTCCGCGGTGAGCGGGGTCTTGCCGCACGGTGCGGGCGAGGGGAACTTGATCTTGGCGACCTTGTCGGCGGCCCGCTCCCCCTCGACGCCGGCCATCATCTTCTCGGCCCGCTTGAGCATCGACTGCGCGGCCTGCGCCTTCGACGCCTTGGCGCGCATCTTGTTGGCCTGGTCGGTGAGCGTCTTCGCCTTGTTCTCGGCGTTCATCCGCTCACGCTTGCGCCGCTTCTCGTCGGTCTCGCGCTGGGTGAGGTAGTGCTTCCAGCCCATGTTGTAGACGTCGATGACGCAGCGGTTGGCGTCGAGGTGGAACACCTTGTTGACCGTGTCGGCCAGCAGGTCGTTGTCGTGGCTGATGACGATGAACCCCCCGCGGTGCGCCTTGAGGAAGTCGCGCAGCCAGACGATCGAGTCGGCGTCGAGGTGGTTGGTGGGCTCGTCGAGGATGAGCACGTCGGCCCCGGAGAACAGGATGCGCGCCAGCTCCACGCGACGCCGCTGGCCGCCCGAGAGCGTCTTCAGCTGCTGGCCGAGGATGCGGTCGGGGATGCCGAGGCTGGCCGCGATGGTCGCGGCCTCCGCCTCCGCGGCGTACCCGCCCCCGGCGTGCAGCTCGCTGTCGGCCCGGGCCCACCGCTTCATCGCCCGCTCCGCCACGGCCGGGTCGTCGGAGCCCATCTGCGCCTCGGCGTCGCGCAGGCGACGCACGACGTCGTCGAGGCCACGCGCCGAGAGGATGCGGTCGCGGGCGAGCACCTCGGGGTCGCCGACGCGGGGGTCCTGCGGGAGGTAGCCGACGTCGCCCGAGCGGTGCACCGACCCGCTGGCGGGCAGCGCCTCGCCGGCGAGGATCTTGGTCATCGTGGTCTTGCCCGCGCCGTTGCGGCCCACGAGGCCGATCTTGTCGCCGGCGGCGACGCGGAACGAGACGTTCTCCATCAGAAGCCGGGCACCCGCACGGACTTCGAGGTTCTGTGCGGTGATCATCGTGGCCGAACTCTACGGCGCGGCGGCGCCCGCGCCCGCATCGTGACCGTGCGTGGACGGCTGCGCCGGAGGCCGCCGGACGGACCGCTAGAGCAGCGCCTCCAGGTGCGCGAACTGCCGCTGGAGGGTGCGCAGGTGCGGCAGCACGCTGGGGTGCCGGAACTTGCCGGCCAGGGCACCCTCGCCGTCCGCGACCCGCGCGAGCGCCCACTCGGCGCGGTTGAGGGCCGTGTACACCGCCGTCACCCGCGCCCCCAGCAGCGCGTCCTCGGGGCTGGCCACGCCGGGCGGGAGCGCCGCGACGTAGGCCTCGAGCAGCACCTCCAGCGACTCCGGCACGGTCAGCGCCACGTAGCCGAGATCACCACCGACCGGCCCCGTGCCGAGGCTGCCCCAGTCGAGCGCGAGGACCACGTCGTCGACCCGCGTCGCGAAGTTCGCCGGCACGGGGTCGCCGTGCTGGAGCACCTGCGGCAGCCCGTCCAGCCGGGCCAGGAGGGTGCCGCGACGGTTCCAGAGCCGGTCGGCCGCGTCGGCGATGCTCGTGCGGGCCAGCGTGCGCCACCCGCCACGCCACGCCACCCGTCCCAGCCGCGAGCGCAGCTGGTCGCGCGCGAGCCAGGGGACGTCGGGCACGGCGTTGCCGGCGAACGCACCGAGCCGGCTGGCGAGGAACAGTCCGGGGAGGCGCTCCCCCGCGGCGTACGCGAACCGCAGGGTGACGCCCTCCTCGTCCTCGGCGACGTCGAGCACCGGTACGCCGCGGATCCCGGCCGTCCCGTCCACGAGCCCGCGCAGTGCGACGGCCGCCGGTCGCTTCCACCACGCCGGATGGGTGCTGTCGGAGAGCTCGGCGGGATCGCCGGGCCCGGGGGCGAGCAGCCGCTTCACCACGGTCGGCGTCCCGCCCGAGGGGTCGAGCCAGACGCCACCGGTCGAGGTGCCGCGCCCTCCGGGCAACGGCTCCCACCCGTCGTCGGGGCGCCACATGCTCCGGAGTCTGGCAGGTCCGACCGCGGGATCGCTGCAGCGACGCGGGTTTCGCGGCACCTGGCCCGGGTACGCCGCGTGCCGTGCCCGCTCGCCACCACCGCCCCGTCCGTGCCCTCGCCGCCGCAGCGGCGAGCGTGGTCCTCCTCGGCGGGGGGCTGACCGCCTGCGGCACGAGCAGCGGCGAGGCCGACCCCGCCGCACCGACCGCGGACCGTGGCGGCAGCGACGGGCGGCAGGGCGACGGCCTCGTTCGGACGGCGGTCGCCGCACTGCCCACCACGGCGTACGACGGGTTCCAGATCACCGTCGGCGACCTGGACCGGGCCGCCGAGCTGGGCGGCCTGGAACGCCCCACGGACCCCGCCGACGAGGCTGCCGTCGCGGCGTGGGTGCAGGGCCTGACCGGCATCAGCGGGAGCACCCGACCTCGGTCTCGAGGTGCCCCAGGTGCTCGGCGGCGCGAGCGCCCTCGACCAGACGTCCGTCGCCGACGAGACCGGCACCTGGCTGGGCGACGCGCGGTGGTACGGCGAGCTCACGGCACCGCCGGCGCGGACCTCGGTCGTCGAGGGCACGATCGACGTCGCGCACCTGGCCGCCACGTACGACGGGGAGAGCGACGCCGACGGCGGTCGCTGGACGGTCGGCGAGGGCGAGAACCTCTCCACGCACCCCGACGACGCGTCCCCCGTGCGGCGCCTGGGCCAGCCGCTGCACCTCGACGTGGCGGCCGACCGCCTCACGGCGTCCCTCACCGAGCCGGACCTGGCACTCGCTGTCGCCGGCGACCGGGGCAGCGAGCCCGCGCTCGACCTGGCCTCGGCCCTCGACGCGCACGACGTCTACGCCGCGCGCGTCGTCGTCGGCCGCTTCGACGGCGGGGTGGCCTCGCTGCCGGCCGCGTTCGACGCGGTCGCGGTCGGTCTCACGGGGCAGGAGGGTGACGAGGAGGTCGTCGTCGCCTATGCCCACGACGACGCCGCGGCCGCGGAGGAGAACGCCGACGCCGTCGCCGACGTGCTCGCCGATGATCCCGCCGGCGCGCCGCTCGAGGTCACGGGCACGGAGGTCGACGGCGACGTGCTGACGGTGACCCTCCGGATGACCGACGACGCACCCGTGCGGACGGCGTGGACCGTGCTCGACCGGCGGGCGCCGCTGGTCAGCCACCGCTGACGGCGTCGACGCCCGGCCTCAGGTGCCGGGGGCGTTCTCGACGCGCACCTGCACGGCCGACGCGTCGGCGACGGCCTGCTCGAGCACCGAGCGACGCGGGTCGGGCACGTCGAGGAAGGGTCCCACCGTCGCCACCTCGAGGCGGCGGTCAGCGAGCACGTCCGCGACGGCTGTGCGGTCGCCGCCGACGGCCACGACGAGCGGTCCGGGGCCCCAGACCCGGTGCGCGTGGTCGGCGGCCGCGTCGTAGGCGGCCTGCGCCTGGTTGGCCCGCCGCCGGGCGAAGCGCTGCTGGCTCTGCCCGCCGGCCTTCGTCCTTCCCTGCACGTGCCGGCTGCCGACCTTGCTCGCGACGGTCGTGTGCCCCGCGAGCCGCGCCACGGCGTACCCGCCCTTGCGGACCAGCAGCACCCCCCAACGCCCGGGCAGCTCCCGGGCGTCGAGGAAGGCCGCCGGGTCGGGCACGCCGGAGTACGGCGCGTCGAGCGGCAACCGGGCCTCGAAGGACGAGCCGTCCGTGGAGGCGCCGACGAGCGCGCCGTCGACGACGGCCAGGGAGGTGCCGGGGTGGCGCGTCCCGAAGTTCGCGACCCACCGCTCCCAGCGCGCCGCCGGCACGTGGACCAGGACCGGCGGCGTCACGGGAGGCTGATCAGACGTTGAAGCCGAGGGCGCGCAGCTGGTCGCGGCCGTCGTCGGTGATCTTGTCGGGACCCCACGGCGGCATCCAGACCCAGTTGATCGCCACGTCGTTGACGATGCCCTCGAGCGCCGTCGACGTCTGGTCGCTGATGACGTCCGTCAGGGGGCACGCCGCCGACGTCAGGGTCATGTCGATGACGGCGTTCGAGTCCTCGTCGACGTGGATCCCGTAGACCAGGCCGAGGTCGACCACGTTGATGCCGAGCTCGGGGTCCACGACGTCCTTCATGGCCTCCTCGACGTCGTCGAGGGACACGGTCGCGGAACGACTCGACGACACGCCGCCGGACGCCTCGGGAACCTCGGGGAGGTCGCCGTGGTCGTGCCCGTGGCCATGACCGTGGCTGTGGTCGTGCCCGTGGTCGTGCGCGTGGTGGTCGTGCTCGTCGGCCTCGCCGGGCGGTCGGCCGGAGCCCTCGGCGCCGGCGGCACCGGCCGCGGCGGCGCGCTCCGCGGCCTCGGCCGGGGCGTCCGCGCCGGGTGCGACCTCGCCCGCGTTGGGCGCCACGTCGCCGTCGGTGACCTCACCGGTCACCGGGCCGTCCGTCGTCGCCGCGGTCTGGTCGTCGGGGGTCGGGGACTCAGTGGTCACGTGCGGGTCTCCTCCAGCACTCGGGTCGTGGCGTCCTTCCAGGCCATCCACGACAGCAGGGCGCACTTCACGCGCGCCGGGAACTTGGCGACACCGGCGAAGGCGATGCCGTCCTCCAGGACGTCCTCGTCGGGCTCGACCTGCCCCTTGCCCTGCATGAGGGTCAGGAACGTCTCGTGCACCTCGAGCGCCTCCGCGACGGGACGCCCGATGACGAGGTCGGTCATCACCGAGGCGGACGCCTGCGAGATGGAGCAGCCGAGGGAGTCGTAGGACACGTCGGCCACGGTCTCCGCGCCCGGCTCACCCGTGAGGTGCACGCGCAGCGTGATCTCGTCGCCGCACGTGGGGTTCACGTGGTGCACCTCGGCCTCGTGCGGGTCGCGGAGGCCCTTGTGGTGCGGGTTCTTGTAGTGGTCCAGGATGATCTCCTGGTACAGCGCATCCAGGTCCTGTGCGGTCACGAGTCACCCAACCGGAAGTAGGAGCGGGTGTATTCCAGGGCCTCGACGAGCGCGTCGATCTCGCCGGGCGTCGTGTAGAGGTACGACGACATCCGGGTCGAGCTCTGCACCCCGAACCGGGCGTGGGCGGGCTTGGCGCAGTGGTGACCCGCACGCACCGCGACGCCGCGGGAGTCGAGCACCTGCGCGACGTCGTGCGGGTGCACGCCCTCGATCTCGAAGCTGATCGCGCCGCCCCGCTGAGCGGCGTCGAGCGGGCCGAGCACCGTCAGGCCGGGGATCGTGGCCAGACCCTCCAGCGCGTACGCCGTGATCGCCTGCTCGTGCGCGTGCACGTGCTCCATGCCGAGGTCGGACAGGTAGTCGACCGCCGCGCCGAGCCCGACGGCCTCGACGATCGGCGGCGTGCCGGCCTCGAACTTGTGGGGGATGCCGGCGTAGGTCGAGCGCTCCATCGCCACCGTCGCGATCATCTCGCCACCGCCGAGGAACGGCGGGAGCTGGTCGAGGACGGCCCGGCTGCCCCACAGCACGCCGATGCCGGTCGGACCGACGACCTTGTGGCCGGTGAAGGCCAGCAGGTCGGGTCGCTCCTCGACGGGCATCGCGGCCAGGTCGATCGGCAGCTGGGGCGCGGCCTGCGAGGCGTCGACGACGACGAGCGCGCCGACCTCGTGGGCCCGACGGGTGATCGCGGCGACCGGGTTGATCGTGCCGAGCATGTTCGACACCCAGGTGAGGGTGACGAGCTTCGTGCGCTCGGTGATCAGCTCGTCGATGTCGGAGAGGTCGAGGTGACCGTCCTCCGTGAGCCCGAACCAGCGCAGCGTCGCGCCCGTGCGCTGCGTCAGCAGCTGCCACGGCACGATGTTGGAGTGGTGCTCCATCTCGGTGGTGACGACGACGTCGCCCTCACCGAGCGCCAGGTCGCCGCGGGCCCACGCCAGCGTGTTCGCCACCAGGTTGAGGGCCTCGGAGGCGTTCTTCGTGAAGATGACCTCGTCGCGGGAGGGAGCCCCGATGAACGACGCCACCTTGTCGCGGGCGGCCTCGAACGCCTCCGACGACTCCGCACCCAGCTGGTGCATGGCGCGGGCGACGTTGGCGTTGTGACGCTCGAGGTGGTCGACCATCGTGTCGATCACGCACTGCGGCTTCTGCGAGGTGTTGGCGCTGTCGAGGTAGACCAGCGGCATCCCGCCCGCGAGCGTGCGCTCGAGGATCGGGAAGTCCTTGCGGACCACCTCGAGCTGGGGCAGCAGACCAGCGATCGACATGGTGTTCCTTTCTGGCTGTCGGGCTCACGCAGCGGCGTGAGAAGTGGTGCAGGGCAAGGCGGAGGAGCGACGGCGGCCTTGGAGCGGAGCGGCCGCCGAGCGACGACAACGCCGCCCGGTGCCGCTTATCGCGCCGCTGCGACGTACTTGTCGTAGCCCTCGGCCTCCAACTGCTCGGCGAGCTCGGCGCCGCCGGACTCGGCGACCTTGCCGGCCACGAACACGTGGACGAAGTCGGGCTTGATGTAGCGGAGGATGCGCGTGTAGTGCGTGATGAGCAGCACGCCCTTGTCGCCGTCCTTCGCGAACGTGTTGACGCCCTCGGAGACGACCTTGAGCGCGTCGATGTCGAGCCCGGAGTCGGTCTCGTCGAGCACCGCGACCTTCGGCTGCAGCAGGTTGAGCTGCGCGATCTCGTGGCGCTTCTTCTCGCCGCCGGAGAAGCCCTCGTTGACGGAGCGCTGCGAGAAGGAGGCGTCGAGGCCGTTGGCGCCGAGCGCGGTGTTGACGTCCTTCACCCACGTGCGGAGCTTCGGCGCCTCGCCGTCGATGGCGGTCTTCGCGGTGCGGAGGAAGTTGGCGACGGAGACGCCGGGCACCTCGACCGGGTACTGCATCGCGAGGAAGAGACCGGCGCGCGCCCGCTCGTCGACGCTCATCTCGAGGACGTCCTCGCCGTCGAGGGTGACGCTGCCGCTCGTGACCTCGTACTTGGGGTGGCCCGCGATCGAGTAGGCGAGGGTGGACTTGCCCGAGCCGTTGGGGCCCATGATCGCGTGCGTCTCGCCGTCCTTGATGGTCAGCGTGACGCCCTTGAGGATCTCCTTGGGGCCGTCCTCGGTGGTCACCGAGACGTGCAGGTCCTTGATCTCCAGCGTGCTCATGTTCTCTCTCGTTCTCCAGCGTGGGTGGAAAGTCGGTGGGGGGTGGCGACCGGCGGGCTCAGCCGCTGGGGCGCACTCCGTTGAGGGTGGTGCTCACGTCGACGTACACGTCGTCGCCGCGCACCTCGACCGGGAAGGTCGCGACGGGCTCCGTGGCAGGCAGCCCGGAGGGCTCGCCCGTGCGGAGGTCGAACTCCGAGCCGTGCAGCCAGCACTCGATCCGGCAGTCGGCCACCTCGCCCTCGGAGAGGGCGACCGCAGCGTGGCTGCAGAGGTCCTCGAGGGCGTAGAAGGTCTCGCCGTCACGAGCGACGGCCACCTCCGCCGACCCCACCGTCACAGCGACGGCCGTGTCGGCGGGGACGTCGGCTGCGGCGCATGCGCGCTCGAACGCCATCGCTCAGGCCTGGCCGTCGGTGAGGACGTGGCGCTCGAGCTCGGCCTCGACGACCGCGCGCAGGCGCTCCTCGAGCTCGGGGACCCCGACGCGACGGATCAGGTCGTTGAAGAACCCGTGCACGACGAGGCGGCGGGCCTCGGACTCCTCGATGCCGCGCGAGCGCAGGTAGAACAGCTGCTCGTCGTCGAAGCGACCGATCGCCGACGCGTGGCCCGCGCCCTCGATCTCGCCCGTCTCGATCTCCAGGTTCGGCACCGAGTCGGCCTGGCAGCCGTCGGTGAGCACGAGGTTGCGGTTCTCCTCGTAGGTCTCGATGCCCTCGGCGACCTTGCGGATGAGGACGTTGCCGATCCACACCGCGCGGGCGCCCTCGCCCTGCAGCGCGCCCTTGTAGGTCACGTTGCTCTTGGTCTTCGGAGCCGTGTGGTCGACGAAGAGGCGGTGCTCGATGTGCTGCCCGGCGTCCACGAAGTAGAGACCGAGCAGCTCCGCCTCGCCACCGGGACCGGCGTACTCCACGTTGGTCGACGTGCGCACCAGGTCACCGCCGATGGTGAACTCGCTGGCCCGGACGCGTGCGTCGCGCCCGACGCGGATGCCCACCTGGCCGGCGTGCACCGAGTCGTCGCTCCAGTCGTTGAGCGTGACGAGGTCGAGCTGCGCGCCGTCGCCGACGAGCACCGTGGTCGCGTGGCTGTAGCGCGCCTGGCCGCGGTGCTCGATGACCACGGTGGCGCGGGCGAAGCGGCCCACGCGCACGACGACCTGGCCCCACACCACCTGGTCGAGACCGGTGCCCTCGAGGTCGATGCGCACCGGCTCGTCCAGCTCGGCCTCGGCCGGGATGTCGAGCAGCATCGCGCCGCCCGCGTGGGCCACCGCGAGCGCGGCGAGCCGGTCGAACGGCAGGAACTCCCCGAGCTCGCGCGCCTCCTCCCCCGAGATGGGGGTCAGCGTCACGCCGGCGGGGAGCTGGGTGCTCCACGCCAGGTGGGCGTCGGACGCCTCGTCCTCGAGCAGGCCCTGGAGCCGCTTGAGCGGCGTGAAGCGCCAGATCTCCTCGCGACCCGTCGGCGCCGGGTGCAGCGCCAGGTCGTAGCCCGGCTCGGGGTGGAGGTGGCTCGACACCTTGCCGGTCTCCACGGCCTGGGCGGCGGCGGGCGTCTCGTCGATGACAGTCACTTCGTCTCTTCGTCTTTCCTCGGGATCGGTACGGCGCGGGTGCAGCGGCTGCGGCGTCGGGGCCGGGTCAGCCGACCGCGCCCTCCATCTGCAGCTCGATGAGGCGGTTGAGCTCGAGCGCGTACTCCATCGGGAGCTCCTTGGCGATCGGCTCCACGAAGCCGCGCACGATCATCGCCATCGCCTCGTCCTCGGCCAGGCCGCGGCTCATCAGGTAGAACAGCTGGTCCTCGGAGACCTTGGAGACCGACGCCTCGTGGCCCATCGACACGTCGTCCTCGCGGATGTCCACGTAGGGGTAGGTGTCCGACCGGCTGATCTGGTCGACGAGGAGGGCGTCGCAGAGCACGTTCGACTTGGAGCCGTGCGCACCCTCGTTCACCTGGATCAGGCCGCGGTACGACGTGCGACCGCCGCCACGGGCGACCGACTTCGACAGGATCGAGGAGGACGTGTGGGGCGCGGCGTGCACCATCTTGGCGCCCGCGTCCTGGTGCTGGCCCTCGCCGGCGAACGCGATCGACAGCGTCTCGCCCTTGGCGTGCTCGCCCATGAGGTAGACGGCCGGGTACTTCATCGTCACCTTCGAGCCGATGTTGCCGTCGACCCACTCCATGGTCGCGCCGGCCTCGCACGTGGCGCGCTTCGTGACGAGGTTGTACACGTTGTTCGACCAGTTCTGGATCGTCGTGTAGCGGACGCGGGCGCCCTTCTTCACGATGATCTCGACGACCGCCGAGTGCAGGGAGTCGGACGAGTAGATCGGCGCCGTGCAGCCCTCGACGTAGTGCACGTAGGAGTCCTCGTCGGCGATGATCAGCGTGCGCTCGAACTGGCCCATGTTCTCCGTGTTGATGCGGAAGTAGGCCTGGAGCGGGATGTCGACGTGGACGCCCTTGGGCACGTAGATGAACGAGCCGCCGGACCACACCGAGGTGTTGAGCGCCGAGAACTTGTTGTCGCCGACGGGGATGACGGTGCCGAAGTACTCCTTGAAGAGCTCCTCGTGCTCCTTCAGCGCCGTGTCGGTGTCGACGAAGATGACGCCCTTCTCCTCGAGGTCCTCGCGGATCGAGTGGTAGACGACCTCCGACTCGTACTGCGCGGCGACACCGGCGACGAGGCGCTGCTTCTCGGCCTCGGGGATGCCGAGCTTGTCGTAGGTGTTCTTGATGTCCTCCGGCAGCTCCTCCCAGCTGGTGGCCTGCTTCTCGGACGAGCGCACGAAGTACTTGATGTTGTCGAAGTCGATCGCGCCGAGGTCGGAGCCCCAGGTCGGCATCGGCTTGCGGTCGAAGAGCTTGAGGCCCTTGAGGCGGAGGTCCAGCATCCAGCCGGGCTCGCTCTTCTTGGAGGAGATGTCGCGGACGACGTCCTCGTTGAGGCCGCGCTGCGCGGCAGCGCCGGCGGCGTCGGAGTCGGACCAGCCGAACTCGTACCGGCCGATGCCCTCGAGGCCGGGGTTGAGCTCGTCGATGCTCGGGGTTGACGTCATGCGGACGCTCCGTTCTCGTCGGGGGTCGGACGGTCGATCAGGTCGGTGTCGCGGGTGGTCGGGAGGTCGGGGATGCAGGTCGTGCAGACCCCGTCGCCGTGCGCGATGGTCGCGAGGCGCTGGACGTGACGGCCGAGCACCTCGCTGATGGCCTCGGTCTCCGCCTCGCACAGCTGGGGGAACTCGGCGGCGACGTGGGAGATCGGGCAGTGCTGCTGGCACAGCTGGTCGCCCACGGGCGAGGCGCGCACGCTCGCGGCGTACCCCTCCTGCGTGAGCACGCGGGCCAGGACCTCGGCGGGCGACAGCCCGGGGTGCGCCTCGCTGACGGCACCGAAGTCGCGGCCGATGAACGCCACCCGTCGGCGGGCGAAGTCGAGGACCGCGTCGTCGCCCTGGGTCTCGGCGAGGAAGCGGAGGGCCTGCACGGCGAGGTCGTCGTACTGCTGGTCGAACTGCTGGCGGCCCGTGTCGGTCAGGTGGAAGACCCGGGCGGGGCGACCGCGGCCCCGGGAACCGCCGGGACGCTGCTGGCGCACCTCCACGCTGCCGTCGTCGACGAGCTGGTCGAGGTGGCGCCGGACAGCCGCGGGCGTCAGGTCGAGCCGCTGGGCGAGCTGCGCCGCCGTCGACGGACCGGCCTCCAGGATGCTGCGGACCACCCGCGCGCGGGTGGGTGCGTCGGAGTCGTCGGCCCCGGGGGGACCGGCGATCGCAGCACCTCGCAGCATTTCCACTACGCCAGTGTGACGTTATTCGTCCCGGCCCTTCAAGCAAGGGTGACCTAACCCCTCGCGAGGCGGCCGGGACCGAGCCTCGGGGCGGGCGGGCGCGGCCGGACTCCTACACTGGCACGGTGCCGTCCCCCCCTCCTGCCGTCGCCGTCGACGGCCTGGTGATGCGGTACGGCGACCTCCTCGCCGTCGACCACCTCGACCTCCGGGTGGAGGCCGGCACGATCACCGCCGTCCTCGGCCCCAACGGCGCGGGCAAGACGACCACGCTCGAGACCTGCGAGGGCTACCGGCGGCCGCAGACCGGCACGGTGCGGGTCCTCGGCCTCGACCCCGTCCGCGACCGGCGCGCCCTGCTCCCCCGGATCGGCGTCATGCTGCAGGCCGGCGGTGCCTGGTCGGGGGTGCGCGCCGAGGAGATGCTGCGCCACGTGGCCGCGCTGCACGCCGACCCCCTGCCGGTGGGCCTGCTCGTCGAGCGCCTGGGTCTCGCGGAGTGCGGACGCACGCCCTTCCGCCGCCTCTCGGGGGGGCAGCAGCAGCGCCTCGGGCTCGCGACGGCCCTCGTGGGCCGGCCCGAGCTCCTGTTCGTCGACGAGCCGACGGCGGGCATGGACCCGGCCATCCGTCGTACGACGTGGGAGCTGCTCGAGGAGCTGCGGGCGGACGGCGTGACCACCGTGCTGACGACGCACTACCTCGAGGAGGCCGAGCGCCTCGCCGACCACGTGCACGTCATCGACCGTGGGCGGCTCATCGCGAGCGGCACCCCGTACGAGCTGACCCGCGCCGGCGGCGCGACGACCGTGCGGCTCGTGGTGACCAAGCCGTTCCCGCCGCACGCCCCGGCGTCGCTGCAGACCGCGCTCGGCCCGGCCACGGAGGTCACCACGATCAACGCCCAGAGCCTCCTCGTCACGGGACCGGCCGACGCCTCGACGCTCGCGAAGGTGTCCGCCTGGTGCGAGCAGCACGGGGTGCTGCCCGAGTCCCTGACCCTGGGGCAGCGCACCCTCGAGGACGTGTTCCTCCAGCTCACCGGGCGTGTGCTCACCGAGCCGACGCCGAGCGGGGCCGCGGGATGAGCGCCGGCACGTTCGCCCCCGCGCCGGGAGCGGCGCCGCTCGCGCGCCAGGTGCGGGCGCAGGCCCTCATGGAGACGCGGCTGATGCTGCGCAACGGCGAGCAGCTGCTCGTGGCGCTCGTCATCCCCGTCATGGCCCTCGTCGGCGGTGTCGTCGCCGGGCGGCGCGGCGGCATCGAGCTGGACGGACGTGCGGTCGACGTGCTCACGCCCGGCGTGCTGGCGCTCGCGGTGATGTCGACCGCCTTCACCTCGCTGGCGATCGCGACGGGCTTCGAGCGGCGCTACGGCCTCATCAAGCGGCTGGGCGCCTCTCCCCTGCCCCGGTACGGCCTGCTGCTCGGCAAGCTCGGCGCGATCCTCGTCGTCCACGTCGTGCAGGGCGTGGTGCTCGTGCCGGTGGCGCTCGCGCTCGGCTGGCGACCGGGGGGCGGTGTCGTCGGCGTGCTGGCGGCCGTGCTCGCGGTGCTCGTCGGCGCTGCCGCCTTCGCCTCGCTGGGGTTGCTGATGGCCGGCACGCTCCGGGCCGAGGCGACCCTCGCCGCGGCGAACCTCGTCTACCTGCTCCTCCTCGTCGGCGGCGCCGTGGTGCTTCCGCGGGCCTCGTACGGCGCGGCCGGAGACCTCCTCGCCGTGCTGCCCTCGGCGGCGCTCGGCGACGCGATGCGCGCCGCGCTCATCGACGGCCGGGTGGCCGTCGTCCCCCTCCTGATCCTCGTGGCGTGGGCCGTCGCCGGCGCCGCAGCCGTGTCCCGATTCTTCCGCTGGGAGTAGCCAGATGTCCCCCGCCGCACCGTCCACCGCTCCGCGCTCGACCCCGCCCCGCCCCGGGCTGGACGGCCTCGCCGACCGGCACCTCGGGTGGCTCGCCGTCGCGAACCTCGTCGCCAACATCGGCATCGTCGTCACCGGCGCCGTCGTGCGGCTCACCGGGCTCGGGGCTCGGCTGCCCGACGTGGCCGCGCTGCACGGAGGAGTCCTACGCCGCGCACCCGAGCATGGGCATCCACGGCGCCATCGAGTTCGGCAACCGGCTCCTGACCTTCGTGCTCGCGGCGATCGCGCTGCTGACGTTCCTCGCCGCGTGGCGCGCCACGTCGCGGCGGGCGTCGTGGATCGCCTTCGGCATCGGCCTCGGCATCCCGGCGCAGGCCGTCATCGGCGGCATCACCGTGCTCACCGACCTCAACCCGTGGATCGTCGCGCTCCACCTGCTGCTGTCGCTGGCCATGATCGGGCTGTGCGTGGTGCTGCTCGACCACGTGCGGCACCCCGAGGTGTGGGGTTCCGCCGCGCGGGCGACGGCGCCGGCCACGCCTCCGCTCGTCCGACGGCTCACGATCGCCGCGTTCGCCGTCGGCTGGGTGGTGCTCTACCTCGGCACCATCGTCACCGGCAGCGGCCCCCACGCCGGCGACGAGAACGCGCCCCGGACGGGGCTCGACCCCGCGACCTTCTCGCACGTCCACGCGTGGGCGGTCTACGCGCTCGTCGCGCTCACGGTGGCCCTGCTCGTGGTCGCGCGACGTCGGGGCGACACGCAGCTGACCCGGGCGGTCACCGCGCTCCTGGCGGTCGAGCTCGCGCAGGGCCTGGTGGGCTACGTCCAGTACTTCACCGGGCTCCCCGTCGGCCTCGTCGCCCTCCACATGCTCGGCGCCGCCGTCACCTCCGCTGCCCTGACCTGGGTCGTGGTGCGGGCGTTCCGCCCCGTCACGATCGTCGCCGAGCCCGACGTGCGGGTCGCGCGCGTCTGACGCCGGGGCCTGGAACTGTGCGCCTGGGGCCACCTGGACTCGGTGCGAAGCGCCCCAGCCGCCCAGTTCTCACCCACGCAGGAGGCGAGTACGCCGCGCGACCGGCCCCGCGCCGTACCCCTGCCCGGTCGTGGTGGGAGGCCGCCGGTTCCCGCAGGCCTGGCACCACGACCGCGAGCTGGTGCGTTGCCGGGGCCTGGAACTGTGCGCCTGGGGCCACCTGGACTCGGTGCGAAGCGCCCCAGCCGCCCAGTTCTCACCCGCGCAGAAGGCGAGTACGCCGCGCGACCGGCCCCGCGCCGTACCCCTGCCCGGTCGTGGTGCGAGGCCGCCGGTTCCCGCAGGCCTGGCACCACGACCGCGAGCTGGCGCGTTGCCGGTGCCTGGAACTGTGCGCCTGGGGCCGCCCGGACTCGGTGCGAACCGCCCCAGTCGCCCAGTTCTCACCCACGCAGGAGCGAGTACGCCGCGCGACCGGCGCCGCGCCGTACCCCTGCCCGGTCGTGGTGGGAGGCCACTGGTTTCCGCAGGTCTGGCACCGCGACCGCGAGCTGGTGCATTGTCGGTGCCTGGAACTGTTCGCCTGGGGCCGCCCGGACTCGGTGCGAAGCGCCCCAGCCGCCCAGTTCTCACCCACGCAGAAGGCGAGTACGCCGCGCGCCCGGCGCCGCGCCGTACCCCCTGCCCGGTCGTGGTGGGAGGCCGCCGGTTTCCGCAGGCCTGGCACCACGACCGCGAGCTGGCGCGCTGCCGCACGGCACTTCCCGACGCCCGCGGCGCGCTCGTGTCCTGAGGGAGGGGCGGATGCGCCGGAGGAGCGCAGTGGAGGAGGCGTGGCCGGGTTCGACCGAGGGACAGGAGCCCGGAGCGCTGCGGGCACGGCCGAGCGGAGCGAGGCCCGAAAGCAGAGCCTCAGCGCATCAGCAGCGGGTCGATCGCGATGGCGACGAACAGCAGCGAGAGGTACAGGTTCGACGTGTGGAACAGGCGCATCGGGTTGATGACGCTGAGCTGGTCGCTGTGGCGGGTGCGGCCCCACATCTTGTGCGCCTCGACGAGGAACACGACGCCGAGGACGGCGGCGGCCGCCGGGTAGAAGAGTCCCGTGCCGGCGACGGGCCACAGGGCCAGCGACATGGCGACGGTCGCCCAGGTGTAGAGCACGATCTGCTTGCCGACGACGGCGCCGGGCGCCACCACGGGCAGCATCGGCACGGCGACGTTGGCGTAGTCCTCGCGGTAGCGCAGCGCCAGCGCCCAGGTGTGGGGCGGCGTCCACAGGAACACGATGAGGAAGCAGACGACCGGCGGCCAGGCGAGCTCGTTGGTGACGGCGGTCCAGCCGATGAGGGCCGGGAAGCAGCCGGCGGCACCGCCCCAGACGATGTTCTGGGTGGTGCGGCGCTTGAGCCACATCGTGTAGACGAGCATGTAGAACGCGTTCGCCGACAGCGACAGCACGGCGGAGAGCGGGTTGACGAAGACCCAGAAGATCAGCGTCGACAGCACGCCGAGCGTCAGCCCGAAGACGAGCGCGGCACGCGGGGTGACGATGTGGCGCGGGAGCGCGCGGCGCCGGGTGCGGCGCATCTGCTCGTCGATGTCGCGGTCGTAGACGCAGTTGAGCGCCGACGCGGACCCCGCCGACATGGAGCCTGCGACGACGGTGGCGAGCACGACGCCGAGCTCGGGCACGCCGCGGGCGGCGAAGAACATGACGGGCACCGTGGTGAGCAGCAGCAGCTCGAGCACGCGCGGCTTGGTGAGGCCGACGTACGCCGCGACGACATCGCGCAGGGTCGCGCGCGAGGCGGGAGCCGGCTCGTCACGGACACCGAGGTCGTCGGCGGTCTCCTCCTCGCTCAGCGAGCCCGGAGGGACGGGCGGAAGCGACTCGGACACCGGAACAGGATGCAGGTCGTGCTCCGGCGTCACGACGACGGGGTCCTCCTCCGTGCGAGCGGAGGTGGACGACTGGCCGGCGTGCGTCACAGGGGTCCTCGTCAAGCGGTCTGGGGCCGAGCGGCTCCGGCAGGCGGAGCGGGCGGTCCGGGCGGTCCAGTGCGGGGTCGAGTCTAGACCGAGGCGGCAGTAGGCTCGGCATCGGCCGTGGCGGCAAGTGGGTACCGGGAGTCCGTGGAGGATCTTCACCCGTATCCCACGCCTGCCGCGCCCACGAACGCGCCACCACCCCCGGAGAGGATCCCTGTGACCGAGAGCACGCTGGACTGGACCGACCTCGACCGGAAGGCGGTGGACACCGCCCGGGTCCTGGCGATGGACGCCGTCCAGAAGGTCGGCAACGGTCACCCGGGCACCGCCATGAGCCTGGCCCCCGCGGCGTACCTGCTCTTCCAGAAGGTCATGCGCCACGACCCGTCCGACCCGAGCTGGATCGCCCGCGACCGCTTCGTGCTGTCGTGTGGCCACTCGAGCATCACGCTCTACACGCAGCTCTTCCTCGGCGGCTTCGGCCTGGAGATCGAGGACCTCAAGGCGCTGCGCACGTGGGGATCGAAGACGCCGGGCCACCCGGAGTACGGCCACACCGCCGGTGTCGAGGTGACGACCGGCCCGCTCGGCCAGGGCGTGGCCAACGCCGTCGGCATCGCCATGGCCGCCCGCCGCCAGCACGGCCTCCTCGACCCCGACGCCCCACTGGGCGAGAGCCTCTTCGACCACGACGTCTTCGCGATCTGCTCCGACGGCGACCTGCAGGAGGGTGTCAGCGGCGAGGCCAGCTCGATCGCCGGCACGCAGAAGCTCGGCAACCTCGTGGTCATCTACGACCGCAACCGCATCTCCATCGAGGGCGACACCGACGTGGCGTTCAACGAGGACGTCGCGAAGCGCTACGAGGCCTACGGCTGGCACGTGCAGACGGTCGACTGGACCAACGGCGGTGACCACTACGAGGAGGACGTGCCGGCGCTGTACGACGCGGTGCAGGCCGCCCGCGGCGTCACGGACCAGCCGTCGCTGATCGTGCTCGACACGGTCATCGCCTGGCCCGCGCCGAACGCGCAGGGCACCGAGGCGGCGCACGGCAGCGCCCTCGGCGCCGACGAGGTCGCGGCGACGAAGGAGGTGCTGGGCTGGAACCCGGACACGACCTTCGACGTGCCCGCCGACGTGCTCGAGCACACGCGCAGCCTCACCGTGCGCGGCGCGGCGTGGGGCAAGGAGTGGGACGAGAAGTACGCCGCGTGGGCCGCCGCCAACCCGGAGCGGGAGGCGCTGCTGCACCGCCTGAAGGCGCACGACCTGCCCGAGGGCCTCGTCGACGCGCTCCCGGTGTTCCCGGCCGACCCCAAGGGCGTCGCGACGCGTGCCGCGTCCGGCAAGGTCATCAACGCGATCGCGGGTGTCATGCCCGAGCTGTGGGGCGGTTCCGCCGACCTGGCGGGCTCCAACAACACGACCATCAAGGACGCCCCCTCCTTCATCCCGGAGTCGCGCTCCACGCGTGACTGGACGGGTGACCCGCTCCAGGGCCGGGTGCTCCACTTCGGCATCCGCGAGCACGGCATGGGCGCGATCATGAACGGCATCGCGGCCGACGGCCTGACCCGCGTCTTCGGCGGCACGTTCCTCACGTTCTCCGACTACATGCGCGGCGCCGTACGCGTGGCGGCGCTCAGCAAGCTCCCGGTCACCTACGTCTGGACCCACGACTCGATCGGTCTCGGCGAGGACGGCCCGACCCACCAGCCGATCGAGCACCTCGCGGCGCTCCGTGCGATGCCGGGCCTCGACGTCGTGCGCCCGGGTGACGCCAACGAGACCGCGGCCGCGTGGGCCGCCATCCTCGGCAACGACGACCGCCCCGCCGCGCTCGCGCTGTCCCGCCAGAACCTCCCGGTCTTCCCGCGCGGCGAGGAGGGCTTCGCCACCACCGACGGCGTCGCCCGCGGCGCCTACGTGCTGAAGGACGTCGAGGGCGGCCTCCCCGACGTCGTGCTCATCGCCACCGGCTCCGAGCTGCAGCTCGCCGTCGCCGCGGCCGAGCAGCTCGCCGAGGAGGGCGTGCGGGCGCGCGTCGTCTCGGCGCCGTGCCTCGAGTGGTTCGCCGAGCAGGACCTGGCCTACCAGGAGAGCGTCATCCCGCCGACCGTGAAGGCGCGCGTCGCCGTCGAGGCCGGCATCGCGATGCCGTGGTGGCGCATCGTCGGAGACCACGGCAAGGTCGTCTCGATCGAGACCTACGGCGCCAGCGCGTCGGCCGAGCGCATGTTCGCCGAGTTCGGCTTCACGCCGGAGGCCGTCGTCCGGGCCGCCCAGGACAGCATCCGGGTCGTCGCGGGCTGATCCCCGCGCCGTACGCCCGCATCCCCGCACGTCAGACCGCAACCCAGGAGGTAGCAATGTCCGACCGTCTCTCCGCACTCGCCGACGCGGGTGTCTCCATCTGGCTCGACGACCTGTCCCGTGAGCGCATCGAGACCGGCAACCTGGCCGCGCTCGTGAAGGACTCCTCGGTCGTGGGCGTCACGACCAACCCCTCGATCTTCGCCGCGGCGCTCGCGGAGGGCGAGCGGTACGACGCGCAGGTGCGCGAGCTCGTCGCCGAGGGCACCGACGTGGACCGGGCCGTCTTCGCCCTGACCACGACGGACGTGCGGGACGCGGCCGACGTGCTCGCGCCCGTGGCCGAGGCCACGAACGGCACCGACGGCTGGGTGTCGATCGAGGTCCCGCCGGGTCTCGCCTTCAAGACCGAGGAGACCGCCGAGGCGGCCCAGGAGCTCTGGAAGGCCGTCGACCGCCACAACGTGATGATCAAGATCCCGGGCACCACCGAGGGCCTGCCGGCCATCACCCAGACGCTCGGCGCGGGCATCTCCGTCAACGTCACGCTGATCTTCGGCCTGCCGCGCTACCGCCAGGTCATGGAGGCGTACGTCGCCGGGCTCGAGCTCGCGCGCGACAACGGCCACGACCTGTCGACGATCCACTCGGTCGCGTCGTTCTTCGTCTCGCGCGTGGACTCGGAGATCGACAAGCGCCTCGAGGCCGCCGGCGCGACGGACCTCCAGGGCAAGGCCGGTGTGGCCAACGCACGGCTGGCCTACCAGGCGTTCGAGGAGTTCTTCGACGGTCCGCGCTGGGAGGCGCTGGCCGCCGCCGGGGCGAACCGGCAGCGTCCGCTGTGGGCCTCGACGGGCGTGAAGAACCCCGAGTACCGGGACACGATATACGTCGCGGACCTCGTCGTCGAGAACACGGTCAACACGATGCCGGAGAAGACGATGCAGGCCTTCGCCGACCACGGTGAGGTCACGGGCGACGCGGTGCGCCCGCACTACGCGGACGCCCGGGCGGTGCTCGAGGCCGTGGCTGCGGCGGGCGTCGACTACGACGACGTGATCGCCCAGCTCGAGAAGGAGGGCGTCGACAAGTTCGTCGCCTCCTGGGACGAGCTGCTCGAGACCGTCCAGGGCCAGCTCGACGGGGCGAAGGCCTGAGGCGGGGTCGATGAGCAGCGCACCGCACGTCTGGCCCGTCGACCCCACCTCCACCGCCGCCTGGTCGCGCCTGCGCGACCGGGTCGGCGCGTTCGAGCCCGACCTGCGGGGGTGGTTCGCCGCCGACCCGGGTCGGGCCGAACGCCTCTCCTTCACGGCGGGCGACCTCTTCGTGGACCTGTCCAAGGCCCTCGTGGACGGTCCCCTGCTGGACGACCTCCTCGCGCTCGCCGACGAGGTCGGCGTCGCCGGGCGACGGGACGCGATGTTCCGTGGCGAGCACATCAACACCACGGAGGACCGTGCGGTGCTCCACACCGCGCTGCGCCTGCCGGAGACGGCCACGCTCGAGGTGGACGGCCAGGACGTCGTCGCCGACGTCCACGCGGTGCTGCGGCGCGTCTACGCCTTCGCGGAATCCGTGCGCTCCGGCGAGTGGCGGGGCGCGACCGGCGAGCGGATCCGCACCGTCGTGAACATCGGCATCGGCGGCTCCGACCTCGGTCCCGTGATGGCGTACGAGGCCCTGGCGGCCTACCGGCACCCGTCGATCGAGTGCCGCTTCATCAGCAACATCGACCCGACCGACGCGGCCACGACGCTCGCGGACCTCGACCCGTCGACGACGCTGTTCATCGTCGCCAGCAAGACGTTCGGCACGCTGGAGACGCTGACGAACGCGCGGCTGTGCCGGCAGTGGCTGCTGGACGGTCTCCGTGCGGCGGGCGCTGACGCGTCGGTCGTCGACGACGCGGTCGCCCGGCACTTCGTGGCGGTCTCGACCGCGCTCGACAAGGTCGCCGACTTCGGCATCGACCCGGACAACGCCTTCGGGTTCTGGGACTGGGTCGGCGGACGCTACTCGGTGTCCTCGGCCATCGGTACGTCGCTGGTCGTGGCGATCGGTCCGGAGCGCTTCGCGGAGTTCCTCGACGGTCTGCACACGATCGATGAGCACTTCCGCACCGCGGCTCCCGCGGAGAACGTCCCGCTCCTCATGGGGCTCCTCAACGTCTGGTACACCGACTTCCTCGGTGCGGCCACCCACGCGGTGCTGCCCTACGCGCAGCTGCTGCACCGCTTCCCGGCGTACCTGCAGCAGCTCACGATGGAGTCCAACGGCAAGGGCGTGCGCGCGGACGGGACCCCGCTCACGGCGGGGACGGGCGAGGTCTTCTGGGGCGAGCCGGGGACGAACGGGCAGCACGCGTTCTACCAGCTGATCCACCAGGGCACGCGCATCATCCCGGCGGACTTCATCGCCGTGGCCAACCCGGCGTACCCGCTGGCCGACGGCGACACCGACGTCCACGAGGTGTTCCTCGCCAACTTCTTCGCGCAGACCAAGGCGTTGGCGTTCGGCAAGACGGCGGACGAGGCGCGCGCGGAGGGCACGGCCGAGGACGTCGTGCCGGCCCGCGTCTTCACCGGCAACCGCCCCTCGACGTCGATCCTGGCGCCGGAGCTGTCGCCGTCGGTGCTCGGTCAGCTGATCGCCCTCTACGAGCACATCACCTTCACCCAGGGCGTGGTGTGGGGCATCGACAGCTTCGACCAGTGGGGCGTGGAGCTGGGCAAGCAGCTGGCGCAGCAGGTGCTGCCGGCGGTGACGGGGGACGCGGACGCCCTCGCGGACCAGGACGCCTCGACGCGGTCGCTCATCGAGCGGTACCGCGCGGAGCGTCGGTCGTGAGCCGGGGGGAGACCGTCCGGGTCCACCCCGACGCGGAGACGCTGGCGCGGACCGTCGCGCTCGCCCTGCTGACGCGGCTCGCGGAGGTGCAGGCCGAGGGCCGCACGCCGCACGTCGTGCTGACCGGCGGCACCATCGCCGACCGGATCCACCACGAGGTGGCGGGGCAGGCGGGCGAGTCCGGGGTGGACTTCACGGACGTCGTGTTCTGGTTCGGCGACGAGCGCTTCGTCGCCGGGGACTCCTCCGACCGCAACGCGGGCCAGGCCCGGGCGGCCTTCCTGGACGCGGTCGGGGCGACGCAGGTGCACGACGTCCCGTCGGCCTCCGACGTCGCGTCGGCGGACGAGGCAGCCGCGGCGTACGAGCGGCTCCTGCAGGAGCACCTCGTGGGCGAGGTGGACCTCGTGATGCTGGGCGTCGGCGAGGACGGCCACGTCGCGTCGCTCTTCCCGGGCTACCCCCAGCTCGACGAGACCGAGGCGCTCGCCGTCGGCGTGCGGGACTCCCCCAAGCCGCCGCCGGACCGTGTGACGCTGACCCTCGCGACCCTCAACCGCGCCGGGGCGGTGTGGTTCCTCGTGAGCGGCGACGGCAAGGCCGCAGCCGTGGCCGAGGCCCTGGGCGGCGCCGACCTGCACGACGTGCCCGCGACGGGCGTCGACGGCCGTACCGAGACCGTCTGGTGGCTCGACGCCGCCGCGGCCTCGCGCCTCTGATCCCTCGCGCGTCGAGTTGGGTCGTACGGCGCGGCGTGGGCGTCGAGTTGGGTTGTACGGCGCGGCGTGGGCGTCGAGTTGGGTCGTACGGCGAGGCGTGGACGTCGAGTTGGGTCGAGGGTTATCCACAAGCGAGTCGTAGGCGGGTGCACGAGCCGCCCTCAACACGCACACTCACTGGTCATGACGCTCGCCAAGTTCCAGGGTCTGCCGGTCCTCGATGACTCCTTCCCGCTGCCTCTCGATCGCCCTTTCCACCGACACGACGCCGTCGCGGAGGGGTTTCCACTGCGCTGGCTGAGCGCGCTCGTGGCGTCCGGCCACCTGCGTCGGCCCCTGCGGGGGGTGTACGTCGCGGCTCAGGTGCCCGACGACACCGCGGCGCGCATTGCGAGCCTCAGACTCGTCGTGCCGGACGACGCGGTCATCTGCGATCGGCACGCGGGGTGGCTCCACGGCGCTGACATGGTCCTGGCGCCAGGAGAGCACCTGGGCGCGCACCCCATCCGAGTCTTCCGGTTCCCCGGTTCGTACCGCCTGTCAGGCCCCCAGATCGACAGCGGACAACGCGCGATGCTGGCCCGCGACGTCACCGAGGTCGACGGCCTCCTGGTGACCACGAAGCTCCGGACTGCGCTGGATCTCGGACGACAGCGGTCGGCCGTCGTCGCGCTCAGTGGTGTGGACGCGATGCTTCGTGCTGATGTCGACCGGGACGAGCTGCTGGCCGAGGTGGGACGCTTCGCCGGTGAGCGGTGGGTCAGGACCTTGCGCTACGTCGCCCCCTTGTCGAGTCGGCTCAGCGCGTCGCCGCCAGAGTCCGCGGTGAAGCTCGCCTGGTACGAGACGACCGGCACGCTCCCCGACCTCCAGATCGAGGTGACCGGGCCGCGGGGGCGTCCAGCATTCCTCGACCTCGGGAGCAAGGCCCTGCGGTTCGCGGTGGAGTACGACGGCGCGGAGTGGCACAGCTCCGGCAGCGACAGGGCCCATGACGACGAACGACGGGACCACATCACCCGCGTCCACCGCTACGACATCGACGTGGTGACCGCCTCGAACGTGTACGGGCCGACCCGCGACATCGAGGCGATCATCCGGTCCGGTCTGGAGCGAGGACGACGCCGCCTCGGTACAGCCGCTTGAAGCTCAGCCCGCGCCGTACGACCCAACTCGACGCGCACGCCGCGCCGTACGACCCAACTCGACGCGCACGCCGCGCCGTACAACCCAACTCGACGCAGGTCAGAAGACGAGGTCGCCGGAGGCACGGCGGGTGCGGAGCTGCTTGAGGGCCTCGTCGAGCAGCACCTCGGCCTCGGCGTCGGAGCGGCGCTCCTTCACGTAGGCCAGGTGCGTCTTGTAGGGCTCGTTCTTGGGGACCGCCGGCGGGTTGTCGGAGTCGAGGCTGGCCGGGAGGCCGCACTTGGGGCAGTCCCACGACTCGGGAGCCTGGGCCTCGATCGAGAACGTCATCACCGAGCGGTGGTCACGCCCGCAGAAGTACGTCACGGTCTGGCGAGGGGCCGCCTCGCCGCGCGCGTCCTCCCCCATGGGACCGGATCCGATCCGCGTGCCGCGGATCGCGCTGCCACCTCTGCCCGCCATGCTGCTTCCTCTTCTCTACCGGTGGGTCGCGCCAGGAGGGCGTGGATCAGGCGTAGGCGAGCAGGAGCCCGAGCGCGATGACGCTCGCGAACCAGATGATGCCGATGCCGATGGTGTAGCGGTCGAGGTTGCGCTCCGCGACCGACGAGCCGCCCAGGCTGGTCGAGACGCCACCACCGAACATGTCGGAGAGGCCACCACCCCGTCCCTTGTGCAGGAGCACCAGGACGATCATCAGGAAGCTCGTGATCATGAGCACGGCGGTGAAGAGGACAGTCACGGAGGGAAACCTTACGTCACGGGTGGAACCGTGGGCGGGCGAGGACCCGCCCGCCCACGGCGATGGTGCGATGGATCAGAGCAGCGGCATGTCGTAGAACCGGCAGATGCCGCCGAACTCGTCGGCCTGGAGGCTGGCACCGCCGACGAGCGCGCCGTCGACGTCCTCCTTGACCATGATGCCGGCGACGTTCGCCGCCTTGACCGAGCCGCCGTAGAGCACCCGCACCCCGTCGGCCGCGGCGTCGCCGTGGACCTCCCGGATGCGGGCACGGATGGCCGCGCACACCTCCTGCGCGTCCTCGGGCGTGGCGACCTCACCAGTGCCGATCGCCCAGACCGGCTCGTAGGCGATGACCAGCCCGGCGACCTCCTCGGCGCTGAATCCGGCGAGCGAGCCGTCGACCTGCGCGACCGTGTAGGCCACGTGCTCGCCGGCCTTGCGGACCTCGAGGCCCTCGCCCACGCACACGATCGGCGTCATCTCGGCACCGAGCGCGGCCCGCGCCTTGGCGTTGACCACCGCGTCGCTCTCACCGTGGTACTCACGGCGCTCCGAGTGGCCGACGACCACGTAGGAGACACCGAGCTTGGCGAGCATCGCCGCCGAGATCTCGCCCGTGTAGGCGCCCGACTCGTGCACGGACACGTCCTGCGCGCCGTACTTCAGCTTGAGGCGGTCGCCGTCGACCAGGGTCTGCACGGAGCGCAGGTCGGTGAACGGCGGGACCACCACGACCTCGACGGCGTCGTGGTCGTGCTTCTTGTCGGACAGCGTCCACGCGAGCTTCTGGACCAGCGCCACCGCTTCGAGGTGGTTGAGGTTCATCTTCCAGTTGCCCGCCATGAGCGGCGTGCGGCCGCTCGTCGTCGTGCCCGCCATCAGTCCTCCAGCACCTTCACGCCCGGGAGCTCCTTGCCCTCGAGGTACTCCAGGCTCGCGCCGCCGCCGGTCGAGATGTGGCCGAAGGCCGACTCCTCGAACCCGAGCGTCCGCACGGCCGCGGCCGAGTCGCCGCCGCCGACGACCGACAGGCCGTCGATCCGGGTGAGCGCCTCGGCGACCGCCCGCGTGCCACCGGCGAAGGCCGGCACCTCGAAGACGCCCATGGGGCCGTTCCAGAACACGGTGCGCGCGCCCGCGAGCGCCTCGGCGAACGCAGCCGCCGAGTCGGGCCCGATGTCGAGGCCCAGGCTGCTCGCCGGGATGTTCGACGCCGGCACGACGATCGGCTGCGGCTCGGTGTCGCCCGACGGGAACTCCGTGTCCACGACGATGTCGCTGGGCAGCACGATCTCCACGCCCGACTCCTCGGCGCGACGCAGGTACTCGATGCACACCGGCACCTGGTCGTCCTCGAGCAGGCTCCGCCCGACCTCGTGGCCCTGGGCCTTGAGGAAGGTGAAGACCATGCCGCCGCCGATGAGCAGCTTGTCGGCCTTGCCGAGCAGGTTGTCGATGACGCCGAGCTTGTCGGAGACCTTCGAGCCACCGAGCACGACCACGTAGGGCCGCTCGGGGGTCTCGGTGAGGCGCTTGAGCACCTCGATCTCCGCGCTGACCAGCGCACCCATCGTGTGCGGCAGGCGCTGGGCCACGTCGTACACGCTCGCCTGCTTGCGGTGGACCACGCCGAAGCCGTCGGACACGAAGGCGTCCGCCAGCGCGGCGAGCTCGTCCGCGAACGCGCCGCGCTCCGCGTCGTCCTTGCTCGTCTCGCCCGCGTTGAAGCGGACGTTCTCGAGCACGGCGACCTGGCCGTCGGCCAGGCCCGCGACCGTCTCGCGGGCGCTGTCGCCCACGGTGTCGGTCGCGAACGCGACCGGCGCGCCCAGCAGCTCGCCGAGGCGAGCGGCCACGGGGCCCAGGGAGTACGCCGCGTCGGGCGTGCCCTTCGGACGACCGAGGTGGGCCGTGACGACCACCCGGGCGCCCGCGTCGGCGAGCGCCTTGATGGTCGGCACGCTGGCCCGGATGCGGCCGTCGTCGGTGATCGTCGTGCCGTCGAGCGGGACGTTCAGGTCCGAGCGGACCAGCACCCGCTTGCCGGCGACCTCGCCGAGACCGGGGTAGGACCCCACGTCAGAGGGTCTTGCCGACGTACGCGATCAGGTCGGCGAGGCGGTTCGAGTAGCCCCACTCGTTGTCGTACCAGCCCGCGACCTTCACCTGGTTGCCGATGACCTTCGTCAGCGGGGCGTCGAAGATGCAGGACGCCGAGTCGGTGACGATGTCGGAGGACACGATCGGGTCGGTGGAGTACTTCAGCACCTTGCCGTCCGCGGCGGCCTTGACCGCCTCGTTGACCTCCTCGACGCTGGTCTCGCGCGAGGCCTCGAAGGACAGGTCGGTGAGCGAGCCGGTCGGGGTCGGCACACGCAGCGCGTAGCCGTCCAGCTTGCCCTTGAGCTCGGGGAGCACGAGGCCGATGGCCTTCGCCGCACCCGTCGAGGTCGGGACGATGTTGAGCGCGGCGGCGCGGGCGCGACGCAGGTCCTTGTGGATGTTGTCCTGCAGGTTCTGGTCGGCCGTGTAGGCGTGGACCGTCGTCATGAGGCCCTTGTTGATGCCGACGGCCTCGTTGAGGGCCTTCGCCATGGGGGCGAGGCAGTTCGTCGTGCACGACGCGTTGGAGATGACCGTGTGCGCGGACGGGTCGTAGAGCTCGTGGTTGACGCCGTAGACGATCGTGATGTCGTCGTTGGTCGCGGGCGCCGAGATGATGACCTTCTTCGCGCCGCCGTCGACGTGGGCCTTCGCCTTGGTCGCGTCGGTGAAGAAGCCGGTGGACTCGACCACGACGTCGACGCCGATGTCGCCCCACTTGAGGTCGGCGGGGTTGCGCTCGGCGAACGCGTGGATCTCCTTGTCGCCCACGACGATCGCGGAGTCCGTGGAGCTCACGTCGGCGTCGAGGCGGCCGAGGATCGAGTCGTACTTCAGCAGGTGCGCCAGCACCGCGTTGTCCGTGAGGTCGTTGACGCCGACGATCTCGATGTCCAGACCGGAGGCGCGGACCGCCCGGAAGAAGTTGCGGCCGATGCGGCCGAAGCCGTTGATACCTACGCGAACAGTCACTGCTTCTCGACTCCTAGGGGTGCGGACCCGGGGCGAATGACCCGGCTCGTGGCGGGTTGCCGGGCACGACCCTACCTCCCGCCGCCGACACCCTGGAGAGGTGGCACAGACCGGTGGACACCTACCGGTCGGTACGTCGCCGGAGCGGCCGCTCAGACCTCCTCGGCGAGCATCTCCGGGGTGAGCGACGCCTCCGTGTCGGGGATGCCGAGGTCCTCCGCGCGCTTGTCCGCCATCGCCAGCAGGCGGCGGATGCGCCCGGCGATCGCGTCCTTGGTCAGGGCCGGCTCGTGCAGCTGGCCCAGCTCCTCCAGCGACGCCTGCTTGTGCTCGAGCCGGAGGTGGCCCGCCGTCTTGAGGTGGTCGGGCGCCTCCTCCCCGAGGATCTCCAGCGCCCGCTCGACCCGGGCTCCGGCGGCGACCGCGGCCCGCGCCGAGCGCCGCAGGTTCGCGTCGTCGAAGTTGGCCAGGCGGTTGGCCGTCGCCCGCACCTCGCGGCGCATGCGGCGCTCCTCCCAGGCCATGAGCGCCTCGTGGGCGCCGAGCCGCGTCAGGAGGGCGCCGATCGCGTCACCGTCCCGCACCACGACGCGGTCGTAGTTGCGCACCTCGCGCGCCTTGGCCTGCACGCCCAGCCGGCGGACGACCCCCACCAGGGCCAGGGCGGCCTCCGGACCGGGGCAGGTCACCTCCAGCGACGAGGAGCGACCGGGCTCCGTGAGCGAGCCGTGCGCGAGGAACGCGCCGCGCAGGGCCGCGACCGCGTCGCACGCGCCCCCGGAGACGACCTGCGGCGGCAGCCCGCGCACCGGACGACCGCGACCGTCGAGGAGCCCCGTCTGGCGGGCCAGCGCCTCGCCGTCCTTCGCGATGCGCACCAGGTAGCGGCTCCCACGCCGGATGCCGCTGCTCCCCTGGACGAGCACGACGTCCGAGTCGTGCCCGAAGACGTCCTTGAGGTCCTTGCGGAGCCGACGGGCGGCGGCGCCGGTGTCGAGCTCGGCCTCCACCACGATGCGGCCCCCCACGATGTGCAGGCCGCCGGCGAAACGGAGGAGCGTCGCCACCTCGGCCTTGCGGCAGCAGGTCTTGGTGATGTGCGTGTTGGAGAGCTCCGCCTTCACCTGTGCCGTCATCGCCATGCGCGACATCCTGCCACGGCGCGCGACACGCCGAGGCTTCGTCGCCGAGATCCCGGGCGTGCCGCGACGTACCAGCCCGCGGCTCCGCTCCCGATCAGCCCATCAAGCGCTCGAAGACCCCGGCCAGCTTCGCCGGGTCGTGCCGGGGGCTGCCGTCGCCCACGGCGACGTCGGCCAGCACGAGGCGCGCGCCGTGGGTCGCGACCCAGGCCCGTACGCCGCCGCTGTCGCCCACCGCGCCCTCGTCGGCCACGACGGTGTCGATGCGCAGGTCGGGGGCGTGCTCGAGCAGCGCGTCGAGGTGATCCTCCGGGCCGTAGCCGGCCGTCTCCCCCGGCTGGTCCGCCAAGTTGAGCACCACGACCACCCGCGCGTCGGACTCGACGAGCGCACGTCGCAGCTCGGGGACCATGAGGTGCGGGATGACGGAGGTGTACCAGGACCCGGGCCCGAGCACGACCCAGTCCGCGGCGCGCACCGTCGCCACCGCCTCCGGGCAGGCGTCGGGGTCGGGCGGGTCGAGCTGGATGTTGACGATGCGGCCGGACGTGCTGGCGACCTCGACCTGGCCGCGGACGTGGACGAGCTCCTCGCCGTCCCCCTCCGCGACCCGCACGTCCGCCGTGATGTCCATGGGGGTCACGGCCATCGGCAGCACACGGCCCTGCGCGCCCAGCAGCCGCCCGACCCAGTCGAGGGCCGGGACGTGGTCACCCATCAGCTCCCACAGACCGACGATGAGCATGTTGCCGACGACGTGGCCCCGCATCTCGCCGTCGCCGGCGAACCGGTGCTGCAGCACCTCGGCCCAGGTGCGGCCCCAGTCGTCGTCCCCGCACAGGGCGGCCAGGGCCATCCGCAGGTCACCCGGCGGCAGGACCCCGAACTCGCCGCGCAGGCGCCCGGAGGATCCGCCGTTGTCCGCCACGGTCACCACGGCCGTCAGGTCACCGACGACGCGGCGCAGCGCCGCCAGCGAGGCGAACAGGCCGTGGCCGCCGCCGAGCGCCGCGACCGAGACGCCGGGCAGCGCGACCGACCGGGGGCCGATCGGTGCCTGGGCGTCGCCGAACGGGCTCACTCGCGCCCGAGGTCGCGGTGGGTGGCGCGGACCTCGAAGCCGTCGGCGCGGAGCCGGGCCGCGATCTCCTCCGTCATGGCGACGCTCCGGTGCTTGCCACCGGTGCAGCCCACCGCGACCGTCATGAACCGCTTGCCCTCGTTGAGGTAGCCCTCGGCGACCGTCTCCAGCAACGGCACGTACTGCTCGAGGAACGGCTCCGCCGCCGGACGGCCCTTCACGTAGGCCGCCACGTCGGGATCCTGCCCGGTCAGCGCCCGCAGCTCGGGCACCCAGTGGGGGTTGGGGAGGAAGCGCATGTCGGCCACGAAGTCGGCGTCGACGGGGATGCCGTACTTGAACCCGAAGCTCACCACCCGCACCTTCAGCCGCGTCGTGTCCGGGGTGCCGAACGCCTGCGCGATGCGCTTCGTGAGCTGGTGGACGTTGAGGCTCGTCGTGTCGATCACCAGGTCGGCGTCGGACCGCAGCTTGGCGAGCACCGCGCGCTCGCGGTGCAGCCCGTCGAGCAGCCGGTCGCTCCCCTGGAGCGGGTGGGGCCGGCGCGCCGCCTCCTGACGGCGCACGAGCACCTCGTCGGCCGCCTCGAGGAACAGCAGCGTGGCCTGGCGATGGGTCGCGCCCTCCGCGAGGTTGACCTGGAGCGAGTCGAAGAACGAGCCCGAACGCACGTCGACGACGACGGCGATGGGCTGCTGGGAGCCCTTGCTCTCGTCGACGAGGCGCACGACCTCCCGCAGCAGCGTCGGTGGCAGGTTGTCGACCACGAAGAAGCCGAGGTCCTCCAGCTCCTTCGCGGCCGTGCTGCGACCGGCGCCGGTCATGCCCGTGACGATGACGAGCGGCCCTCCAGGGGCCTCGGGTGCTGGAGCGGACACTCAGTCCTCCTCGATCTCGCCGGTCGCGGTGTTGACCCGCACATTCTGTCCGCGGCTGCGGCGTTCCGCATCGTCCTTCGCCAGCGCGTCCTTGATCGCCGCCGCCGTCGCGGGACCGATGCCCGGCACCTGGGCGATGTCGGCGACCTCCGCGGCGCGCAGCTTCTTCAGGGAGCCGAAGTGCTTCAGCAGGCCCTTGCGGCGCACCTCGCCGAGGCCGGGGACGTCGTCGAGCACGCTCTCGACCATCGACTTCGACCGCCGCGACCGGTGGTGGTTGATGGCGAACCGGTGGGCCTCGTCGCGGATCCGCTGCAGGAGGTAGAGGCCCTCCGACGTGCGCGGGAGGATGACCGGGTCCTCCTCCCCCGGCACCCAGACCTCCTCCAACCGCTTCGCGAGGCCGCAGATGGGGATGTCGTCGATGCCGAGCTCGTCGAGCGCGCGCTGCGCGGCCGCGACCTGCGGGGGCCCGCCGTCGACCACGACGAGACCGGGCGTGTAGGCGAACTTGCGTGGACGACCCGTGTCGGGGTCGACGAGCATCGGCCCCGACTCGTCGTCCCCGGGACGCAGCTCGCTGCGCGCCTGCTCGTCGAGCAGCCGTCGGAACCGTCGCGCGATGACCTCGTGCATCGACGCCACGTCGTTCTGGCCCTCGACGTCCTTGATGACGAACCGCCGGTACTCCCCCTTGCGGGCCAGGCCGTCCTCGAAGACGACCATCGAGGCCACCACCTCGGTGCCCTGGAGGTTGGACACGTCGTAGCACTCGATCCGCAGCGGGACCTCGGACAGCTCGAGCGCTTCCTGGATCTCCTCCAGCGCCCGGTTGCGGGTCGTCAGGTCGCTCGCCCGCTTCGTGCGGTGCAGCGCCAGCGCCTGCTCCGCGTTGCGGGCGACCGTCTCCTGCAGCGTCCTCTTGTCACCCCGCTGGGGCACCTTGATGCGCACGCGGCTCCCGCGCAGCTCGGAGAGCAGCGCCTCGACGGTCTCGACGTCGGGCGGCAGCGCCGGCACGAGCACCTCGCGCGGGATGGCGTCGGGATGGCCCGCCTCCCCGGCGTACAGCTGCAGGAGGAAGCCCTCGACCAGCTCGGGCACGCCGCCGTCGTCCGACCGGTCGGCGACCCAGCCGCGCTGGCCGCGGATGCGGCCGCCGCGCACGTGGAAGATCTGCACGCCGACCTCGAGCGGGTCCTCCGCGAGCGCGACCACGTCGGCGTCGGTGCCGTCGCCGAACACGACCGCCTGCTTCTCCAGCGCCCGTTGCAGCGCCCCGAGGTCGTCGCGCAGCCGCGCGGCGCGCTCGAACTCCATGGCCTCGCTCGCGGCGTACATCTCCTTCTCGATGCGCTTGACGAACGCCGCCGTCTGGCCGCCCATGAACGCGCAGAAGTCGTCGACGATCGCGCGGTGCTCCTCGGCGCTCACCGAGCCCACGCAGGGCGCGGCGCACTTGTCGATGTAGCCGAGCAGGCAGGGTCGCCCGACCTGCTGGGACCGCTTGAACACACCGTTGCTGCAGGACCGCATGGGGAAGACGCGGAGGAGCGTGTCGACGGTGTCGCGGATCGCCCACGCGTGGCTGTAGGGCCCGAAGTAGCGCGTGCCCTTGCGCTTGGCGCCGCGGCCGACCATGACGCGCGGGAACTCGTCGGAGACCGTCACGGCGAGCCACGGGTAGGACTTGTCGTCCCGGTACTTCACGTTGAAGCGCGGGTCGAACTCCTTGATCCAGGAGTACTCCAGCTGGAGCGCCTCGACCTCGGTGCCGACCGTCGTCCACTCCACGCTCGCGGCCGTGGTGACCATCGTCGCCGTGCGCGGGTGGAGGCCCGCGACGTCCTGGAAGTAGGACGACAGGCGCGCCCGCAGGTTCTTCGCCTTGCCGACGTAGATCACCCGCTGGCGCGCGTCGCGGAAGCGGTAGACCCCCGGCTGCGTCGGGATCTCCCCCGGGCGCGGGCGGTAGGTCGTCGGATCAGCCACGGATCGACCCTACGTCGCCCCGCCGACGGTCCTGGACGCCCCGGTACGCCGCGGCGCGAGGCGTGACGGAGGTCGCGGAGCGCCTCACGCGAGGACGACGTCGTCGCCCGCGACGTCGACGGCCACGGCCGGCAGGGGCTCGTCGGCGGGACCCTCCTGCACGGAGCCGTCGGCCACGGAGAAGAGGCTGTTGTGGCAGAGGCAGACGATCGACCCCTCCTCCACCCGGGTCACCTGGCAGCTCCGGTGGGTGCACGTCGAGGAGAACGCCTTGAACTCGCCCGCGGTCGGCTGCGTCACCACGACGCCCTGGTCGTCGAGGATCACGCCGCCGCCCACCGGGACCTCGCCCGTCGCGACCAGCACGTCGCCCGGGGAGCCCGACGGTGCCGAGACCTCCTCGCCCCCGCAGGCGGCCACGGCCGGGGCGACCACGGCGGCGCCCGCGACACCCGCCCCGGCGCGGACCAGCCCGCGCCGGTCGATCCCCCGGCCCGCCGCGGTCATCGGCCGCGCCCGGCGGTGGTCGCCTTCGCCGCGGCCGCCTTCTTGGTGGCGGTCTTCTTGGCCGCCGCCTTCTTCGCCACCGTCTTCTTCGCGGGGGCCTTCGTCGCGGGGGCCTTCGTCGCGGCGGCGACCTTGCCCCCGCCCCTGCCGAGCGGCGCCTCCTCGGCCGGCCGCGGCGCGCTGGCGCTCGCGGCGCGCCCCTCGAGGAGGGGGGCGAGGAAGCGCCCGGTGTGGCTCGCCTCCACTGCGGCGACCTCCTCGGGCGTGCCCTCGGCCACGACGTACCCGCCGCGCGAGCCGCCCTCGGGACCCATGTCGATGATGTGGTCGGCCGTCTTGATGACGTCGAGGTTGTGCTCGATGACGAGCACCGAGTTGCCCTGGTCGACCAGGCGGCCGAGCACGACCAGCAGCCGCGAGATGTCCTCGAAGTGGAGGCCCGTCGTGGGCTCGTCCAGCACGTAGAGCGTGCGGCCCGTCGAGCGACGCTGCAGCTCGGTCGCCAGCTTGACGCGCTGGGCCTCACCACCGGACAGGGTGGTGCCCGGCTGGCCGAGCCGCACGTAGCCCAGCCCCACCTCGAGGAGGGTCTTGAGGTGGCGGTTGATCACGGGGACCGCGGCGAAGAAGTCGACGGCCTCCTCGATCGGCATGTCGAGCACCTCGGCGATGGTCTTGCCCTTGTAGTGCACCTCGAGCGTCTCGCGGTTGTAGCGCGCACCGTGGCAGACCTCGCACGGCACGTAGACGTCCGGCAGGAAGTTCATCTCGATCTTCAACGTGCCGTCGCCCGCGCAGGCCTCGCAGCGGCCGCCCTTGACGTTGAACGAGAACCGCCCCGGCATGTAGCCGCGCACCTTCGCCTCGGGCGTCGCCGCGAAGAGCTTGCGGACGTGGTCGAAGACCCCCGTGTACGTCGCGGGGTTCGACCGCGGCGTACGCCCGATCGGCGACTGGTCGACGTGGATCACCTTGTCGACGTGCTCGAGGCCGGTGATCTTGCGGTGCCGTCCCGGGACGGCCTTCGCGTTGTAGATGTGCTTGGCCAGCGACGCGTAGAGGATGTCGTTGACGAGCGTCGACTTGCCGGAGCCCGAGACGCCGGTGACGGCGAGGAACAGGCCCAGCGGGAACGTCACGTCGACGCCCTGGAGGTTGTTCTCGCGCGCGTCGACGACCGTCAGCTCGCGGCCGGTGGTGCGCGGTCGGCGCACGGCCGGCACGGGGATCTCGCGGCGGCCCGACAGGTACTGCCCCGTGATCGAGTCCGGGTGCTCGTAGAGCCCCTGCACGCTGCCGGAGTGCACGATCTGGCCGCCGTGCTCGCCGGCGCCGGGACCGACGTCGACGACCCAGTCCGCGACCCGGATGGTGTCCTCGTCGTGCTCGACGACGATGAGGGTGTTGCCGAGGCTCTTGAGCCGCAGCAGCGTCTCGATGAGGCGCTGGTTGTCGCGCTGGTGGAGGCCGATCGAGGGCTCGTCCAGCACGTAGAGCACACCGACGAGGCCCGCACCGATCTGCGTGGCGAGCCGGATGCGCTGGGCCTCGCCGCCGGACAGCGAGCCCGAGGAGCGGTCGAGCGTCAGGTAGTCGAGACCCACGTCGAGCAGGAAGCGCAGCCGCTCCTGGATCTCCTTGAGCACGTTGGCCGCGATCTGGCGCTGGCGCTCGCTCAGCTGCAGCCCGTCGAGGAACGCCGACGCCTCGTTGAGCGGCATCCGGCAGACCTCGGCGATGTTGCGGCCGCCGACGGTCACGCTCAGCACGACGGGGCGCAGACGGGCGCCGCGGCACGTGGGGCACGGCACCTCGCGCATGAAGCCCTCGAACCGGTCGCGGCTCGTGTCCGTCTCCGCCTCGCGGTGGCGCCGCTCGACGTAGGCCCGGACGCCCTCGAAGTCGGCGTGGTAGGACCGCTCCCGCCCGTAGCGGTTGCGGTGCCGCACGTGCACCTTCTTGGCGTGGCCGTCGAGCACGACCTTGCGGACGCGCTCGGGGAGCTCGTCCCACGGCGTGTTGAGGTCGAAGCCCATCTCGTCGCCGAGGGCGGCGAGCAGCCGCAGGAAGTAGTCGGCCACGTGGGCGCCGGTCCAGGGCGCCAGCGCGCCCTCGCCCAGGGTCGCGGTGGGGTCGGGCACGACGAGCTCGGCGTCGACCTCCATGCGGACGCCGAGGCCGGAGCAGTCCGGGCACGCGCCGTACGGGGCGTTGAAGGAGAACGAGCGGGGCTCGAGCTCGTCGACCTCGAGCGGGTGGTCGTTGGGGCACGCGAGCTTCTCGGAGAAGCGCATCTCGCGACCGGGGTCGTCGTCGGGGAGGTCGACGAAGTCGAGCACCACGAGGCCGTTGGCGAGGCCGAGGGCCGTCTCCACCGAGTCGGTGAGGCGCTGCTTGGACGACGGCTTCACCGCGAGCCGGTCCACCACGACCTCGATCGTGTGCTTCTTCTGCTTGTCGAGCTTCGGCGGCTCGTCGAGGGCGTGCGTCTCCCCGTTGGTGCGGGCGCGGGAGAAGCCCTGGGTCTGCAGGGAGCGGTAGAGCTCGAGGTACTCCCCCTTGCGGCCGCGCACGACCGGAGCGAGCACCTGGAACCGGCGGCCCTCCTCGAGGCCGAGCACGCGGTCGACGATCTGCTGGGGGGTCTGGCGGGCGATCGTCTCGCCGCAGACGGGGCAGTGCGGCGTGCCGGCCCGGGCGTAGAGCAGGCGGAGGTAGTCGTAGACCTCCGTGATGGTGCCGACGGTCGAGCGCGGGTTCTTCGAGGTGGACTTCTGGTCGATCGACACCGCCGGCGACAGGCCCTCGATGAAGTCGACGTCGGGCTTGTCCATCTGGCCCAGGAACTGGCGGGCGTAGGCCGAGAGCGACTCGACGTAGCGACGCTGGCCCTCCGCGAAGATGGTGTCGAAGGCGAGGCTCGACTTGCCCGACCCGGACAGACCGGTGAAGACGATGAGGCTGTCGCGCGGCAGGTCGACCGAGACGTCCTTCAGGTTGTGCTCGCGGGCACCTCGGATGATCAGCTGGTCGGCCACGGTGGTCCTTCGCGTGTCGGAGGGGACCGCGGCCCCGAGCGGGCCGCGTCGCGTCGAACAAGTTTTCGACATCGGGCGTCGAACCGCAAGCCGACGCGCGGCACCACGATGTCACCCCGCCCCAACCGCTCCTACGATCGGCCCATGACCGATGACTACACGGGCCGTGTCACGCCGGGTGGCCCGCCGCAGGTGCGCGAGCTGCCGGGCCTCACCATCACGAAGCTGGCGGTGGACGACACGATGTCCAACAACGTCTACCTGCTGCGCTGCACCGCCACCGGCGCGCAGCTCCTGGTGGACGCGGCCGCCGAGCCCGAGCGGGTCGTGCCCCTTGTCGGGGACGCGGGGCTCGCGGGCGTGGTGACGACCCACCAGCACTGGGACCACCACCGCGCGCTGGCCGCCGTGGTGGAGGCGACGGGAGCGACGACGTACGCCGGCGCGCCCGACGCCGACGCGATCACCGAGCAGACCGGTGTGGCCGTCGACCGGCGCCTCGAGCACGGGGACACCGTCTCCTTCGGCGAGGTCACCCTCGGCGTCATCGCGCTCGCGGGGCACACCCCCGGCTCGGTCGCGCTCGTGTACGACGACGGCTCGGGCGCTCCGCACCTCTGGACCGGCGACTCCCTCTTCCCCGGGGGCGTCGGCGGCACGTTCGGCGACGACGCGGCCTTCCGGCAGCTCCTCGGCGAGGTCGAGACCAAGATCTTCGGGACGCTGCCGGACGCGACCACCTTCTACCCGGGCCACGGCGACGACTCGACCCTCGGCGACGAGCGCCCCTCCCTCGGCACGTGGCGCGAGCGGGGCTGGTGACCGACGCCACCCGGACCGCCGGCGCGGGAGCGGCCTGCGCGGAATAGCGGTGCGCGGGGGCCCGTTGTGACCCTTCGTGCCCGTGAGGTCCGCGGGCTCTCGGAAAGGCGGTCCTCCGTGTCCCACGCTCCCTCCGCAGCCTCCCCCGGCCCGGACTCCGGTCCCGACGCCGGACGCGCGTCCGGCGGTCGGCGCCGCCCGGCGTTCCTGCGCGTGCCGTTCTGGGCGCAGATCGTCCTGGCGCTCGTGCTGGGCGTCGCGCTCGGCCTCGTGGCGCGCCTCGGCGACGTCAGCTGGTTGACGACGACGCTGCAGACGATCGGCGACGTGTTCGTCGGGCTGCTCAAGGCCGTGGTGCCGCCGCTCGTGTTCGCCGCGATCGTCGTGAGCATCGCCAACCTGCGGCAGGTGGCGAACGCGGCCCGCCTGGCCGCGCAGACGCTCCTGTGGTTCATGATCACGTCGCTCATCGCCGTCGCCATCGGCCTGGGCCTCGGCCTGCTGACGAACCCCGGACGCTCGGCCGACGTGAGCGCCCAGGGCGCGACGTACGACGGGGGCACCGGCTCGTGGGTGGACTTCCTGACGGGCCTCGTCCCGGCCAACTTCCTCGGCATCTCCTCCTCGGAGAGCGGCATCAGCTTCAACGTGCTGCAGATCGTGGTCGTCGCCCTCGCCATCGGCGCGGCGGCGCTCAAGGCCGGTGACAAGGCCGAGCCGTTCCTCGGCATCATGCGGTCGTTCCTCGCCGTGGTGCAGCAGATCCTCTGGTGGATCATCAAGCTCGCGCCGCTCGGCACGCTCGGTCTCATCGGTGCCGCGGTCGCGTCGTACGGCTGGGACCTGCTCGGTCCGCTCGCCGTCTTCACCGTCGACGTCTACGTCGGCTGCGCGATCGTGATGTTCGTCGTCTACCCGGTCATCGCCCGGCTCCACGGGCTCTCCCCCGCGAAGTTCTTCTCGGGTGCGTGGCCGGCGATCCAGCTGGCGTTCGTGTCGCGCTCGTCGGTCGGCACCATGCCGCTGACGCAGCGGGTGACCACGCGCAACCTGGGGGTGCCGGAGGAGTACGCGTCGTTCGCGGTGCCGTTCGGCGCCACGACCAAGATGGACGGCTGCGCCGCGATCTACCCGGCGCTCGCGGCGATCACCGTCGCCCAGATCTTCGGCATCCCCCTGGGGATCCAGGACTACCTGCTCATCGCCTTCGTGTCCGTCATCGGCTCGGCGGCCACGGCGGGCCTCACCGGCGCCGTCGTCATGCTGACGCTGACACTGACCACGCTGGGGCTCCCGCTGGAGGGCGTGGCGCTGCTGCTCGCCATCGACCCGATCCTGGACATGATGCGCACGGCGACGAACGTCGCCGGCCAGGCGCTCGTGCCGACGATCGTCGCGAAGCGCGAGGGCATCCTCGACCAGGAGCGGTACGACGGCCCGCGGATCGACGTCACCGTCGACGACCCCTCCGACGTCGCCGCCCCGGTGCGCGCGGCTGCCTGATCGGGGCGGGACCACCACGGGTCCCACTCCGTGCGGCGTCCCCCGCCCTCCCGGGACGTCATGCGAACCGGGGGCCCCGGCGGTCGCCGCGCATGACGTCCTGCGCGAGGCCGCACGCTGACCTCCCGGACGTCATGCGACGCGGCGCCCCCGACGAGCGACAGGCATGACGTCCGCAGCGGGACCCGCGCCCGGTGCGGACGTCATGCGAACCGGCTCCGCCCCCACTGGTGCGGTGCTGGTGCGTCCTGTGCGGTGGTCGACCGCGTGTGAAGTAGCCCGGACACCGCGTTACACGACGGTGGGGCGCGGCGGCTGCTCGGCGGTCGGGGCCTCGGCGACGAGGCGCGCGTAGGCGCTGCGGTGGTAGAGCAGCGGGGCGGCGTCGCGGACGCGCTCGACGCGACGCACCCGGCCCACCACCAGGTCGTGGTCGCCGCCGTCGTGGACGGCCTGCACCGTCGCCTCCACGTGCGCCAGGGCCCCGTCGAGCAGGGGCTCGCCACCGAGGCCCGGGGTCCACCGGAGGTCGCGGAAGCGGTCCCCGCCCGACGCCATCGCCGCGGCGACGTCAGCCTGGTCCTCCGCCAGCACGTTGACGCAGAACCAGCCCGCGTGGCGGACCCGGGGCCACGTGCGCGACGTGCGTGCGGGGGCGAACACCACGAGCGGCGGTCGCAGCGACAGGCTCGCGAAGGACTGCACCGTCATGCCGACGGGCTCCCCCTCGTCCAGCGCCGTCACGACGACGACACCGGTCGCGAAGGTGCCCATCACGTCGCGCAGGCGCGGGATCGGCACGTCGGGCAGCGGGACGGACGGGGGGACGGACACGCACTCATCGTGGCACCCGGGTCCGCGACCGGCGGGCAGCACCCTCCGGTGACCCGCGAGTAACCAGGCGTGGCCGCGCCGCCTACAGTCACCCCGTGGGTCTCCTCCGTCGCCAGCTCGCGCTCGCCGCCCTCAACGCCAACGCCTTCCACCCGCCCCGCGGGCTGCGGTCGGGCGTCTACGCCTTCGCCGCCGGCTGGCTCACCACCGAGCTCGCTCCGCAGCTCCTGGGCCTGACGGCGCTCGACGCCGCCACGCACCCGCCCCGCGCGGGCGACCGCAGCCGTGCGGCCGGCCTCGCGCTCGCGGCCGCCAACGCCGCCGCCCTCGGGGTCATGGTGGCGCAGGCGCAGCGCGCCCGGGGCGGCGTGGAGACGGCCCTGACCGACGCCCTCGGGGTCGACTACGTCGAACAGCTCGACCAGGCCCCCACCCCCGCCGACCTCGCCCTGCCGTGGCGGCAGCTCGCGACGCCGCTGCGCGTCTTCCGCCGCGGACCCGACGGCGTCCAGGTCGAGCGCGACATCGCGTACGCCGACGCCGGCCGCCGCACGATGCTCGACGTCTACCGGCCCAGCGAGCCGGTGCACCCCGGCGGGGCGCCCGTGCTGCTCCAGGTCCACGGCGGTGCCTGGCGCGTGGGCAGCAAGGAGACCCAGGCGGTCCCCCTCATGCAGCACTTGGCGAGCAAGGGCTGGGTCTGCGTCGCGATCAACTACCGCCTCGCGCCGCGGGACCCGTGGCCGGCGCACATCGTCGACGTCAAGCGCGCCATCGCGTGGGTCCGGCAGCACATCGGCGCTTACGGCGGCGACCCGTCCTACCTCGCCATCACCGGCGGCTCGGCCGGCGGCCACCTCGCGGCCCTCGCCGCGCTCACGCCCGGCGACCCCGACTTCCAGCCCGGCTTCAAGGACGCGGACACCCACGTCGAGGCCGCGGTGCCGCACTACGGGGTCTACGACTTCGCCGGCGCGACCGGGCTCCCCCGGGCGATCCGCATGCGGGACCGCTTCCTCGGTCCGCTCATCCTCCGCCGGCGCTTCGCCGACGACCCGGCGCCGTTCGAGGCCGCCTCGCCCCTCCTGCGCATCACGCCGGACGCCCCCGACTTCCTCGTCCTCCACGGCACCGCCGACAGCCTCGTCGACGTGGAGCAGGCCCGCTTGTTCGTCGACCGCCTGCGGGAGGTCTCGGACCGCTCGGTGGTGTACGCCGAGCTCCCCGGCGCCCAACACGCCTTCGACACCCTGCCGTCGATCCGCAGCGCCCACGTGGTGCGGGCCATCGACCGCTACCTGCACTGGCACTGGAACGGCTGGCGCGGCCGGCCCGTGGGCGACAGCCCCGCCGAGGTCGCGGAGGACCAGTCGTGACCGAGATGCCCGCCGACCTGCTCGACCACGCGCTCGCCGCGAAGGGCTTCATGCCGCCCGACGAGGGCCTCCTCCTGCACCGCTGGGCCCGCGCGCGGCTCCCCCACGGTCCGGTGCTCGAGGTCGGGACCTACTGCGGCAAGTCGGCGATCTACCTCGGCGCCGCGGCCCGCGAGGTCGGCGGCACCGTGGTGACGGTCGACCACCACCGGGGCTCCGAGGAGAACCAGGCGGGCTGGGAGCACCACGACGCCACCCTCGTGGACCCCGCGTCGGGCCTCATGGACACCCTGCCCACGTTCCGCCACACCCTCGAGCACGCCGGCCTCGAGCACCTCGTGGTGCCGGTCATCGGCCGCTCGACCACGGTGGCGGCGTTCTGGCGCACTCCCCTCGCGCTGCTGTTCATCGACGGCGGCCACGCCGAGGAGCACGCCCACAACGACTACACGGGGTGGGCGCGCTGGCTCGACCGCGGCGCGGCCCTCGTCATCCACGACGTGTTCCCGGACCCCGCGGACGGGGGCCGCCCGCCGTACGACGTGTTCTGCCGCGCCCTCGACTCCGGCGACTTCGTCGAGGTCGAGGCGCTGGGCTCGATGCGCGTGCTCGAGCGCGTGCGCGGCGAGGCGGGCGACCCGGTCACCTGAGCCGCGACCGCGGCCCCCGGCTCAGGTCGGGGCCGGGACGGTGCAGCCGCAGTCGCCCGCCACCTCGGCGGGGTGCGGCCCGAAGGTCGAGCCCACCATGATGTCGGCCCCCGGCGTCGTCCCGCTGAGCTGGTCGGCGGCGAGCAGCACCGCGGCCGCGGTGTAGGTCGTGCGCTCGTTGGGCCAGAACACCTCGTCGGGCCACACCCAGCCGGTCGTGTACCCACCGTCGTCCACCCGCAGGTGCTGCATGTCGCCGAACAGCCGCAGGGCGCGCTCGCGGTCGCCGATGGCGTCGAGCGCCATGACCAGCTCGCAGGTCTCGGCACCCGTGACCCACGGGTTGGTGTCGACGCAGCGGATCCCCAGCCCGGGCACGACGAAGTCGTCCCACCGGGCCTCGATCATCCGGTGGGCGGCCTCGCCGCGGACGGCGCCGCCGAGCACGGGGTAGTACCAGTCCATCGAGAACGTCGACTTGTCCAGGAAGTCGCCGGGGTGGTGGCGCACGGCGTGGCGCAGCCGTCCGGCCGCGAGCTCCCACGTCGGCTGCGCGTCGTCGACCAGCTCGGCCAGCGCCAGCCCCGCTCGCAGCGACTGGTAGCAGCTCGACGACCCCGTCAGCAGGGCCTCCTGCCGCACGCCCGCGGGCGCGCCGTCCACCCAGTCCTGCACCCACGCCAGACCACCGAACGGCAGCTGCATCCCGACGACGAAGTCGAGCGCGGCGCGCACCATCGGCCAGGCGGCCTCCACGAACGCCCGGTCGCGCCGGACGAGCCAGTGGTGCCAGACCCCCACCGCGACGTACGCCGTCATGTTCGACTCGCCGCTGTCGTCGGCGACCTCCGTGCCGACGACCTTGACCGGCCACGAGCCGTCCGCCCGCTGCTGGGCCCGGCACCAGTCGTAGGCGCGCTCGGCCGCCTCGACCTCGCCGCCGACGAGCAGCGCCATGGCCGCCTCGACGTGGTTCCAGGCGTCGGTCTTGTCGCCGGTCGTCCACGGGATCGCACCGTCCGGGTGCTGCATCGCGGCGATGGAGGCGGCCGTGCGGCGTACCTCCTCGGCGCTCAGCACGCCGGCGACCGCGGGCACGGCGTGGCCCACGCTCTCGGCGGCGCTCCCGGCGCCGCTCATGCGGGCTTGCGGAAGTAGAGGACGAGGCTCTTGCCGATCAGCGGGTCGAGCACGCGGCCCGCCAGGCGCAGCGCACGCGGCTGCTTCATGATCTCCCAGACGAGGAGCCGGTGGTACGCCCTCGCGAGCGGGTGGTCGTCGTTGCGCACGCCGACGGCGCACTTGATCCACCAGTACGGCGCGTGCAGGCCGTGCGCGTAGTCCTTGCCCACGAGCTCGAGGCCGGCGTTCGTCACCTTCGTGACGAGCTCCTTGTCGGTGTAGATGCGGATGTGGCCGCCGGGCGTGTCGTGGTACTCCGTCGACAGCTGCCAGCAGATGGCCTCCGGGAGCCACCGCGGCACGCTGACGGCCAGCGTCCCGCCCGGACGCAGCACGCGCACGAGCTCGTCGATCGCCTGGAGGTCGGCGGGGATGTGCTCGAGGACCTCGGCGGCGACGACACGGTCGAACTCGCCGTCGGCGAACGGCAGCCCGAGGGCGTCGCCCTCCTTGGTGTCCGCCTCGGCGCCCGCAGGCACCTCGCCGGCCTCCTTCATCGCGCCGAAGAGGTCCCGCACCCCGGCGAGCTCGTCGGCGTCCTGGTCGAAGGCCACGACGTCGGCGCCGCGGCGGTACATCTCGAAGGCGTGCCGGCCGGCACCGCAGCCCATGTCGAGCACGCGCTCGCCGGGCCGCAGGCCCAACCGGTCGAAGTCAACGGTCAGCATCCTGCTCGCTCCTCACTCGGCCGACGCGACGTGCGCGGCGTGGTCCTGGCGTCCGCGCGTCACCGCGACGACGTCCTCGTAGGCCTGCGCGGTGGCCCTGGCCACCGCCCGCCAGCTGAACTCGGCCCGCACCCGCTCGCGGCCGGCGCGACCCATGCGCTCGCGACGCTCCGGGTCGTCGAGCAGCGCACCCAGCGCCTGCTCGAGCTCGCCGACGTCGCCGGGGGTCACCAGGTCGGCACAGAGCCCGTCCGGCCCGGTGACCTCGGGGATCGCGCCGGCGCGCGACGCCACGAGGGGCGTGGCGCACGCCATCAGCTCGGCGGTCGGCAGGGAGAAGCCCTCGTAGAGCGACGGCACGCAGGCGACCTCGGCCGATCCCATGACGCGCACGAGCTCGGCGTCGCTCACGCCGTGCACGAAGTGCACGTGGTCCCCGATGCCGAGCCGCTCGACGAGCTGCTCCGTCGGCCCGCCCGGCTGCGGCCGCGAGACGAGGACCAGCTCGACGTCCCGCTCCGTGCGCAGCTTGGCGAACGCCTCGAGGAGCGTCCCGATGCCCTTGAGCGGCGCGTCGGCGCTCGCCATGGCGAGGATGCGCCCCGGGACCCGCGGCTCCGTCGGCGGCTGGAAGACGTCGTCGACGCCCAGCAGGATCACCCGGATGCGCTCGGGGTCGACGCCGAAGTCCGCGACGATGTCGCGCTTGGACGACTCCGACGGGGTGAGCACGAGCGTCGCACGGCGCGCCACGCGCCCCTGCATGCGGAGGAACCCGTACCACCGCCGCAGCGAGAGGCGCTTGCGCCGGCTCGTCGCGGCCTCGAGGTCGATCCGGCGGTCGAACGTGATCGGGTGGTGGAGGGTCGTCACCACCGGCATCCCGTCGGCGGCCAGGTCGAGGATCCCGTACCCCAGCACCTGGTTGTCGTGGACCACGTCGAACTCGTCCGCCCGCTCGCGCACCACGCGCCGCACGCGCTCGCTGAAGGTGCGCGGCTCGCCGAAGCCGGCGGTCCACATCGTCGCGACCTCGCGCAGGTCGGTGAGGTCGCGGAGCTCCCCGGGGTACGGCGTGCGGAACGGGTCGGGGTCGCGGTAGAGGTCGAGGCTCGGGACCGGCGTGAGCCGCACGCCGGGGTCGAGCTCGGGGTAGGGCTGGCCGGAGAACACCTCGACCTCGTGGCCCAGCGCGACCAGCTCCCGGCTGAGGTGCCGCACGTAGACGCCCTGGCCCCCGCAGTGCGGCTTGCTGCGGTAGGACAGCAGGGCGACGCGCATCCGTTCTCCTGACGCTCTCGGGGACGCGCGGCCTGCCGGCCGCGTGCTCGGGAAGGTTACCCGTCAGTCAGGTGCATCCGTGGGCCGACTCGGGATGAACGCGTAGGCCGTGCCCCCGACGCTCCGGATCCACTCCTCGCGCACCCCGGCCTTGCGGAGCTTGCGCCGGAGGTTGCCGACGTGGACGTCGAGGAGGAACTGCGACTCGCCGAACTCCTCGGTCCAGACGGCCCGCACGAGGTCGCGCCGCTCCCAGGCCCGCCCGGGCTCACGCGCGAGCGCGGCGAGCACGAGCACCTCGGCACCGGTCAGCGGGAGCGGGACGCCCTCGACGAGGGCGAGCTCGCGGTCCGGCACCACGACGAGGCCGCGGGCAGGGTCGACCACGGAGGTCGGTGCCACCATCGGCGCCGGCACGGGACGCTCGGCGGCCGGTCGTGCACGGCGCAGCACCGCGGCCACGCGGGCCCGCAGCTCCTTCGGCGAGAAGGGCTTGACCATGTAGTCGTCCGCCCCCACGTCGAGCCCGATCAACCGGTCCGACTCGTCGGCGCGGCCCGTCAGCATGATCACGTAGGCGTCGCTGAACTCACGGAGGGCGCGGCACACCTCGGTGCCGTCCATGTCCGGCAGACCGAGGTCGAGCGTGACGAGGTCGGGCGCGTGCGTGCGCGTCGCCTCCACGGCCGCGGCCCCCGAGCCGGCCTCCTCGATCCGGTAGCCCACGCCGCCGAGCACCACGGCGACCAGCTCCCGCTGGTCGGGGTCGTCGTCGACCACCAGCACCGTACGCTGCTCCGGGTTCGCCGTCCCGTCGGCCACGGCCACCTCACCTCCTCGATGTACCGATATCTTCGGACCGATTTCGTCGTTCTTGAGGAAAAAAGGCGGCAACCGGATGGCGCCGCGCGGTCTCCTGTGGTGGCCACGCTAGCGTGGCACTCGTCACCGACACCGCTGCGCCTCCGGGCGCTGTTCTGAGGGAGCGGAGAAGAGGGCGTGGACGACGTCGTACCCGAAGTCAGGTCGGGCGAGGAAGCCGCGGCGCGCGAGCGTGCTGCGGCGGGCATCGCCGACGCCGTCGACGCTGCGCACGAGCAGCTCGACCGGATCACCCGCCTCGCGCGCAAGCTGTTCCGCGTCGACGCGACCTCGATCACCCTCCTCGACGCGCGCCACGCGTGGCTGCCGAGCGCGCAGGGCCTGCCGACGGGCACCCTGCCGCGCCGGGACACCTTCTGCCACACCACGCAGGCCCTCGGCGAGCCCATGGTGGTGCCCGACGCCCGGGGCGACGAGCGGTTCAGCTCGCTGCCCGTCGTCGCGGGAGGGGACGTGGTCTTCTACGCCGGCCACCCGCTGAAGGACCACCTCGGCAACGTCGTCGGCACGCTCTGCCTGTTCCACGGCAGCAGGCGGGACCTCGACGACGAGGAGCGGGCCGACCTCGCCGACCTCGCCGCCTGGGCCGAGCACGAGCTGGTGTCGTCGAGCGAGATGGGACAGGCGCGCCAGGTGCAGTCGGCGCTCTTCCCGACGACCCCCGTCGACCGTGACGGCTGGCTCGTCGACGGCTTCTGCCTCCCCGCCCTCGCGGTGGGCGGTGACTTCTTCGACTACGGCGTCGGGGGCGACGTGCTGCACCTCGGCGTCGGGGACGTCATGGGCAAGGGCACGAGCGCGGCCCTGCTCGGCGCCGGCGCGCGGTCGGCGGTGCGGGCGACCCACCAGGCCGTCGTCGCCGGGGCGGACCTCGGCGTGGTCGCCACCCAGGTGGCGCGCAGCCTCCTGCCCGACCTCGAGGGGGCCGGCGCGTTCCTCACCCTGACGGAGGCGGCGGTCGACCTCGACGACGGCTACACCCGGTGGGTCGACGCCGGCGCCGGCCTCGCGGTCATCGTGCGCGCCGGCGGCGGGTACGAGGTGCTGGCCGGCGAGGACCGTCCGTTCGGGGTGCTCCCCGACGACCACTGGAGCGAGCACACGTCCGTGCTGGACCCGGGCGACCGCCTCGTGATCGTCAGCGACGGGATCCTCGACGTGCTCGACGACCCGCTCGACCCCTGGCCGGAGATCGACCTCGTCGTGCGCCGCTCCCCCACGCCGACGGCGCTGCTCGACGAGGTGCGGGGCCTGACCCGTCGGCGGGCGCCCCTCGACGACGTCACGGTCCTCGCCGTCTACCGGTGCGGCTCGTGACGCGGCGCCTGGTGCTTCTCCGCTGCGTGGTCGTGCTGACCGCGCTGCTGGGCATCAACTACATCACCTGGCGGTGGCTCTTCTCGGTGCACTGGTCGGCGTGGTGGATCGCCGTCCCGCTGATCCTGGCCGAGACCTACAGCATGGTCGACTCGCTCCTCTTCGGGATGACCATGTGGCGCCTCAAGGAGCGCGGCGACCCGCCGACGCCGGACCCCGAGGCGACCGTCGACGTGTTCATCACGACCTACAACGAGCCCGTCGAGCTCGTCCGCGACACCGCCGTGGCGGCGGTCGCCATCCGGCACCCCCACCGCACCTGGATCCTCGACGACGGCAACCGTCCGGAGATGCAGGCGCTCGCCGAGGAGCTCGGCATCGGGTGGATCACGCGGTCGCCCGAGTGGGTCGGCATGCCGCGGCACGCGAAGGCCGGCAACCTCAACAACGCCCTGCTGGCGACCGACGGCGAGTTCCTGCTCATCCTCGACGCCGACCAGATCCCGGTGCCGGAGATCCTGGACCGCACCCTCGGCTACTTCACCGACGACGAGGTCGCGCTGGTGCAGACGCCGCAGTACTTCGTCAACGTGCCGGAGTCCGACCCCCTGGGCAGCCAGGCGCCGCTCTTCTACGGTCCGATCCAGCAGGGCAAGGACGGCTGGAACGCGGCCTTCTTCTGCGGCTCCAACGCGGTCATCCGGCGCGAGGCGCTCATCCAGGTCGGCATCGCCCGCTACGTGCACGACACCACCCTCGGCGTCACCCGCGCACTGCGCTCGGCGCGCACCGTCCTCACCACCGCGCGGAAGGACCTCGGCCCCGACGACGCGGCCGTGGCGACCGCCCTCGACGAGGTCCTGTACGACGTGGGCCGGGCCCAGCGGGAGATCGACCGCGGCGGGGCACTGCTCGACGTCACCTACCGGTTCCAGGCCCGCGTCGCGGAGATCCGTCGCCAGCTCGTGGCGGCCGACCTCCAGCTCGTGGCGGCAGACCTCGAGGTCATCGCCCAGCTCGAGGCGCTCGGCGAGTCGGACGAGACCCTCGCATCGGTCAGCCTGGAGAGCCTCGACCGCGTCACGGCGCGCGACCTGTCCCCCCTCGGCGCCATCGAGGCCGTCGAGGCGCTGGTGCGGTCCATCGACGTCGACCGGTCCGGCGAGGCCATCCCCGTCATGCCCATGGCGACCATCTCGGTCACCGAGGACATGGCGACCTGCATGCGCATCCACGGTCTCGGCTGGCGCACGGTCTACCACGACGAGGTGCTGGCGCACGGTCTCGCGCCGGAGGACCTGGAGTCGATGCTCACGCAGCGCCTCCGCTGGGCGCAGGGCACGGCGCAGGTGATGTTCCGGGAGAACCCGCTGACCCAGCGCGGTCTGTCGTGGCCCCAGCGGCTCATGTACTTCGCCACGATGTGGAGCTACCTCTCCGGCTTCGCGGCGCTCGTCTACATCGCGGCACCCGTCATCTACCTGACGATCGGCGTGCTCCCCGTCCAGGCGCTCAGCTCCGACTTCTTCTGGCGGCTGGTGCCGTTCCTCGTGCTCAACCAGCTCCTGTTCTTCGTGGCCGCGGCGGGGAGACCGACGTGGCGGGGCCAGCAGTACTCCCTCGCGCTGTTCCCGGTCTGGATCAAGTCCGTCACCTCGGCCTTCGGCAACGTCTTCCTCAACGTCTTCCTCGGCCGCTCCCTCGACTTCTCGGTGACGCCCAAGGTGGCCAAGGAGTCCACCGTGCAGCGGTGGGACCTCGTCCGTCCCCAGCTCGTCGCGATGGGACTGCTGGTGCTCGCCGCGGCCGTCGGCGTCGTGCGGCTCGCCGCCGGACAGGCCTCCTGGCTCGGCACGTCGCTCAACATGATCTGGGTCGTGTTCGACCTCGTGATCTTCTCCGTGATCATCCAGGCCGTGCGCTACCGCGGGTTCGCCGCGAGCGCGGAGGGTACCGACGGGGTCGACCCACCCGCGGCGTCCTCCTCCCCACCCTCCTCCCCGCCCGACACCCCTGAAGGAGCCCGATGATCGAGATCGACGTGTCCACCGAACGCGGTATCGCGATCGTCGTGCCGCGTGGCCGGCTCAACATGGTGGCCGCCAAGCAGCTCCGCGAGACGCTCGCCGGGGTCGTCGGCGCCGGCACCAACCGGGTCGTCGTCGACCTCGGCGAGACCACCTTCCTCGACTCCTCCGGGCTGGGCGCGCTCGTCAGCGGCCTCAAGGCGGCCCGCCAGGCCGGCGGCGACCTGCGCGTGGCGCGGCCGACGCCGGAGGTGCTCGCCGTCTTCCAGCTCACCAACATCGACAAGGTGCTCCGGCCCCGGCCGGACGTCGCCAGCGCCTTCGATGTCTGAGCCGACCGGGCGTCCCGTCGCCCGTCTCGAGCTGCCCGCGGACCCGGAGGCGCTCGACACCGCGCACGACGCCCTCGACGCAGCGTGGTCCGAGCACCCGGACGTCGGTGCCGGGGAGCGACTGCGGTTCGTGACCGCGCTCATGGAGATCCTCGGCAACGTCGTCGAGCACGCCTACGCGGCCGACGCCCGCGCCCACGAGCGTCGGCTCACGGTCGAGGTCGACGGCGACGGCGACGGTGGCCTGCACGGACGCATCGAGGACAACGGCCAGCCGGCGGCGCTCGACCTGAGCGACGTGGCGATGCCGGACGCCGACGCCGAGAGCGGCCGGGGGCTCGCCCTGGCCGTCGCGGCGCTCGACGACCTGTCCTACGAGCGGGTGGGGAGCCGCAACGTGTGGACCCTGCGATGCGAGCGCCGACCGTGACACCGGCGCCGTCGACGGCGCCCGCCGCATCCGCATCCGCATCCCCGACCCGACCGCGCTCCGTGCGCGCGGCGCTCCTCCTCGCCGTGCTCGGGCTCGTCGCGGGGCTGCTCTCGTGGGCACCCCCGGCGTCGGCCGCCGACGACGACGCGCCCCCGGGCCTGCCCGCCGCGGGCAGCCCGTGGTTCGGTCCGAGCCTGACGTGGACCGAGGACTCCGCCGCCGACTATGCGAACCGCCTCGGCGCGTCACCCTCGCTCTACACCCAGCGGGTCAACTACCCCCTCGGTGAGGACGACCGCACCTACCTCCGGCAGTTCGTCGAGCAGGCGGCCACCCAGGGTGCCGTCGCGGTCGTGAGCCTCGAGCCCGTCGTCCCGCTGGAGGAGCTCACCGAGGACGACGCGGAGGCGTTCACGGACGACCTCGTCGAGCTCCACCGCGAGCTCGACACCTACTTCCTCGTGCGCTTCGCCCCCGAGATGAACGGCACCTGGTACGGCTGGGGCCAGCAGCCGCGGGCGTACGTCGAGGCCTTCCGCACCGTCGCCGACCAGGTCCACGCGGCCACGCCCCACGCGGCGATGGTCTGGGCGCCGGTGTACGGCGCGGGCTACCCGTACGGCGCGGCCTACGGCGACGTCGACCCCGAGCGGATGACCGAGGCGGGCGAGCTCGACACCGACGACAACGGCCGCCTCGACGAGGGTGACGACCCCTACGGGCCCTACTGGCCGGGGGACGACGTCGTCGACTGGGTCGGGCTCACGCTCTACCACTTCGGGCCCGACCGGGGCCGGATCGACAACGACCTCGGTCTCGACGGCGACGGCGAGACCGGCGACCTCGAGACCAGCGAGGGCTTCGAGCTCGACCGCGTGGCCACCCCCGACGCCTACCGCGAACGGCTCGAGGAGCGCTTCAACTACAACCAGGGCGGCGGGGGCACGCCGTTCTACGAGCGCTTCGCCGCGACGTACGACAAGCCCATGCTCGTCGAGACCGGCGCCCTCTGGATCCCCGACGGCGAGGGCGACCCCGAGGTCGCCATCAAGCAGGGGTGGTGGGAGCAGGTCCTCGAGGCCAACGCGGACTACCCGCTCGTCCGCGGCATCTCCTGGCTGGAGCAGCGTCGGCCGGAGGCCGAGGCGGACGACCGGGTCGTCGACTGGCGGGCCACGCGCACCGACGAGCTCGCGGACGCCCTCCGGGCCGACCTGGGCTCCGACCGCGTCGACATCGGTCCGGTCACCCGGGTCCTCGACCAGGAGGCGGCGAACGAGGCCACGGCCCAGGGCCGGCAGCCGGCCGCGGACGAGATCGGCGCCGAGATGGGCTGGATCGTCTTCTGCGTCGCGGTGCTCGCGGTCCTCTTCCTCCTGGCCGGCATCGCCGGCAAGTACGTGCCGTCCTGGCGCTACCCGAACGAGAACGACCCCCGCGACCAGCGTCTCGACCTCTTCCGCGGCTGGATCATCCTCGCCGTCGTCATCACCCACGTCGAGGTGACGTCGCCGTACTCCTACATCACCCTCAACGCCGTCGGCGCCATCACCGGCGCCGAGATGTTCGTGCTGCTCTCCGGGATCGTGCTCGGCATGATCTACCTCCCCACCGTGCGGAAGCTGGGCGAGTGGGTCACGGCGGTGACGATGTGGAAGCGCGCACGCAAGCAGTACCTCGTCGCGCTGGTCGTCGTCATGCTCGTCTACCTGCTCGGCCTGCTGCCGTTCGTCGACGCCACGGTGATCACGACGTTCACCGACCGCGGGACGGGCGAGAACGGCGAGGCGGTGACGGGGCAGGTCTACGACCTCTACGCCAACGCTCCGCGCCTGTTCGACTACCCGCCGCCGTGGTACGCCGTCAAGCAGCTGCTGCTGCTCGAGATGGGCCCGTGGGTCTTCAACATCATGGGGCTGTTCGTGGTGCTCAGCCTGCTGCTCCCGGTGCTGATGTGGTTCATCAAGCGCGGCCTGTGGTGGCTGGTGCTGGCCGTGTCGTGGGCGCTGTTCGTGTGGAACTCGATCTCCGAGGTGCACGTGCTGCCGTCGCAGTTCGAGGACGTCTTCCCGTTGCTCACCTGGCAGATCGCCTTCACCCACGGCCTCGTGCTCGGCGTCTACCGACGCCAGGTGACGCAGGCCCTGGTGAGCCGAGCGGGCAAGATCGGCTGCGCGGTGTTCGTCTTCGCCTACGCGGGCGCGCTCGTGTGGCTGTGGCTGGCGCACACCTACGGCTACTCCGCCTCACCGTTCCCGGAGGGCTCCTACGGCTGGCTCTACGACAACGCCTACACCCGGGTCTTCCTGCAGCCGGGCCGTCTCCTCGACCTGGTCCTCATGATCATCGTGGCCTACGCGGTGCTCACCACCATGTGGAAGCCCATCGACAAGATCGTCGGCTGGTTCTGGATCCCGCTCGGCGCGGCGAGCCTCTACGTCTTCATCGTGCACGTGTTCTTCGTGCTCGCGGTCGGCAACATCCCCGGCCTCGACCGCGGCTCGTGGTGGCAGGGGACGCTCGTCCACACGGCCGTGCTCGCGCTCATCTGGGTGATGGTGAAGAAGCGCTTCCTCTTCTCGGTGATCCCCCGCTGACCCGCGGCGAGGCGTACCGGGTGCGTCAGGGGGTGGCCGCGGCGGCCGCGTGGGCACGGGCCGTGCGGCGCAGTCGCCACACCTGGGTGAGGCCGAGCGTCCAGAGCACGTACTGCAGGCTCATCGCCCAGCGGAACGCGTCGGCGGTGTAGCCCGTGCCGCCGCCCGGCGTGCGCCAGTCGAGCACGAGGCCGATGCCGATCACGAGGCTGAGGGTCGCGATGAACCCGCCCTGGTTGACGAGGCCGGTGGCGCTCGCGAGGCGCTCCACGGGGTTGGCGGTGCGGGCGACGTCGAACCCGATCATCGACGCCGGTCCACCGACGCCGGTCACGACCACGAGGAGCACGAGGAGGGGCAGGGGCGCGTCGCCCGGCCAGGCGAGCACGACGGTCCAGAGGAGCACGATCGCCCCGACGATCCCCAGCACCATCGTGGACCGGTGGTAGGGGAACGTGCCGACGAGCCAGCCCAGCGTGGGCCCCGCGACCATCATCACGAGCACCATCAGCGTGAGCAGGCCGCCGGCCGTCGCCTCCGAGAGCCCCTCGCCGCGCACGAGGAACGGGTAGCCCCAGAGCAGCCCGAGGGCCGTGGCGCTGAACTGGGTCACGAAGTGCATCCAGAAACCGAGCCGTGTCGCCGGGTGGGTCCACGACGCCGCCAGGCTGGCCCGTGTCTCGCGCCACGAGAGCGACGCGCCGCGCAGGTGGCGCCGGTCGGGGGTGTCGCGCACGACCACCAGGAGGACCACGAGGAGCACGACGCCGACGAGGGCCGACACCAGGTACGTCGTGGTCCAGCCCAGCTCCCGGAACGCGAGGGTCATCGGCACGGCGGCGACCACCGCCCCCAGCTGGCCCACCGTGCCGGTCAGCTGGGAGAACAGCGGCACCTGCCGCGTGGGGAACCACGACGTCACCAGGCGCAGCACGCAGATGAAGGTGAGGGCGTCCCCCATGCCGACGAACAGGCGGGCGACGAGCGCCAGCGCGTAGGTGTCGGCGAACGCGAAGCCCGTCTGGGCGAGGCTCATCACCACGACGCCCGCCGTGAGGATCGAGCGCGAGCCGAACCGGTCGACCAGCAACCCGACCGGCACCTGCATCGCGGCGTACACCGCCAGCTGGAGCATGACGAAGGTCGCCAGCTGCGCCGCCGTGATGTCGAACCGCTCCGTGGCGAGGAGGCCGGCCACGGCGAGCGAGGAGCGGTGGAAGACCGCGAGGAGGTAGACGGAGACGGCGACGGCCCAGACGAGGTGCGTGCGTGCCACCCCGCCGGGATAGTTGCTCATCACAAGCAGATGCTACGCAACGCCCGCGCCGCCTACTTGGCCGCCTCCATCATCTGCCGCAGCTCCTTCTTGAGCTCGGAGATCTCGTCGCGCAGCCGGGCCGCCAGCTCGAACTGCAGCTCGGCGGCGGCCGTCTTCATCTGGTCGGACAGGTCCTGGATGAGCTGGGCCAGGTCGGCGCTGGGCAGGCCGGCGGCACCCGACTCGCGCTCCTTCGCGCGCTCGCCGAGGACGGGCACGGGCGCCCGGGCGGGCGACTTCGCCGAGGGCTTCACCCCGCCGGCACGGCCCTTCTGCCCGACGTCGGCCCACGTCTGGAGGAGCGCCTCGGTCGTCTCGTCCTCGCGGGCGAGCATCTCGGTGATGTCGGCGATCTTCTTGCGCAGCGGCTGGGGGTCGATGCCGTGCTCGCGGTTGTAGGCGATCTGCTTGTCGCGGCGCCGGTTCGTCTCGTCGATCGCCCGCTCCATGGAGGGGGTGATCCGGTCCGCGTACATGTGGACCTGGCCCGAGACGTTGCGCGCCGCGCGGCCGATGGTCTGGATGAGCGACTTGTCGGAGCGGAGGAAGCCCTCCTTGTCGGCGTCGAGGATCGCCACGAGGGAGACCTCGGGCAGGTCGAGGCCCTCGCGGAGGAGGTTGATGCCGACGAGCACGTCGTAGGCGCCCATCCGGAGGTCGCGCAGCAGCTCGATCCGCTTGAGGGTGTCGACCTCGGAGTGCAGGTAGCGCGTGCGCAGACCGGCGTCGAGCAGGTAGTCGGTGAGGTCCTCCGACATCTTCTTCGTCAGGGTCGTGACGAGCACGCGCTCCTCCCGCTCCACCCGGGCGCGGATCTCACCGATGAGGTCGTCGATCTGGCCCTTCGTCGGCTTGACGACGACCTCGGGGTCGACGAGGCCGGTCGGCCGGATGATCTGCTCGACGACGTCGCCGCCGACCTTGTCGAGCTCGTAGTCCCCCGGCGTCGCCGAGAGGTAGATCGTCTGGCCGATCCGCTCGAGGAACTCCTCCCAGCGCAGCGGCCGGTTGTCCATGGCGCTGGGCAGCCGGAAGCCGTGCTCCACCAGGTTGCGCTTGCGGGACATGTCCCCCTCGTACATCCCGCCGATCTGGGGCACGGCCACGTGCGACTCGTCGACGACGAGCAGGAAGTCCTCCGGGAAGTAGTCGAGCAGCGTGTTGGGCGCCGTGCCGCGGGCACGGCCGTCCATGTGCATCGAGTAGTTCTCGATGCCCGAGCACGACCCGACCTGGCGCATCATCTCGATGTCGTAGGTCGTGCGCATCCGCAGCCGCTGCGCCTCGAGCAGCTTGCCCTGGGCCTCGAACGCGGCGAGCTGCTCCGCCAGCTCGGCCTCGATGCCGCGGATCGCCTTCTCCATGCGCTCGGGGCCCGCGATGTAGTGCGACGCCGGGAACACGTGGAGCTCGGTGTCCTCCGTCAGCACCTCGCCCGTGACCGCGTGGAGGGTCGAGAGGCGTTCGATCTCGTCGCCGAAGAACTCGACGCGCACCGCGTGCTCCTCGTAGACCGGGAAGATCTCGAGCGTGTCGCCGCGCACGCGGAACGTGCCGCGCGTGAACGACATGTCGTTCCGTGCGTACTGGATCTCCACGAGGCGCCGCAGCACGCTGTCCCGGTCGTGCTCCTCGCCCACCCGCAGCCGCAGCATCCGGTCGACGTACTCCTGCGGGGTGCCGAGGCCGTAGATGCACGACACGGTCGAGACGACGATGACGTCGCGGCGGGTGAGCAGCGAGTTGGTCGCCGAGTGGCGCAGCCGCTCGACCTCCTCGTTGATCGCCGAGTCCTTCTCGATGTAGGTGTCCGTCTGCGGCACGTAGGCCTCGGGCTGGTAGTAGTCGTAGTAGGACACGAAGTACTCGACCGCGTTCTTCGGGAAGAGCTGCCGCAGCTCGTTGGCGAACTGGGCCGCCAGGGTCTTGTTGGGCTGCAGGACGAGCAGCGGGCGCTGGAGCTGCTCCGCGACCCACGCGACGGTGGCCGTCTTGCCGGTGCCGGTCGCACCGAGGAGCACCACGTCCTCCGTGCCGCCCTGGATGCGCCGCGTGATCTCGGCGATCGCCGTCGGCTGGTCGCCGCCCGGCTGGTAGTCGGAGAGCACGTGCAGCGGGGCCACGCTGCGCTCGAGATCGGTGACGGGTCGCATGCCTGCGAGCGTACGACGCGGCACCGACAGTCCTCGCGGGCGACGGCGCCCCGAGCGTCAGGCCAGCTCGACCCCGCGCGCACCGAGCGCCTCGCGGACCGTCGCGCGCAGCTGCTTCGGCGCGAACGGCTTGCTCATGAACTGGTCCGCCCCGCTCTCCGAGCCCACCTCGCGGTCGGCGCGCTCCTCGCGGGCCGTGAGGATCAGCACGTAGGCGTCGGAGAACTCGCGGAGCCGACGGCACGTCTCGATGCCGTCGATGTCGGGCAGCCCGAGGTCGAGGGTGACGAGGTGCGGCGACTCGCGCCGGGCCAGCTCGAGAGCGGTCAGCCCGTCACCGGCCTGCAGCACGTCGACACCCAGCTGCCCCACGACGATGGCGACGAGCTCCCGGATGTCGGCATCGTCGTCGACGACCAGCACGCGGCCCCGCTCCGTCATCCACAACCCTCGTCCCGCGTCGTCCAGCCCGGTCCCACCCTGTCGGGCAGAAGCCAACCACATCCGCCGGAGACCGTCCCCCAGGCGCTCCGCGGCGGACAACGGCTCCCACCGCCGCCCGGACGCCGCGGTTGGGTAGGTTGGGTCCGTGAGACTCCGGGGCGCCCCCACCGACCGGCTGCTGCGTGCCCTGCGCCGGACGCTGCTCGCGCTGGTCGGCGTGCCGTTCGCCCTCGCGATCGGGATGACCCTCGTGGACTCCTACCGGCGGCGTGGCAAGAAGCCCCGCCCGTTCCCCACCACTCCCCCCTCGAGCAACGAGGTGGGCGGCGGGGAGATGACCGTCTACACCTACGGCCAGGATCTCTACGACGACATGCTGGCGGCGATCGCCGGCGCCCGGAAGCGGATCCTCCTCGAGACCTACATCTGGAAGGGCGACGAGGTCGGCGAGCGGTTCAAGGCGGCACTCGTCGACGCCGCCCGGCGCGGGGTCGAGGTCTACTGCATCTACGACGCGTTCGCGAACCTCGTCGTCTCGCCCCGCTTCAAGCGCTTCCCGCCGGAGATCAAGGTCCTGCGCTACCCCGTCTACAGCGCGGGCCTGCGCTTCTGGGACCTCCGCCGGTACGGGCGCGACCACCGGAAGATCCTGGTCGTGGACGACGAGGTCGCGTTCGTCGGCGGGTACAACATCGGCTCCGCCTACGCCACCGAGTGGCGCGACACCCACGTGCGCCTCACCGGGCCGAGCGTCTGGGACCTCACCCGCACCTTCGCGGACTTCTGGAACCTCAACCGGCGCAAGCGCTTCCGCTCCAGCGAGCGCCCGCTCCTCCTCGAGGCGGCGTCGGTCTGGGAACCCCGCATCCGGATCCACCGCAACATCCCGCGGTTGTGGATGTTCCCCATCCGCTCGATGTACCTCGAGGCCATCGACCGCGCCACCGACCACATCTGGATGACGCACGCCTACTTCATCCCGGACCAGGACTTCGTGGACTCGCTCGTGCGCGCGGCGAACCGGGGCGTCGACGTCCGCGTGCTGCTCCCCCACAAGTCGAACCACGTGGTGGCCGACTGGATCTCCCGGGGCTACTACTCCCAGCTGCTCGACGCCGGCGTGCGCATCCTGCGCTTCCGCGAGGCGATGGTGCACGCGAAGACCTCGACGATCGACGGCAGCTGGTCCACCGTCGGGACGGCCAACGTCGACCGGCTCAGCCTCCAGGGCAACTACGAGGTCAACGTCGAGGTGATCGACGAGCAGTTCGCCGCGACGATGGAGGCCATCTTCCTCACCGACCAGGGCCACTCGCTCGAGCTGCACAGCGCCGAGTGGGAGGCACGCTCGGCGCACCGGAAGTTCACCGAGTTCGTGCTCGCCCCCCTGCGCCCGCTGCTCTGAGCCTCAGCGGTCGAGCGGCGCCGGGGCGTGCTGGGCCCCGCGTCGCACCGGCCCGCCCACCGCGCACCGGCCGTCGAGGAACAGCGGCTGCTGGTCGACACCCATGGGGTCGGCCCGGAAGTCGCGGTAGTCGCACTCGTCGGCCCCCTGCAACCACAGGTCCACGTTCAGCCAGCCGTCCTCGAAGGCGGAGGCGAAGCGGCTGTTGCCGTAGACGAGGGCGTCGGGCAGTGCCCGCAGGTGCGGCTCGCGCTCGTAGACCACCTGCCCGAGGACGTCGAGCTGCGTGAGCAGCGGCGGCAGCACGGGGCGGAGGTCCGCGACGAGCAGGCGCGTGTTGGCGAAGTCGCCACCGGCGCGGGAGAGGATGTCGCGGAAGGTGGGGTCGAAGTCCCGCAGGAAGGCCGCGAGCGAGGCGGCCGCGGCCGAGAACCGTTCGAGGTTCTCCTGGTTGCCCTGGAGCACCTCGCCCACCGTCTCGCCGTTGACGAGGAGGTTCTGGGTCTCGGGCCACACCTCGTCGAGGGCGGTCGAGAGCTGGTCGGTCGCGTCGAGGAGCGTCTCGAGGTCGTCGCCGACGCCGTCGGTCGCCGTGCCCAGCTCCTGCAGCACCGTGCGCAGCTGGTTCTGGTCGATGACCTCGATGAACGCGTTGACGCTCTCGGCCGCCTCGGCGAACGAGACCGGGATGTCCACCGCGTCGGCGGAGATCGTGTCGCCGTCGGCGAGGTACGGGCCCTCGTCGTTCTCCGGACGGAAGTCCAGGTACTGCTCACCCACCGGCGAGAGGCTCCGCACCTGCGCCTGCGTCGAGCGCGGGACCTCGACCCCGTCCGACAGGCTGACCGTGGCGGTCACCCCGCCGTCGGGGTTGATGCGGATCTGCTCGACGGTGCCGACCCGCGACCCCCGGTACGCCGCGGCCGACCCCTCGAAGAGACCACCGGAGCGCGGCAGCTCGATGGTGACCCGGTCGGGTCGACCCGTGAGCGGCAGGTTGAGCACGACCGTCAGGAGGTACCCGACGCAGATCGCGAGCGTGACGACGAGCCCGACGACGCTGAGCACCGGCTTGCTGGGGACGAGGCGCGCCATCTCAGCCTCCGTTCGGGGTCGAGCCGCCGAGCAGGTCGCCCAGGCCCGGCAGCGGTGAGTTGAGGACGGAGGTGACGCGCAGCTTGAAGTAGAGGTTCAGGTAGTCCGTCGGCGTGCGCGAGTCGATCGTGGCACCGAAGGTCTGCAGGTCGTCGAGCGCCGGCAGGAGCTCGTCCTCCGCGTCGAGGAGCGTGTCCAGCACCGGTCCGAGCTCGTCGACGATCTGCACGAGGTCGTCGCGCGTGCTCTCCACCAGGCCGTCGGCCGTGATCGCCAGCGCGTCCGCGCTCTCGAGGAGCGCCGCGAGGTCGTCGGTGTTCTCCGTCAGGGTCTGGGCCGCCGGCCGGAGGTCGCGCAGCGCCGCGTTGATGGTCTCCTCGCGGGCGTCGAGGGTCTGCGACGCGGCCGCGAGGGCGTCGAGCACCCGGTCGATCTCCTGGGTCGAGGCGAGGGCCTCGGCCAGGAAGACGTCGGTCTGCTCGATGAAGTTCTGCGTCGCCCCGACCCGACCGTCGAGCGCGGTGTTGAGCTCGCCGACGATCGTCTGGATCTGCCCCAGGTTGCCGCCGTTGACGAGCAGCGAGGCCGAGGCCAGCGCGTCCTCGACGGTCGTCGCGACGGTCGTCGCGTCGGCGGGCACCACGGCGCCGTCCGCCAGCGGCGCCCCGCCGTCCTCGGCGGCCGAGACCTCGACGTACACCTCGCCGAGAGCCGTCGTGTAGCGCAGCCGGAAGTCGGAGCCCTCCGGGATCTCGACGTCCTCGTCGACGGCCATCGTGACGCGGGCGGCGTAGTCGGCGGGCTGGATGTCGACGACCTTGCCGACCTTGACGCCGTCGAGCTTCACGGCGGCGCCCGCCGGGAGGTTGAGGGCGTCGGAGAAGGTCGCCTCGATCGTGTACTGCCCGGCGCCGACCGCGGACGGGCGCAGGGCGTCGGCCCGCTCGCGGGCCGAGCTGCAGCCCGTGAGGGCGGCGGCGCCCAGTCCGAGGGCGACGACGGCGGCGACGAGGCGCCGCGCCGGGGCTGCGGTGGAGGTGCGGGGGTCGATCATGGCTGCAACAGCTCCCTCAGGTCGCCGAGGAGGGCGAGCAGGTCGGGACTCGTGCCGAGCTGCTGGCACAGGTCCAGCGGCAGGTCGGCCAGGCTCTGGCACAGGGCCTCCGTCACCGGTTGGACCGGCGAGAAGTACTGGGGCGGCAGCTTCACCAGCACCCGGTTGTCGTCGGTGACCGCGTCGCCCACGTTGCGGAAGGCGAGCGGCGCGATCTCGATGGTCTCCTCGAGCTGGGCCCGGTGCTCCACGAGGTTCTCGAGCACGTCGGTGAGGCCGCGCGTGGTGTTGACGATGCCCGCGCGGTTCTCGACCGAGAAGCGGCCCAGGGCCTCGAGCGCGTTGCTCAGCGCCACGAGCGAGTCGCCGAAGTTGTCCTGCTCCGCCGCGAACAGCTCGGTCGCCTCGGTGACGCTGGTGAGGAACTCGTTGATCGTGTCCTGGTTGGTGGCCAGCAGGGTCGTCAGCTCGTCGAGGTCGACGATGGTGCCGGCGACGTCGTCGGTGTTGCCCGACAGCGCCTCCGCCGCGGCGGCGAACTGGGTGATCGTCTCGTTGATCTGCTGGCCCCGGCCGTTGAGGGTCTCGGCGCCGACCTCGAGCAGGCGGTTGAGCGTGTCGGCGTTGCCGTCCGGTCCGCGGAGGCCGTCGCTGAAGGTGCGCAGCGTCTCGAGCACCTCGTCGAACTCCACCGGCGTGCGGGTGCGCTCGACGGGGATCACCGCTCCGTCCTCCAGGCGGGGCCCGTCGGCGAAGGCGGGCGTCATCTCGACGTACCGGTCCGTGGCGACCGAGCGCGACGCGACGACCGCCCCGGCGGTGGCCGGCAGGTCGGCGTCGGGCCCGATCTCGAGGGTCACGTCGACGATCTCGCCGCGCGGCTCGATCTCGGTGACCGTGCCCACCGTGACGCCCAGGATGCCGACGTCGTTGCCGACGAACAGACCGGAGGTCGTGCGGAACTGGGCCGTGACGGTGATGCTGTCGTCGCCGACGGAGCACCCGCCGGTGCTCGCCAGGAGCCCGGCGATCGCGAGCCCCGCGAGGGCGCGCCGCACGAGGGGGCGACGGCTCGGTCGGGCCGTGGTCGGCGTGCTCATCCCACGCACCGCCTTTCGATGACGCACTCGAGGTTGTCGGGCAGGGCGGCGGGCGTGTAGAGCGCGACCCACGGCCCGGTGCCGGCGCTGTTGGTGAAGTACCGGGCGGTCGCCGGCAGCATCGTCAACGCCTGGTTGAGGGTCTGCTCGTGGCGCTGGAGCACGCCGACGGTGACGTCGAGGTCGCTCAGGAGCGGGCCGACGGCCTCCTCGTTGTCCTCGATCACCCCCGTCAGCAGGTTGCCCAGCTCCGTCATGTCGGTGAGCAGCTGGCTGATCGCGTCGCGGCGCACCCGGAGCACGTCGAGGATGAGGTCACCCTGCTGCATGAGCTCGATGAGCGCGGGGGTCGTGTCCGTGAGCTGCTGGGTGACCTGGCGCGCCGCCGTCAGCAGCGAGGAGAGCTGGTCGGACCGCTCGACGACGACCCCGGAGAGCGCCTCGACGCCGTCGAGGGCCGGACCGATGTCGTCCCCCGTGACGTCGAGCACCTCGGTGATCTGGGCGAGGCTCTGCTCGAGCTGCACGGTGTCGAACTCGGAGAGCTCGCCCACCGCGCCGTCGACGGCGTCCTGCAGGTTGTAGGGCACCCGCGTCTGGGCCACCGGGATCGTGTCGTCGTCGAGCTCGCCCTCGCCGCCCGGCGTGACGAGCAGGAAGTGCGTGCCGAGGAGGGTGGCGACCTTGACCTCGGCGGTGGTGCCCGCACCGAGCTCGATGTCCTCGTCCATGGTGAAGGTGACGCGCACGGCCTCGCCGTCGAGCTCGACGGACGTCACGTCGCCGGCACTGACACCGGCGACCTGGACCTCCTCGCCGGCTCGGATCCCGCCGGTGCTCTGGAGCATCGCCGAGTAGGTGCGGGTGCCGATCGAGAGGCCCGACGCGGCGCCGACGAGCGCCGCGACGAAGGCGAGGACCGCGAGACCCGCGAGTCCGACGCGGTAGCGGTTGGCGTTGGCCAGGCTGAACTTGCTCACAGGGTGCACCCCTCCGAGTACGGGCCGCCCGCGCTGGGCACGTAGGCGGTCGCGCCGAGCACCTCCACCCCGAGGGTGCAGATGTAGACGTTGAGGTAGGCGCCGTAGGACATGGACCGGCCGTACCCGCCCAGCAGCAGCGGCAGCGACTCGATGGTGCGCGCCACCCGCTCCTGCTCACGGGCGAGCAGCGCGGCCGTGCTCTGCAGGCTCTGGATGTCGGAGGCCAGCGGGGCCCGGATCTCCCCGAGGAGGTCCGAGGTCGAGGCCACGAGGTCACCGAGGTTGTCGATGGAGTCGGCGAAGACGTCGCGCTGGGCGGCGAGCCCGGTCATCAGGTCCCGCAGCTGGTCGACGGTCGCGTCGAACTGCGCCGACTGCTCGTCGAGGTTCTCCAGCACGGGCGTCAGGTTGGTCAGCACCTCGCCGAAGACCTCGTCCTTGCTCGCCAGGTACTGCGTCGCCTCGGCCGTGTTCTGCAGCAGCGACTCGATCGTGCCGGCCTCGCCCTGCAGCACCGCGACGATGTTGGCCGCCAGCTGGTTGACCTCGCTGGGCTCCAGCACGTTGAAGAGCGGCTCGAAGCCGTTGAGCAGCACGGTGAGGTCGAAGCCCGGTGACGTCCGCTCGAGCGGGATGGTGCCGCCCGGCTCCAGCTCGGCCCCCCGGTCCTCGGGGGCGCTGAGCGCCAGGTACCGCTGGCCCAGCAGGTTCTGGTACCGCAGCGCCAGCAGGGTCTTCTCGTAGACCGGCTGGTCCTCGCGCAGCGAGAACGTCACCTCGGCGACGTTGCCCTCGCCGAGCTCGATGGTCTCGACGCGGCCCACCTTGACGCCGGCGACCCGCACGTCGTCGCCCTCGCGCAGGCCGCTGACGGCCGTGAACTGGGCGGTCCACGTCGCGGTGTCGCCGCCGACGGAGTTCGTCATCATCCGGAACAGGCCGACGAAGAGCACGACGGAGATGACCGCGAAGATGGTGAACTTGACGAGGGTGCTCTTCCATCCGGTCACGTCAGCACCCCCGTCCGCGCAGGTCGCCGTACGTCGGGCAGTCGGCCGCGCCGTACGGCCGCGGTCCGGTGAGCACGAGGTTCGCGTCGATGCGCACGTAGCGGCCGAAGCTCATGGCCTCGGTGAAGCCGCGGCCGAAGTCGGCCGCCGCCAGCACGCCGGCGACCACCTGGTCGCGCTCGTCGAAGAGCACGTCGACCGTCACGGCCGTCGTCATGAGGACGGAGATGAGCTGCTCCTCGTTCTCGGTCAGCAGGGCGTTGGTCTCGTCGAAGGCCGCCGAGCCGTTGGTGACCAGGGCCGCGAAGTTCCCCTCCTGCTCGATGAGCGTGCGGGCCGCGACGAGCACGTCGTCGGTGGCCTCGAAGAGGTCGGGGGCGTAGCGCTGGAAGGCCTCGAGGTTGGACGACAGGAGCTCGAGGTTGCGGCGCACGGCCGGCATCTCCGGGTTGAGGCGACCCAGGTAGGACCCCAGCCGCTCGATCGTCACGCCGAGCTGCTCGCCGTTGCCGTCGAGCGCCTGGGCGAGGTTGCGCAGCGTGGTCGCGAGCTCGGCGGGACCGAGTGCCGTCACGATCTGGTCGATGCTGTCGAGCACCTGCTGCAGCTCGAGGGTCTCCTGGCTGGTGTCCTGCGGGATGCGCTGTCCGGCCTGGAGGAAGTCCCCGCTCGCGCCGGGCGAGACGAGCTCGACGAACGACGTGCCGAACACCGTCGCGGGGAGCACCCGGGCGACGACGTTGTCGGGGACGTCCTCGGAGAGCTCGGGGTCGAGCTGCACCCCCACCTCGACGGGCTGGCGGCCGGTCTCCGCGTCGCGCTCGGAGCCGTGGGCGATCGACTGGACGCGACCGATCACCACGCCCTCGTAGCGCACGTCGGAGCCGCCGACGAGCGCGCCGCCGGCGTTGTCGAGCGTCACCGTCGCGTCGAACTTCTCCGCGAAGGCGCCGCGCCCGACGAGCACGAGCAGGGCGACCACCAGGGCCAGCACGGCCAGGCCCACGATGCCGCGCACCACGAGCGTGGCACGGCTGGGGTCGCGCGTGTTGCCGCGCAGCAGGTCCATGACGTTCATCGGTCCACCCCGTTCACCCCGTGATCCGGAATCCGGGGTCGTTGCCCCAGAAGGCCAGCGTGAGCAGCATGTTCATGAGGATGACGACCACGATGCTGGCGCGGATGGCGCGGCCGGTCGCCTCGCCGACACCCTGCGGTCCCCCGCCCGCGTTGAAGCCGAACCAGCAGTGGATGAGCGTGACGAGCGCGGCGAAGACCACGATCTTGATCACCGAGAAGAAGACGTCGCGTCCCGAGATGAAGATGTCGAAGTAGTACTCGTAGGTTCCGGCCGACTGGCCGAACACCACCACCACCGCGAACTGCGACGCGATCCACGAGCCGATGAGCCCGATGAGGTAGAGCGGCAGGATCGCGATCATCGACGCCAGCACGCGGGTCGTCACGAGGTAGCGCAGCGGGTGCACCGCCATGACGCCGAGGGCGTCGATCTCCTCGTGGATCCGCATGGACCCGAGCTGAGAGGTGAACCGGCAGCCGACCTGGGCGGCGAGCGCGAGCGCCGCGATGAGCGGCGCGAGCTCGCGGGTGTTGACGGACGCCGACACGAAGCCGGTCAGCGGTGCGAGGCCGACGAGCTCGAGGCCGTTGAAGCCCTCGATGCCCAGCGACGTGCCCGCCGAGAGCGACAGCAGCACCATGACGCCGATCGTGCCGCCGCCGACGATGATGGCGCCGGAGCCCCAGCTGATGTCCATCAGCTGGCGCAGCACCTCCTTGCGGTAGTTGACGAGCGTGTACCGGGTCGCGAGCAGCGCCCGCACCGCGAAGGTGACGAAGTCGCCGAACCGCGCGAGCGCGTCGGTGGGACCGTCGAGGATCTTGCTGGCCACGTCTCTCCTCCTCTCAGGCGATCCGCTGCGGGACGAGCATCACGTAGGCCTGCGTGAGGGCGACGTTCACCACCGACAGCAGGATGAAGCTCAGGACGACGGCCTGGTTCACCGCGTCGGCGACGCCCTTCGGGCCGCCCTTCGCGTTCAGGCCCTTGTGGGCGGCGACGATCGTCGCGATGAAGCCGAAGATCGCCGCCTTCATCTCGGCCAGCAGGAGGTCCGTCACCTGGGAGAACGAGATGAACGAGTTCAGGTAGGTGCCCGAGCTGACGTTGCCACCGCCGACGTTGAGGAAGTAGCCCGTCGCGATCGCGGTCACCGCCACGATGACGTTGAGCAGCAGCGCCACGACGATCGCGGCGAACAGACGGGGGGCGACCAGCCGGTTCACCGGGTTGATGCCCATGACCCGCAGCGCGTCGACCTCCTCGCGCACGGTGCGCGCGCCGATGTCGGAGCAGAGCGCCGAGCCGACCGCGCCGGCGATCATGAGCGAGGTCACGAGCGGCGCACCCTGGCGCAGCACGCCGATGCCGTTGACGGCGCCGGAGAACGAGATGGCGCCGATCTGGTTGGCGATGCCGCCGATCTGCACGGAGACGATGACGCCGAAGGGGATGGCCACCAGGATCGTCGGCAGCAGCGACACCTTCGTCATGAACCAGGCCTGGAAGAGCGCCTCCTGCCAGGAGAACTTCCGCTTCGCGATGTCGACGAAGATCGCCCTCGTCGCCTCGACGGCGAGGATGATCATCGCGCCCGTCGTGGTGATGCCGGTCTGCGCACGACCCTTCAGGTCGCTGACCAGCGCGACCCCGGGCACGCTGCGGGTGGAAGCGGACACTGCGTGCTCCTCAGCTCGGTCGGGGGATGTCGAGGGCGGTGCTGAGCTGCAGCGCCGCGGTTCGGTCGCCGCGCACGGCCAGACGTCCGCGGAGGACGGCCGTGACGGGGTGGAGGTGGCCGGTCGCGAGCCGCAGGAAGTCCTCCCCCGTGCAGGTGAGCGTGACGTCGCGCCGAGAGGCGGGTGGGGCGTCCGGCCCCGTGAGCCGCGTCACCTTAACGCGTCCGTCGGTCATCGTGACGACGAAACGGTCGGTCACCTCCGGCGCGTCGTCGCGCGACGGACCGGTGACCCGCAGCACGGCCGTGAGCCGCAGTCGCGCCGCCTCCGGCCGCACGTGCTCGGGCAGCCGCCGGGCCACCTCGCCGAGCACCACGTCGCGGAACGGGCCGCGCATCACCGAGCGGAGGTGCGCGGTCGACACGCCGCGCAGGGCGGACGCGACGGCGCGCGGCTCGAGCCCGGCCGGGTCCACCAGCGCGGTCCCGTTCGCCGGGCAGCGCAGCACGCGGCCGGCGTCCAGCACCGTGGCCGCGTCCCCCTCCACGCCCAGCCGGTCGGCGAGCAGCTCGAGCGGCGCGGAGCACTGGCCCGTCACGAGCCGCGCGAAAGTGAGGGGCGTGCACCGGACCACGACCGAGCGCACGTCCGCGCGCAGGGCGCGGGCTCCGTCGTACGGCGCGGCGCCGCCACCCGGGCTGCCCGCCTCCAGCAGGAGACGGACGCGGTCGACGACCTGGCCGCGGCGGTGGAGCGCGAAGGTGACCAGCACGTCGGCGTCGACGGCGCGGCCGCGGGAGCCCTCGACGAGGAGCTCGGTGAGCCGGACGAGCAGCTGCGGACCGGTGGGCCCGCTGGCCCAGGTCGCCAGGGCGGCGTCGGAGGTCGTCGCCACCGTCGCCAGCACGCTGCCGGCGCCCCGGTCGGCGAGGTGGCCCACGGAGGACGGCGCGGTCACCGTCATCCGTCCACCCGCCGACGCCACGACGGGCTGCTCGTGCAGCCGGTCGTGCTCCGGGCGCGAGGCGTCCACATGCATTGGCTCCGTTCCACTCCCTCAAGCGGTCACAGGGGGTAACGCGGGGTTCACCCCGGGGTTACGCGGATCACAGAGTGGAGGGTCGGGAGGGAGTTCGCAAGTCCCCCGGGCCGATCTCCCTGCCACTGGCGCCTGCCAGTGGCAGTACAGCGTCACCGCTGGCCAGAGCGCTGCCCGCCCTCACCGCCGGGACCCCGGGAGGTGGCGTCGGGGCGCCATCCGCGCGCCCCGGCGGGGCCGCCCCAGGCCGGCGCGCGCGAGCAGCTCGACGACCCGCCCCCGATGCGGTCGGTAGGGCTCGAGGAGCTCGGCCAGGCCGGCGTCGTCCACCGGCGTGCCCGTCAGCGCCCACCCCACGTCCTTCGCCACGTGGTAGTCCCCGAAGCTCACCGCGTCGGGGTCGCCCCAGGCCCGCCGGAGGGTCTCCGCAGCCGTCCAGACCCCGACGCCCGGCACCGAGCGGAGCAGCGGCTCGGCCTCGCGGGGAGGGCGCGCGACGGTGCGTTCCAGGCCGGCGGCGACGCGCGCCACCTGGACCGCGGTGCGCGAGCGGGCGTGGTCGACGGGGAGCTGGAGCCACTCCCAGGACGGGATGCGGGCGAGGACTTCCGCCGACGGTGCGACCTGCAGTCGCGGCGCCGCCGGCACGTCCGGACCGGGGGCGGCCTCGCCGTGCCGGCGCAGCAGCCGACCCCACGCACCGAAGGCCTCCTGGCCCGTCACCTTCTGCTCGAAGACCGCGGGCACGAGCGCGTCCAGCACGAGGCCGCTGCGCGAGAACCGCCACGACGGGTTGCGCCGCCACACGTCGGCCACGATCGCGTGCCGGGGCGTGAAGCCGGCGACGTCGTCGTCCGCGCCGAGGAGGCCCGGTGCCGCGTCCAGGAGCCACTCCGCGCCGTCGCCCCAGGCGTCGAGCTCGACCTCGCCGGCCACCGCGCGGACCCGGAGCGTCCCCAGCCCCTGCGGCGTGCGGAAGGCGCGCCAGTGGGCACCGTCCGGGGTCACGGCGTACGAGGGGTCACGTCCGCCGTGCCGCTGCTGCACGAGCACCCCACCGACGGGGCACGGCCACGCGGGTCGCCAGCGACGCGTCTGGTGCTCCACGGCTGCCACTCCCCTCCTGCCGACCCTCCTGCCGACCCCGCCCGTCAGCCCAGCCTGCCAGCCTCGGTGCCCGGGGTCCGGCACCCTGCCTGCGACCCGTGTGCAACGGGCGTGCAACTGCACGTTGCACTAGGCTCCTGCCATGAGCGACCCCAGGGACACCGCTGCGCCCGCGGGTGCCGCACCGCGCGACGGACGCCGCTCGGCCGCCGCCTCCCGCCGGCGGCAGCGCGAGCGCGAGATCCTCGACGCCACGCGCGCCCTCTTCGACGAGCGCGGCGTGCGTGACGCCCAGATCGAGGACATCGCCCGCGCCGTCGGCATCAACCGCGCGATCGTCTACCGCCACTTCACGGGCAAGGAGGAGCTGTTCGCGCTCACGCTCGTCGGCTACCTCGACGAGCTGCGCGACGCCCTGGCCGCCGGAGCGGCGTCGCACGGGCCGTCCGCGGCGCGCCTGGAGGCCGTCGTCTCGGCGTTCGTCGACTACGGCATGGCCCACCCGGCGTTCGTCGACTGCGCCCAGACCCTCATGCGCCGCACCGGCACCGAGCTGCTCGACGAGATCAGCGAGAGCGCCCTGCTGCGGCTGGGGCGCGGCATCTCGGGCTGCCTCGCGGTGCTGACCGCCGTGCTCGAGGACGGCGTGCAGGCGGGCGACTTCGCGGTCGAGGACCCCATCCTGCTGTCCAACACGCTCTACGCCAGCGGGCTCGGCGCGCTCCAGCTCGCGCGGGTCGGCATCCTCGTCAAGGAGGCCGCACCGGGCATCCCCGTCGTCTCGTCGATCACCACCGAGCAGGTCCGCAGCCACATGGTGACCTCCGCGCTCGCGCTGGCGGCCTCGGCCTCCTGAGCGGCGCCAGTCCCCGGCACGCCGACCGGCCCCGCCGCTCCGAGGTGCGGCGGGGCCGGTCGGGTGACGTCAGGGGCGCTCGAGGATCGCGGTCACGCCCTGGCCACCGGCCGCGCAGACCGAGATGACGGCCTTGCCCGATCCCTTCTCGGCCAGCAGCTTCGCCGCGTTCGCGACGATGCGGCCGCCCGTGGCGGCGAACGGGTGGCCGGCGCCGAGCGACGAGCCCTTCACGTTGAGCTTGGAGCGGTCGATCGCGCCCAGCGGGGCGTCGAGGCCGAGACGCTCCTTGCAGAACACCGGGTCCTCCCAGGCGGCCAGCGTGGACAGCACCTGCGAGGCGAACGCCTCGTGGATCTCGTAGAAGTCGAAGTCCTGCAGGTCGTAGCCCTCGCGCTGGAGCATCCGGGGCATCGCGTAGGCCGGGGCCATCAGCAGTCCCTCGCCGCCGTGCACGTAGTCCACGGCCGCCGTCTCGTAGGCCGTGAAGTAGGCCAGCACGGGGAGCCCGTGCGCCTCGGCCCACTCCTCCGAGGCCAGCAGTACCACAGACGCTCCGTCCGTCAGCGGCGTCGAGTTGCCGGCCGTCATCGTCGCGGCCTCGCCCTTGCCGAACACCGGCTTGAGCTTGGCGAGCTTCTCGGCCGTGGAGTCGGGGCGGAGGTTCGTGTCCCGCTCGACGCCGCGGAACGGCGTCACCAGGTCGTCCTGCCAGCCCTCGTCGTACGACGCACCCAGGTGCTGGTGCGACGCCGCGGCGAGCTCGTCCTGCGCCTCGCGGGCGACCTGCCACTCGATGGCGGTGAGGGCCTGGTGCTCGCCCATCGACAGCCCGGTGCGGGGCTCGCCGTTCTGCGGGATGGTCGGGATGATGTCGGCCGGCCGGATCTTGGCGAACGCGGCCAGGCGGCCCTTGAGGTCCTTCGCGCGGTTGGCCTCGAGCAGGATCTTCCGCAGGTTCTCGCCGAGGGCGATCGGCGCGTCGGACGTCGTGTCCGAGCCGCCCGCGATGCCCACGTCGATCTGGCCGAGGGCGATCTTGTTCGCGACGTAGATGACCGCCTGGAGGCCGGTGCCGCAGGCCTGCTGCAGGTCGGTCGCAGGCGTCGTCGGCGCGAGCTTCGAGCCGAGCACCGACTCGCGGGCCAGGTTGAAGTCGCGGGAGTGCTTCAGCACGGCGCCGGCGACGACCTCGCCGACCTGCTCCCCGACGAGGCCGAAGCGCTCGGCGAGCCCGTCGAGGGCGGCGGTCAGCATCTCCTGGTTGGAGGCGTCGGAGTAGACGGTGTTCGACCGGGCGAACGGGATGCGGTTGCCGCCGATGACGGCGACACGGCGGGTCTGTGCCTGCATGTCGGTGTGCTCCTGATCGTTGGGAAGTCTGTGCCTATCCTGGCGATGGCCCGGCCGTGACGGAACCGGCTGAGGGTCACGTCACGAAAAGTGGACACGGAGTTACACTACCCGTTACTTACTGATGAGTAGTGTTGCCCCCGCACCATCATCCACCGTCGCCCGATCCTGCGCACCTGGAGGACGTCCCACCATGACCGATCGCTACCAGAGCTTCGTCGCGAGCCCCGTCGGCAAGATCCTCGTCAAGAACCTCGGCCTGCCCAGCCCGGTGGCGCTCGACCGGTACGTCGAGGGGGCGCCCCTCGTCGACGGCACCGTCCTCGTCGGCGGCCGCGGCCGGCTCGTCGAGCAGCTGCCCGAGACGCTCGACGCCCTCGGGATCACCTCGGCGTCCCTCCCGGAGGACGGCGCGTCGTACAAGGGCCTGGTCTTCGACGCCACCGGCCTCACCACCCCCGAGGACCTGCGCGCCCTGCGCGACTTCTTCACCCCGGTGCTGCGGAGCCTGACGTCCTCGGGACGCGTCGTCGTGCTGGGCACGACGCCCGCCGACACCACGTCGACCGACGAGCGGATCGCGCAGCGCGCGCTCGAGGGCTTCACCCGGTCGCTCGGCAAGGAGGTCGGCCGCGGCAGCACCGTGCAGCTGGTCTACGTCGCCCCGGGTGCCGAGACCGCCGTCGACTCGACGCTGGCGTTCCTCCTGTCCCCCAAGTCGGCCTACGTGTCGGGCCAGGTCGTGCGCATCGGCGCCACGGGCACCACGGCGGCGGAGCCCGTCCCCGACCTCGCGAAGCCGCTCGCGGGCAAGGTCGCCCTCGTCACCGGCGCCAGCCGGGGCATCGGCGAGCAGATCGCCCGCGTCCTCCACCGCGACGGCGCGACCGTCGTCGGCGTCGACGTCCCGCAGGCGGCCTCCGACCTGGTCGCGCTCGTCAAGGAGCTCGACGGCGACCACATCGCCCTCGACATCACGGCGAAGGACGCGCCGCAGCGCATCGCGCAGCACGTGCTCGCCAAGCACGGCGGCGTCGACATCGTGGTCCACAACGCCGGCATCACGCGCGACAAGAAGCTCGCCAACATGAAGGAGGACCGCTGGGACTCCGTCATCGCGGTCAACGTGGCGGCACCCGAGCGCATCACCGCCGAGCTGCTCGAGCAGAAGGCCATCCGGCCCAACGGCCGCGTGATCGGCGTGGCGTCCATCGCCGGCATCGCGGGCAACGTGGGCCAGACCAACTACGCGGCCTCGAAGGCCGGCGTCATCGGGCTGGTCGAGGCCCTCGCTCCCGAGCTGACCGACGGCATCACCATCAACGCCGTGGCGCCGGGCTTCATCATCACGCAGATGACCGCGGCCGTGCCGTTCGCGACCCGCGAGGTCGGCCAGCGCCTCAACGCCATGGCGCAGGGTGGCCTGCCCGTCGACGTCGCCGAGACCATCGCCTGGTTCGCCTCCCCCGGCTCCACCGCGGTCAACGGCAACGTCGTGCGGGTGTGCGGCCAGATGATGCTGGGGGCCTGACGCGATGGCCGCTGCTGCGAGCCCCACGACGAAGACCCTGACCTCCACCGGCGGCGGCCTGGGCGTGCTCGCGCGGGCCGCGCTCCCCGCCGTACCCGGTCTGAACCAGCTCCCCGGCGTCCGCAAGACGGGCGGGGACCCGGCCGGGCTGGCCTACGAGCGGCCGCCGGTGCGGGTCGAGCGGGACGCGGTGCGGGCGTACGCCGAGGTGTGCGGCTTCCCCGCCAAGGACACGGCGCCGCTCCCCTTCCCCCACATGCTGGCGTTCCCGCTGCACATGGCGATCATGAGCGACCCCGGCTTCCCCTACCCGGCGATCGGCACGGTGCACCTGGAGAACTCGATCTCCTCCCACCGCCCGATCGCGATCGGCGAGGAGGTGGCGGTGCGGACCGAGGTCGGCTCGCCCCGGCCGCACCCCAAGGGCAAGGTCCTGGACTTCCGCACCAGCGCGCACGTGGGCGACGAGCTGGTCTGGGAGAGCACGTCGGTGTACCTGCGCCGCGGACGCGGCGACGACGACGCGCCGTTCGGCACCCCCTTCGAGGAGGTGGCCCCGACCGGCACGCGCTGGCGGCTGGGCGGCGACCTCGGCCGCCGGTACGCCGCCGTGTCGGGCGACCACAACCCGATCCACCTCTACCCGTGGACGGCCAAGGCGCTCGGCTTCCAGCGCCAGATCGCCCACGGCATGTGGACCAAGGCCCGCTGCATCGCGCAGCTGGAGAACCGTCTGCCCGACGCCGTGCGGGTCGACGTCTCCTTCCGCAAGCCGGTGTTCCTGCCGGGCACCGTGGCCTTCGGGTCGCGCGCGGAGCACGACGGCTGGGCGTTCTCGCTCACGAGCCCGCGCAACGGCGCGGTGCACCTGCTCGGGCGCACGCACGCGCTCTGACCGCCGGCCGGGGGCGACCCGGCAGCACAGGAAAACGCGGACCGCACGTACGGAGCGGTCCGCGTTTTCCTGTTCCGGCGGGAGGCCGGTCCGCGTTTTCTTCTCCGGCCAAGGGCCGGTCCGCGTCTTCCTCCGGAGCGTCAGATGGCGTTCGGGTTCGGGCCCTCGACCCGGCGGATGAGGCCCTCCTGCGCGACGCTCGCGACGCGGCCGCCGTCCTCGGTGTAGATCCCCGCCGTCGCGAAGCCGCGAGCCCCGCCGGCGGACGGCGACTCCTGGTCGTAGAGCCACCAGCGGTCCGCCCGGAACGCGCGGTGGAACCAGACCGTGTGGTCGAGCGAGGCCGGCTGCAGTCCCGGCGAGTTGATCGTGGTGCCGTGCGGCACGAGCGTGGCGCCGAGGAGGGTCAGGTCGCTCGCGTAGACGAACGCCGCCTGCTGCAGGACCGGGTCGTCGGGGAAGTCGCCCTCGATGCGCACCCAGATGCGGGCCTGCGCGGGGTTCGCCTCGTCGGCGGGGAGCCCCATCCCCGAGATGCCGACGTAGCGCACGTCGAGCGCCGACCACTCGCGCTCCCACACGCTGACGTCCGCGTTCCTCTGTCCCCGGATGATGTCGACCAGCCGCATGCCGTCCTCGGGGGCCGGCACCGACGGCATGCGCGTCTGGTGCTCGAAGCCGTCCTCGGCCACCTGGAAGCTGATGGTCACGTAGAAGATGTCCCGCCCGTGCTGCCGGGCCACGACGCGTCGCGTCGAGAACGAGCGTCCGTCGCGGAGCCGCTCGACGTCGTACACGATGGGAACCCGCGGGTCCCCGGGGCGCAGGAAGTAGGCGTGCAGGGAGTGGGCGGCCCGGTCGGCGTCGACGGTGCGCGCGCCGGCGAGGAACGCCTGCGCGGCGACCTGGCCACCGAAGACCCGCTGGCGCACCGTGTCGGGCTGGCGGCCGCGGAACAGGTTGACGTCGATCGTCTCGAGGTCGAGCAGGTCGAGCAGCTCGGCGGCGGTCTGGGGCATGGCGTGGCCTCTCTCGTCTCTCGGGAGGTGCGGGCTCAGGCCCGGTCGTCGGGACCGTCGGGACCGTCGAGCCCGGCGAGGAACTGCTCGAACTGGCGTCCGATCTCCTCGCCCGACGGCAACGGCGCGTCCTCGGCGAGCAGGTTCGACCCCGCGGCCTCGGCACGGTGGAACGTGTCGTACTGGCGCTCGAGGCCCTCGACCACCTGGCGCACCTCGTCGTGCTCCACCAGGTACTCCGCGACGTCCGCGTCCGTGCGCTCGGCGGCCGCGCGCAGGTCGGCGAGGTCCACGTCGAGGGAGGCCACCCGGGTGACGTGCTCCAGCAGGCTGATCGCGGCCCGCGGGTAGCTCATCTGGGCCAGGTAGTGCGGAACGTGCACGACGGCCCCCTGCATGAGGTGACCCCACTCGCCCAGCCGGATCTCGAGGAGCGCCTGCGCGCTCGACGGCACCCGGAGCTCTCCCTGCCACGCCGAGCTGCCCAGCACGACCGACGGGTCGTTGGCGTGCTCGGTGAGCGCGACGGGCCGCGTGTGCGGGACCGCCATGGGCACGGCCGCCATGGAGACGACCCGGGCGACACCGAAGCGCTCCACCACGGTGCGCACGCCGCGGGCGAAGGCCTCCCAGCGGATGTCGGGCTCGGGGCCGGTGAGCAGGAGGTACGGCGTGCCGGCGTCGTCCGCCTGCCGTCGTACGACGAGGCGCGGCGCCGCGTAGTCCGCGTAGTGGTCGCGGACGAACGAGACCGGGGGACGGCGCGCGCGGTAGTCGTAGAGCTCGTCGACGTCGAACGTCGCGACCACGGGCCCGCGCTCGGTGAGCAGGTGGTCGACGGCGAGGTCGGCCGCACGGCCCGCGTCGAGGAAGCCCTCGAGGGCGAGCAGCAGCACGGGAGCCTCCAGCGGCTCCACGTCGTCGACGACGTGCACGAGGCGGTCGGCTCGCTCCTGCTCCACGCGTTCCTCCTCAGCCGGTCCTGCGCGCCGGCGGTCACCGGCGCAGGGCACAACCGTAGTGGGCCCCGCCGTTGTTCCCCGACGAGGTCAGCGACCTGGGACGGCCTTCTCGCCCGATTCCTCGCGCGCCAGGTTGCTGCGGCGCACGCCGTAGGCGAAGTAGACGACCACGCCGATGAGCATCCACACGCCGAAGCGCACCCAGGTCTCACCGGTGAGGTTGAGCATGAGGTAGCCGCACAGCAGCACCGAGAGCGTCGCGACGAGCGTGACGGCGGGCGCCCGGAAGGCGCGGGGCAGGTCGGGACGGGTGCGGCGCAGCACGACGACCCCGATGCTCACCAGCACGAAGGCGAACAGCGTGCCGATGCTCACGAGGTGGCCGAGCGTCGCGAAGGGCACGAAGCCGCTCATGACCGCGACGCCGACGCCCGCGATGATCGTGATGACGTACGGCGTGCCGTACGTCGGGTGCACCTTGCTCAGCACCGGCGGGAGCAGGCCGTCGCGCGCCATGGCGAACGCGACCCGCGTCTGGCCCATCATCAGGATCATCACGACGACCGTGAGGCCGATGCAGGCACCGATCGCGATGACGTCGCCGATCCAGTCCTGGCCGACCGCGTCGAACGCCGTCGCGAGCGGGGCCGCGTCCGTCGGGTCGATCTCGTCGTAGCTCTGCATGCCGGTGATGATGAGGCTGACCGCGATGTAGAGGCCCGTGACGATGGCGAGCGAGCTCAGGATGCCGATCGGCACGTTGCGCTGCGGGTTCTTCGTCTCCTCGGCCGTCGTCGCGACGACGTCGAACCCGATGAACGCGAAGAACACGATCGAGGCGCCGGCCACGACGCCGGCCACGCCGTACACCGCGGGCTCCAGGCCGAAGATCGACGAGATGAGGGTGGACGACCAGAAGTCCCCGCCCCCCTCGCTCGCCGGGGGCTTCGACTCCGGGATGAAGGGCGTGTAGTTCGACAGCTTCACGTACCCGATGCCCATGACGATGACGATGGCGACGACCGCGAGCTTGATGGCGACGACGACCTGGTTGATGCGGCTCGACAGCTTGACGCCCCCGATGAGCACGACCATCACCAGCAGCGAGATCACGATCGCCGGCAGGTTCACCACGCCGGACTCGACCGAGGCGATCTGGTCGGGGATCGCGAACGGCGTGCCCTCGAGCACCGCCTGGAGGTAGCCGGAGAAGCCCACCGAGAGCGCAGCGGCGCCCACGGTGAACTCCAGCGCCAGGTCCCAGCCGATGATCCACGCGACCAGCTCGCCGAACGTGGCGTAGCTGAACGTGTAGGCACTGCCCGCGACCGGCACCGTGGAGGCGAACTCGGCGTAGCAGAGCGCCGCCAGCGCGCACGCGAGGCCCGCGATGGCGAAGGAGATCGCGATGGCGGGCCCGGCGTTGCTGGCCGCCACCTGGCCCGTGTAGACGAAGATGCCCGCGCCGATGATGACGCCCACGCCGAAGACCGTGAGGTCGAGCGCGGTCAGGTTCTTCTTGAGCCGGTGCTCCGGCTCCTCGGTGTCGGCGATCGACCGTTCGACGGACTTGGTGCGCAGGACGTTCACAGGAGGGACCGTACGACGCGGGTGGTGACCCCGGGCTCGTCGCGGCCGCGACGCGCCGCACGGGACCCGGCCGGACCGGCCGCGGGCGCGCTCCCCGGCGCCGGCCTCAGCCGGTGCGGTCGACGTCGAGGAGGCGGCTGTGGTCGGCCAGCGCCGTGATCTCCTCGACGCACGACCGGGCGAGCGTCTGCGCGTCCAGGCCCACCTGCTCCAGGATCGCGGCCCGCTTGGCGTGGGCCAGGAACTCCTGGGGGATGCCGTGCACCCGCACGGGGGTCGTCACCCGCGCGTCGTTGAGCGCGCTCAGGAGCGACGCCCCGCAGCCGCCCTGGCGGCCGTTGTCCTCCACGCTCACCACGAGGCGGTGGTCGCGGGCGAGGTCGACGAGCGCCGGTGCCACCGGGATGACCCAGCGGGGGTCGACGACCGTCACGCCGATGCCCTGGGCCTCGAGCCGGGCGGCGACGTCCATGGCCGTCGTGGCCATGGCGCCGACGGCCACGAGCAGGATGTCCTGGCTCGCGCTGCGGTGCAGCACGTCGACGCCGTCGACGGTCTCGACGGTCGGGATGTCGGCCGGCGGCGGACCCTTCGGGTAGCGCACGACGGTGGGGGCGTCGTCGACCTCGACGGCCTCCGCGAGGAGCTCGGCGAGCCGGGTGGCGTCCCGCGGCGCGGCGAGCCGGAGCCCGGGCACGACCTGGAGCACCGACATGTCCCACATGCCGTTGTGGCTCGCACCGTCGTCGCCCGTCACGCCGGAGCGGTCGAGCACGAAGGTGACCCCGCAGCGGTGCAGCGCGACGTCCATGAGCACCTGGTCGAAGGCGCGGTTGAGGAAGGTCGCGTAGACCGCCACCACGGGGTGCATGCCCGCCAGGGCCAGGCCGGCGGCGGACGTCGCCGCGTGCTGCTCGGCGATGCCGACGTCGAAGGTGCGGTCGGGGAAGCGCTCGGCGAAGGCCTGCAGGCCCACGGGGTGGAGCATCGCCGCGGTGATGCCGACGAGGTCGGGACGCTGCTCGCCGAGGCGCACGATCTCCTCGGAGAAGACGTCGGTCCAGCCGCGGCCCTTCGGCTTCTCGACGCCGGTGCCGACGTCGAACGGACCGGGCGCGTGGAACTGGTCGGCCTCGTGGCGCAGCGCCGCCTCGTACCCCTGCCCCTTGTTCGTCAGCGCGTGCACGATGACGGGGCCGTCGAACCGCTTGGCTTGCGCCAGCGCGTGCTCGAGGGCCTCGAGGTCGTGGCCGTCGACCGGCCCGACGTACTTCAGACCGAGGTCCTCGAAGAGGCCCTGCGGCGCGATCGCGTCCTTGAGCCCCTTCTTGATGGCGTGGAGGGTGTCGTACGCCGCGGGCCCGACCCCCGGGACCGCGGTGAGCCGACGCTTGACGAGGTCGAGCACGTTCTCGTAGCGCGGGCTGGTGCGCAGCGCCGTCAGTGCCGTGGCCAGGCCGCCGATGGTCGGCGTGTAGGACCGCCCGTTGTCGTTGACCACGATGACGAGCCGGCTGTTCGGCGCGATCGCGATGTTGTTGAGCGCCTCCCAGGCCATGCCACCGGTGAGCGCGCCGTCGCCGATGACCGCGACCACGTGGCGGTCGGCGCCCTGGAGCGCGTAGGCCTTCGCCAGGCCGTCGGCGTAGCTGAGCGCCGTCGACGCGTGCGAGTTCTCCACGATGTCGTGGGGTGACTCCGCCGCGCTCGGGTAGCCCGACAGGCCACCCTCCTGGCGGAGCGAGTCGAAGGTCGCAGCACGCCCCGTGAGCAGCTTGTGCACGTAGGTCTGGTGGCCGGTGTCGAAGACGACCCGGTCGTGCGGCGAGGCGAAGGTGCGGTGGATCGCCAGCGTGAGCTCGACGACGCCGAGGTTGGGGCCGAGGTGGCCGCCGGTGCGCGCGCAGGTGGCGACGAGCAGGTCGCGGATCTCCCCGGCCAGGTCCGTCAGCTCGGCGGTCGAGAGGTCACGCAGGTGCTCCGGCGTCGTGATCGACTCCAGGTGTCCCATGCGTGCGGTCCTCTCGTTGGCGTGGTGCCCGTGCGGCCGGAGGCCGGCCCGACCGGCCCCGAGGCGTCCGGCCACTCTAGCCGCGGTCTGGTCGGAGCCGGGCGACGGCGGCTTCGTGCAGGCTGCCCAGCCAGACGGTGCCCTCGTGCTCCCGCACGCCGGTGACCATGTGGAACGCCCGACGGGCCGCCGGGTCGTCGACGTCGAGGTCGTGCACCACCCGGCCGTCCGCGTCGACCGCGCGGACGTGGACCACGCGCTTCGGCGCGGGCTGCACGGCCTCCGGCAGGGAGGTGGCCGCGCGACGTACCCACAGCGGCGCCCGCTGCAGCCGCTCCACGACCGGGTCCCGCGGGCTCGCGAGCGCGAGCCAGACGAGGCCGTCGGAGCCGCGGGCGATGTTGTCGGGGTAGCCCGGCAGGTCCTCGGCCAGGAGGTCGCGCTCCCCCGCCCGCGGGCCGGTGAGCCAGAGCCGCACGACGGTGCGGGCGGCCGTCTCGGCCACGGCGACCCAGGAGGCGTCCGGGGCGAGGGCGACCCCGTTCGCGAAGGCGAGCCCGTCCAGGAGGACGGTGACGGTGCCGTCGGGGTCGCGGCGGAGGAGCCGGCCCGTGCGGGTCAGGCGCACGAAGTCGTGCTTCCACTCCGCGATCCCGTGCCGGGTCGAGGAGTCCGAGAAGAAGACCGTGCCGTCGGGCGCGACGGCCGCGTTGTTGCAGAAGCGCATCGGCACGCCGTCGACCTCGGTGAGCAGCGTCTCGACCGCGCCGGTGGCGGGGTCCAGGGCCAGGAGGCCACGGTGGGCGTCGCAGACGAGGAGCCGTCCGTCGGGCAGCTCCTCGAGGCCGAGCGGACGCCCGCCCGTGTGCCCGACGCGCGTCACCCGGCGACCGTCGTGGGCGACCCGGAGCACCGCCCCGTCCTCGGTGCCCGTGAAGACCGACCCCTCGTGGGGTCCGGCGGTGGCGACCAGCACGTCCTCGGCCCCGTGTCCGGGCACCTCGACGACGTCGAGCGGGGAGGACGGCCGCGTCACCGGGTGGAGCCCCCGTCGGCCAGCCGCTCCTCGACGCGCCGGACCTTGCCGTCGAGCTCGCCCTCGTGGCCCGGACGGATGTCGGCCTTGAGCACGAGGGACACCCGGGTCCCGTGGGCCTGGACGGCCTCGGTGGCGCGCTTGACGACGTCCATCACGGTGTCCCAGTCCGGACCCTCGATCGTGGTGAACATGGCATCGGTGCGGTGCGGGAGCCCCGACTCGCGCACCACGCGCACGGCGTCGGCGACCGCGTCGGCGACGGACGCGTCGTCCCGGCCGGTGCCGCTGGGGGCGACGGAGAACGCAACGAGCATCAGGCGGCCCGTCCGGAGCGTGCGGGGACCGGGCGGGGGGTCGGGATCACGGTGGTCATGTCCCCAGCATCTCCCGCAGCGAAGTGACCCGCGAGTAGGGTGAGGCGCATGTCACGACCCGTGCTCACGTCGATGGCCCGGAGGCTCGACCTGCCCGTCGAGCGGCTCGCGCTCCTCGAGGCCTACGACGAGGCCGACCTGACCGTGCTCGACGACGCGATCAGCCTCGCGATCCGTGCGGAGGACCGCGCCGTGGCCGACGGGCTCGAGGAGGCCGTGCGCTTCGTGCCCCGACCGCTCCGGGGCCGGGCCCGGGCGCTCGTGTTCGGGACCGACCGTGGCTGAGACCGCCGCCCGCGACGCACCCCGGGGCGGCAACGCCGCCACCCGGCTCGCCGCCCGCATCGAGCTCACCAAGCTCGCCCACGAGCTCGACCTCGGCCTGGACGAGGTCGCCTTCCTCGCCGACGCGGACCCCGACGACCTCCGCCGGTTCCGCACCGACGTGGCCGAGCGGCTCTTCGCCCGGCACGCCGACCGGTTCGCCCGCATCGCCCACCTCAGCTCCCTCGTGCCGGTCGCCATCGCCGCCCGCGCGGCACAGCACGCGGTCGGGCCCCTCGTCAGCGCCCGCATCGCCGGCTCGCTGCCGCCGACCGAGGCCGTGCGCCTCGCGCGGCGGCTGCCCGCCGACTTCCTGGCGGAGGTGTGCCTCACCCTCGACCCCGACCGGGTGCGCGGCATCGTCGCGGACCTCGACGTGGAGCTCGTGGCGCAGATCGGCCGCCTCCTGCTGGAGCGCGGCGAGCACGTGGTGCTCGGACGCTTCGTGTCCGTGGTGCCGACGGCGTCGGCCCTCGCCGTCGTCGACGGCGCCGACCCGGGCGACCTGCTGCGCGCCGCGCTCTTCGCCGACGACCGCTCGGTGCTCCCGGCCCTCGTGGACGGGCTCGACGACGACGTCCTCGTCGCCGTCGTGGAGCACGCGCACGCCACCGACGCGCACCTCGACGCCCTCACCCTGGTCACCTCGTTGGACCCGAGGGCGCGCGCTCGCGTGGTCGGCGTCGTCGCCGGTCTCCCCGCGGACCGCGCCGCGGGCTTCCTGGCCGCCGTGGCGGAGATCGACGCCTGGCGCGAGCTCCTCCCCGCGCTGGGCGCCCTCGACGACGGAGCGCTGCGCGCCCTGGTCAACGTGCCCGCCACGACGGACCCGACCGTGCTCGACGCCGTGCTGCGCACCGGCCGGGAGCTCGACCTCGCCCCGACGCTGCTGCGGGTGCTCCACGCGCTCGACGAGGAGCACCTCGCCGCCCTGCGGGGCGCGCCGGCACTGGCCGACGCCGACGTGCGGAGGTGGCTGGAGCGGCACGACGACGGCGACGACCGCCTGACCGCCCTGCTGCAGGCATCGTGAACGCGCCTCCGCCGCTCGAGCGGGTGGCCGAGCGCCTCGGGCTGGCTCCCGACGACCTCGCCTACCTCGGCCGGTTCGACGACGCGCAGCTGGACGCCCTCGACACGGCGGTCGCCATGGCGCAGCACCGCGAGGACCTCGAGGTACGCCGCGGGATGCGCGACGCCGTACGTCTGGTCCCCGCGCCGTTGCGGCGGCGGGTCGCCGCGACGCTGTTCCCGCGGGACGGGGCGGCGGAGCCGTCCGCGGCCACCGGGGCGTCCTCGTGAACGCCGGCCGGTCGGTGGTCGAGGTCGCCAAGCTCAAGCACGCCCTGCAGGTGCCCGCGGACGCCTCCGACCTGGACTTCCTGGCCGCGCTGTCCCCCGCGGAGGTCACCCACCTGCGTCGCAGCGTCGACGCGGCCCGGCACGCCCGCCAGGCCGGACGGTTCGCGCGCCTCGCCGGCATCACCCGCTTCCTCCCCGTCGCGGTGGCGGCCAAGGCCGCCGAGACGGCGCTCGGCCCCCTCGTCTCGGCCCGCACGGCCTCCGTGATGGAGCCCGATGAGGCCTCGCGGCTCGCCGAGCGGATCTCGCCCGACTTCCTGGCGGAGCTGACCGGCCACCTCGAGCCGACCCGGGCGACCGCGATCGTGACGGGCCTGCCCGCAGACCTCCTCGTCGCCGTCGGCCGGCGCATGCTCGCGAACGGCGACCACCTGACCCTCGGCGGCTTCGTCGGCGTCATGCCCGCCGACGCCAGCGTCGAGGTGGTCCGGGACGCCCCCGGGCTGGCGATCCTCGAGATCGCCGTCCACGCCGAGGACCCGGCGGCGCTCGACGAGGTGCTGGCCGGGCTGCCGGACGCGACCCTGGAGCGGATCCTCACCGCCGCGGGCGAGCACGACCGCGCCGACGAGGCCGTCCTGCTGATGGCGCTGCTCGGGCTCGAGGCCCGGGCGCGGTTGTTCGAGCTGCTGCCCCGGCTGGACCGCCTGCACCAGCGGCGCCTCGTGCGGGCGGTCGTCCGGCAGGCCGCGTGGGAGCAGGTGCTGCCCGTGCTGTCGCGGATCAGCGCCGACGCCCTCCACCACCTCGTGCGGCTACCCGAGATCGCCGATCCGGACCTGCTGGCCGGGCTCGTGCACGACGATGGGTGAGTGACCGCTCCCCTCCCCCTCGGGTCCCGCTCCGACTCCGCCACCGCCGGCCGCGCCCGCGACCTCGGCATCGACGCGGCCCGCGGGCTGGCCCTCGTGTCGATGTTCGTCGCGCACTTCGCGCCCGGCGGCGGCCCCGGCGGCGTCCTCGACCTCAGCGAGTACCTCACCGCGCCGCTCTTCGCGTTCCTCATCGGGTGGGGAGCCCAGCTGGGCCGCGGCCGCCACGGCGAGGTCGTCGCCGTGCTGGTGCGGGCGGCGGCGCTCATCGGCATCGGCCTGCTGCTCGAGCGCAGCGACGCGCAGATCGTGGTCGTCCTCGTCTGGCTGGGCGCGCTGACCCTGCTGTGCCTCGTGCTCGTCCGGCTGCCCGACCTGGCGCTGCTCGGCATCGCCGTCGCCCTCTACGTGCTGGAGCCGCGGCTGCTGACGAGCACCGCCGCCGCGCTCCGCGACTGGCGGTTCGAGCGGCTGATGGCCGGCGAGACCGCCGACGGGCTCTACCCGCGGCTCCTCGAGCTCGCGGTCGCCGGCCCCTACTACCGCCTGACCTCGATGCTCGTGGTCGCGTGCCTCGCGATCGTGCTCGCCCGGCACGCCGGGCGGCTGGTGACCGTCGCGAGCCTGGCGGGGTGTGCGCTCGTCACGGCCGGGATGATCGGCGCGCAGCGCGCCGGGACGCTCGACATGGCGCCGTACACGGGGACCCCGGCCGTCCTGACCTTCGAGGTCGTGCTCGTCGTGGCCGTCGTGCAGGCGGTGCGGCTCGCGGCGACGTGGGTGCCCGCCGCGGCGCGGCCCCTGGCCGACGCCGGCCGGATCACCCTCACGGCCTACGTGGTGCAGATCCTGGTGGCCCACCAGTGGGTCCAGGACCGGGAACCGGGCTTCCGCGACGACTCCTGGGGGCTCATGGCCGCGATGATCGTGGGCTCGCTGGCGCTCGGGTGGCTGTGGCCGCGACTGGTGCGCTGGGAGCCCTGGTCGCGGGGCCCCGTCGAGGGGATCGAGCGCGGACTGGCCCGGGGCATCACCGCGGGCGTCGACCGCGTGCGGCGCTAGACCGACCTCGTCGTACGCCGACGGCCCGCCCCCGCGGGTGCGGGGACGGGCCGTCGGTGGGGGGACCGGGAGATCAGCCCTTCAGCAGGCTCCGGAGCACGAACTGCATGATGCCGCCGTTGCGGTAGTAGCTCGCCTCGCCCGGGGTGTCGATGCGGACGACGGCGTCGAACTCGACGTCGCCGGCCTTCACCTTGACCGTCCGGGGCGTGCGGCCCTCGTTGAGCTCGGTGATGCCGGTGATGGAGAAGGTCTCCTCGCCGGTGAGGCCGAGGCTCTCGGCGTTCTCGCCCTCGGGGAACTGCAGCGGGATGACGCCCATGCCGATGAGGTTGGAGCGGTGGATGCGCTCGTAGCTCTCCGCGATGACCGCCTTGACGCCGAGCAGCGAGGTGCCCTTGGCCGCCCAGTCGCGCGACGAGCCCGAGCCGTACTCCTTGCCCGCCAGCACGACCAGCGGGATGCCGGCCTCCTGGTAGTTGACCGACGCGTCGTACACCGAGGTGACGGGGGCGTCGTCCTGGGTGAAGTCGCGGGTGACGCCGCCCTCGGTGCCCGGCGCGATCTGGTTGCGCAGGCGGATGTTGGCGAAGGTGCCGCGGATCATGACCTCGTGGTTGCCACGGCGCGAGCCGTAGGAGTTGAAGTCACGCTGCTGCACGCCGTGCTCGGTCAGGTAGAGACCCGCGGGCGAGTCCTTCTTGATCGAGCCCGCCGGGCTGATGTGGTCGGTCGTGACCGAGTCGCCCAGCTTGAGCAGCACCCGGGCGCCGTCGATGTCGGTGACCGGCGTCGGCTCGTCGGGCATGCCGTCGAAGTAGGGCGCCTTGCGCACGTACGTCGACGACTCGTCCCACGTGAAGATGTCGCCCTCGGGGGTGGGCAGCGAGCGCCAGCGCTCGTCGCCCTTGAAGACGTCCGCGTAGGACTCCGCGAACATGTCCGAGTTGATGGCGCCGCGGATCGTGTCCTCGACCTCGGCCGGCGAGGGCCAGATGTCCTTGAGGTAGACCGGGTTGCCGTCGGTGTCGTCACCGAGCGAGTCCTCGAACAGGTCGACGTCCATCGAGCCGGCCAGCGCGTAGGCGACGACCAGCGGCGGGGAGGCCAGGTAGTTCATCTTGATGTCGGGGCTGATGCGGCCCTCGAAGTTGCGGTTGCCCGAGAGCACCGAGACGACGGCGAGGTCGTTGTCGTTGACCGCGGCGGAGACCTCGGGGATGAGCGGGCCCGAGTTGCCGATGCAGGTGACGCAGCCGTAGCCGACGAGGTTGAAGCCCAGCTTGTCGAGGTACGGCGTGAGGCCGGCCTTGTCGTAGTAGTCGCTGACGACCTGCGAGCCCGGGGCCAGCGTCGTCTTGACCCACGGCTTGCGGGACAGGCCCTTCTCGACGGCCTTCTTCGCCAGCAGCGCCGCGCCGATCATCACCGACGGGTTCGACGTGTTGGTGCAGGAGGTGATGGACGCGATGGTGACGGCGCCGTGGTCGAGCGTGAACTCGGTGCCGTCCTCCAGCGTGACCTTGACCGGCTTGCTGGGGCGGCCACCGTCGGCCGGCGCGGCCGACAGGTAGTCACGCGGCGGGGCGGCCTCACCGTGACCGTTGGACGTGACCGGGTCGGAGGCCGGGAAGGTCTCGGCGACGGACTCGTCGTAGCCCTCCTCCTCACCGTCCTCGTCGACGTACGACGCGAGCGCGCCGCGGAACGACTCCTTGGCGACCGAGACCTCGACGCGGTCCTGCGGGCGCTTCGGGCCGGCCAGCGAGGGGACGACGGTGGCCAGGTCGAGCTCGAGCTTCTCCGAGTAGCGCGGCTCGGCGTCGGGGTCGAGCCAGAGGCCCTGCTCCTTGGCGTACTTCTCGACGAGCGCGACCTGCTCGGCCGGGCGACCGGTGAGCTCGAGGTACTTCGTCGTCTCGCCGTCGATCGGGAAGACCGCGATGGTCGAGCCGAACTCGGGGCTCATGTTGCCGATGGTGGCGCGGTTGGCCAGCGGCAGCGCCGCGACACCCGGGCCGTAGAACTCGACGAACTTGCCGACCACACCGTGCTTGCGCACCATCTCGGTGATCGTGAGCACGAGGTCGGTGGCGGTGGAGCCCTCGGGCAGCTCGCCGGACAGCTTGAAGCCGACGACGCGCGGGATGAGCATCGAGACCGGCTGGCCCAGCATGGCGGCCTCGGCCTCGATGCCGCCGACGCCCCAGCCGACGACGCCGATGCCGTTGACCATCGTCGTGTGGGAGTCGGTCCCGACGCAGGTGTCGGGGTAGGCCAGCAGCTCGCCGTCGACCTCGCGGGTGAAGACGGTGCGCGCCAGGTGCTCGATGTTGACCTGGTGGACGATGCCGGTGCCCGGGGGGACGACCTTGAAGTCGTCGAAGGCGCCCTGGCCCCAGCGCAGGAACTGGTAGCGCTCGCGGTTGCGCTCGTACTCGATCTCGACGTTGCGCTCGAACGCCTCGGGGGTGCCGAAGACGTCGGCCATCACGGAGTGGTCGATGACCATCTCGGCGGGCGCGAGCGGGTTGATCTTGGAGGCGTCGCCACCGAGCTCCGCCATGGCCTCACGCATCGTGGCGAGGTCGACGATGCAGGGCACGCCGGTGAAGTCCTGCATGAGGACGCGCGCCGGCGTGAACTGGATCTCCTTGTCGGGCTGGGCCGTCTCGTCCCACCCGGCCAACGCCTTGATGTCGTCGGCGGTGATGTTGGCGCCGTCCTCCGTGCGGAGGAGGTTCTCGAGCAGCACCTTGAGCGAGAAGGGCAGCGAGTCGACGTCGAGACCCTCACCCTTCACCGCGTCGAGGCGGAAGATCTCGTAGGACGTGCCGTCCACGTCCAGGGTGCTCTTGGCACCGAAGCTGTTCTGACTTGCCACAGTCCGTCTCCTCGTCCGCTGGTTGGCCGCGCCCACCCATCTTGCCGCTGGGTCGGGAACCGTTCCCAGGAAGGCTCGCCTTACCTGGCGCGGTCCCGGGCGGCGTGCCGTGGTGCACGCGTCGGCCGGTTTGTCTTGACGTCAAGATACACGATGTCGAGCGACAAATCCCGCAGGCCGGTGTCCACCCCCGTGTAACGCGGTGTCCGAGTCACTGTGCACGCGGTCTACCACTTCCATGGACACCCGGACACCGCGTTACACCACCGGGAGCGCAGCGACCGACGGGCGCAGCAGCGCGACGCACTCGACGTGCTGCGTCATCGGGAAGAGGTCGAACCCGCGCACCTCGACGAGCTCCCACCCGGCCGCCCGGAACAGTCCGACGTCCCGGCCCAGCGCGGCGGGGTCGCACGCGACGTACGCCACCGCACGCGGAGCGCGCCGCACCAGCTCGTCGACGACCGCTCGGCCGGCCCCCTCGCGGGGCGGGTCGAGCACGACGAGATCGGGTGCGGCCAGCGCGGGGAGCGTCGCGTCGCCGTCGGCGAGCACGGTCGCCACGTCCCCCCGTACGGCGCGCACCCGCCCGGGTGCCGCGCGCAGGTTGTCGACGGCGTGGGCCGACGCGGTCGCGTCGCCCTCGACGCTGAGCACCGAGCCGTCGGGCCCGAGCGCGTCCGCCAGGTAGCGCGCGAAGAGACCCACCCCGCCGTACAGGTCGAGCGCGGTCTCCCCCGCCTGCGGCTGCAGCAGCTCGAGCACCGTCGCGACGAGGGTGCCGGGCGCGCCGGGGTGCACCTGCCAGAACCCGTCGGTCGCGACGGCGAAGGCGTGCTCCCCGGTGACGGCCCCCGGGCCGGCCACCGCGACGTGCTCGGTGGTCGTGCCGGGGTGCGGCTCCCGGGCGTCCGGGTGGGCGATGAGGCACTCGTCGACGGGCACGACGTCGTGCGACCGGTGGCGGCGCATCCCGCGCCCTCCCCCGGGCAGCGCGACGTAACGGACCCGGGTGCGCCAGCGCAGGCCGGCCAGCTGTTCGGGGAGGTCCCCCGCGACGGGCTGCACCTCGCCGTCCCAGGTGACCTCGGCGAGGCGCTGCAGCTGCTCGGCCACGACCGCCGTCTTCAGGGTGCGCTGGTGGGCGAGGTCGACGTGCTGGAAGTCGCAGCCGCCGCACAGGCCCGGACCCGCGACCGGGCAGGGGGCGACGACGCGGTGGGGCGAGGCCTCGCGCACCTCGACCACGTCGCCGCGCGCCAGAAGCGGTCGCCGTCGGAGCCCTCCGTGATCTCGAGGACGACGCGCTCGCCCGGGATGCCGTGGCGCACGAACACGACCCGGGGCCGCTCCTCCCCGGCGACGGCCACGCGCGCGACGCAGTGGCCGCCGTGGGCGACGGGCCCGATGTCCGCGTCGTACCGCTCCCCCACGCGCGAGCGTCCGCGCGGCGCGCGGCTGCGGGTGCCGCGGCCCCGCTGGGGACCGGGACGACGGCGGTGGTCGGGGCGGCTCACCGCTGCCTCGGCGAGCGGGGACGCACCCGGTCGGGCGCCTCCTCGCTCGTCACGCGACCCCGACGGAGGTCGCCGGGACGCACGCGGGTGAGCTGGCGGTCCTCCCGCTCGAGCGCGACGGCCGAGGACTGGAGCTGGAAGGGCACCGACGTCACCATCACGCCGGGCGTGAAGAGCAGGCGGCCCTTGAGGCGCAGCGCGCTCTGGTTGTGGAGCAGCTGCTCCCACCAGCGACCCACGACGTACTCCGGGATGTAGACCGCCACGACACCGCGCGGGTTGGCCTGCCGGATCTCCACCGCGTAGTCGACGATGGGCTTGATGAGCTCGCGGTAGGGCGAGTAGAGCACCTTGAGCGGCACGTCGATGCGGCGCTCGTCCCAGGCGGCCAGCAGCCGGTCGGTCTCCGCCGGGTCGGTGGACACGCAGACTGCCTCGAGCACGTTGGGGCGCGAGGCCTTGGCGTAGGCGAGCGCGCGGAGCGTCGGCTTGTGCAGCTTGGAGACGAGCACGATCGCGTGGACGCGGGTGGGGAGGACCTTGTCGGTCTCCTCGGCCGCGATCTCCGTCGCCACCCGGTCGTAGTGGCGCCGGATGGAGCGCATGAGGAAGTACGCCGCGGTCATCGCCAGGATCGTGATCCAGGCGCCCTCGAGGAATTTGGTGAGCAGCACGACGACGAGGACCACCGCCGTGAACGCCAGGCCGATCGCGTTGATCAGCCGCGACCGCTGCATCGTGCGCCGGCGACCGGGGTCCTTCTCCGTGGCGAGGTGGCGCGTCCAGTGGCGGATCATGCCGAGCTGGCTCAGGTTGAACGACACGAAGACGCCCACGATGTAGAGCTGGATCAGCTTGGTGGTCTGGGCGTCGAACGCGACGATGAGCACGATCGCCATGACGGCCAGGAAGACGATGCCGTTGCTGTAGGCGAGACGGTCGCCGCGGGAGCCGAGCGCGCGCGGGGCGAAGCCGTCCTTCGCGAGGATGGAGCCGAGCACCGGGAAGCCGTTGAAGGCCGTGTTGGCCGCGAGCACGAGGATGACGCCGGTCATCGTCACGACGAAGTAGAAGCCCGGCGGGAAGTCGGCGAAGAGCGCACCCGCGATCTGGGCGATGACCGTGTGCTGGTCGTAGCCGTCGGGCATCGGGTCCCCCGCCGCCGTGCGGAGGCGGTCGAGCTCGTGGGGGTCGACGTAGCGGATGCCCATCTCCCGGGCGAGCAGGATGACCGACAGCATCATCGTCACCGCGATCATGCCGAGCATGAGCAGCGTCGAGGCCGCGTTGCGGCTCTTGGGCCGCGTGAACGCCGGGACGCCGTTGGAGATCGCCTCGACGCCGGTCAGCGCCGCGCAGCCCGAGGAGAAGGCCCGTGCCAGCAGGAAGACCATGGCGAACTGGGTCAGCGGGCCCTCGAAGCCCTCGCGGGGGACGACGTCGAGCGCGGCGCTCTCCACCTCGGGCAGCGTGCCGACCGCCCACCGGTAGCCACCGTAGACCGCCATGCCGATGATCGCGACCATGAAGAGGTAGGTCGGCACGGCGAAGTAGCTGCCCGACTCCCGGATGCCCCGCAGGTTGAGCGCCATGAGCACGACGACGAGCGCGGAGGCGAAGAGCACCTCGTGCCCCGACAGGAACGGGATCGCCGCCGCGGCGTACTGCGAGCCCGACGAGATCGACACCGCCACGGTGAGCACGTAGTCGACGAGCAGGGCGCTCGCCACCGTCGTACCGGCGGCGGGGCCGAGGTTGACGCTCGCCACCTCGTAGTCGCCGCCCCCGCTCGGGTAGGCGTGCACGGTCTGGCGGTACGACGCGATCACCGCGGTCATCACCAGGGCGACCGCGACACCGATCCACGGGGAGAAGACGTACGACGTCGTCCCCGCGATCGACAGCATGATGAAGACCTCGTCGGGCGCGTAGGCGACCGACGACAACGCGTCGCTGGCGAAGACCGGGAGCGCGATGCGCTTCGGGAGGAGAGTTTCCCCGAGCTGGGAGCTGCGGAGCTTGCGCCCCAGCAGGATCCGTTTCGAGGCGTCGGCAAGACCCACGAGGCGCGATGGTACGCGTCGGAGACGGCGCACGGGTGCCAGCGGCGGTGATCCACCACACGGACCGCTGCTGGGCTACCGTTCCGCACGTGCATGTCGTGATCATGGGCTGCGGCCGCGTCGGTTCCACGCTGGCGCGCAGCCTCGAGGACCGCAACCACACGGTGTCGATCATCGACGTCGCGTCCGAGGCGTTCCGGCGGCTCGGGCCCGAGTTCAACGGTGACAAGATCACCGGCGTCGGCTTCGACCGCAAGGTGCTCGTCAAGGCGGGCATCAAGCGCGCCGACGCGTTCGCCGCGGTCTCGAGCGGCGACAACTCCAACATCATCGCGGCGCGCGTCGCGCGCGAGTCCTTCGGGCTCGAGCAGGTCGTGGCCCGCATCTACGACCCCGGGCGCGCCGAGGTCTACCAGCGGCTCGGCATCACCACCGTCGCCACGGTGAAGTGGACGGCCGACCAGGTGCTGCGACGCCTGCTGCCCGCGGGCGCCGAGCCCGACTTCCGCGACCCGTCCGGCACCATCCGACTCGACCAGGTGCCGGCCCCCGGCGCGTGGGTCGGCCACCGCACCGTCGCCTTCCAGGAGCAGACGCGCACGCGCATCGCCTGGATGGACCGGCTCGGCGAGGGCGAGCTGCCCCACCGCGAGAGCGTCATCCAGGAGGGCGACCTCCTCCACCTGGTGATGCGCGAGGAGAACGCCGCGCACGCCTACCGCACCATCGACCGCGGCCCGGAGGAGAGCTGATGCGCGTCGCCATCGCCGGAGCGGGCGCCGTCGGGCGCTCCATCGCGGCCGAGCTCATCCAGAACGGCCACGAGGTCCTCCTCATCGACAAGTCCGCCGAGGCGATCCGCCCGGAGCGGGTGGCGGAGGCCGAGTGGCTGCTCGCCGACTGCTGCGAGCTGTCCTCGCTCGAGGAGGCCCGGCTCGACAAGTGCGACGTCGTCATCGCCGCGACCGGCGACGACAAGGCCAACCTCGTCACGTCGCTGCTGGCGAAGACGGAGTTCGCCGTGCCGCGCACCGTGGGGCGGGTCAACCACCCCGACAACGAGTGGCTCTTCGGCGAGGCCTGGGGCGTCGACGTCAGCGTCTCGACGCCGCGCATCATGTCGGCGCTCGTCGAGGAGGCCGTCGCCGTCGGCGACCTCGTGCGGCTCTTCACCTTCCGCCAGGGCCAGGCGAACCTCGTGGAGCTGACGCTGCCCGAGGACTCGCCGTACGTCGGCACCCCGTCGGGGCTCGTGCCGTTCCCCGACAACTGTGCCCTCGTCACGATCCTGCGCGACGGCCAGGTCTACACGCCCGACGCCGAGCAGCCCCTCGAGGCGGGCGACGAGCTGCTGTTCGTCATCCCCACCGAGCTCGAGGACGACCTCGAGCGCCTCCTCGCGCCGTCCACCCACCCCTGAGGCGCGGGGCTGCGTCGAGTTTGGTCGTACGCCGCGGCAGACGCGTCGAGTTTGGTCGAACGCTTCGACCAAACTCGACGTCCACGCCGCGGCGTTCGACCAAACTCGACGTCAACGCCGCGGCGTTCGACCAAACTCGACGTCAACGCCGCGGCGTTCGACCAAACTCGGCGAGGGATCAGGCCTCGGGCTCGGCCTTCGGCTCGGGCTTGGCGTCGACGCCGGCCTCCTTGCGCTGGGCCGGGGTGATCGGGGCCGGGGCCGCGGTCAGCGGGTCGAAGCCGCCGCCCGACTTCGGGAACGCGATGACCTCACGGATCGAGTCGACGCCCGCGAGCAGCGCCACGATCCGGTCCCAGCCGAAGGCGATGCCGCCGTGCGGGGGCGCGCCGTACTTGAACGCCTCCAGCAGGAAGCCGAACTTCTCCTCGGCCTCGGCCTCGTCGAGGCCCATGATCGCGAACACGCGCTTCTGCACGTCCTCGCGGTGGATGCGGATCGAGCCGCCGCCGATCTCGTTGCCGTTGCAGACGATGTCGTAGGCCCACGCCAGCGCGTTGCCGGGGTCGGCGTCGAAGGCCTCGACGTCCTGCGGCGAGGTGAAGGCGTGGTGCACGGCCGTCCACGCACCGGCACCGACGGCGACGTCGCCGCTGGCGACCGCGTCGGAGGCCGGCTCGAACAGCGGGGCGTCGACGACCCAGAGGAAGCTCCAGGCGTCCTCGTCGATCAGGCCGCAGCGACGACCGATCTCGAGGCGCGCGGCACCGAGGAGGGCGCGCATCGGCTTCGTGGCGCCGGCGCTGAAGAAGATGCAGTCGCCGGGGACGGCGCCGACGTGCGCGGCCAGGCCGGCCTTCTCGGTGTCGGAGAGGTTCTTCGCCACCGGACCGGTGAGCTCGCCGTCCTCCTGCACCAGCACGTAGGCGAGACCACGGGCACCGCGCTGCTTCGCCCACTCCTGCCAGGCGTCGAGCTGCTTGCGCGGCTGGGACGCACCGCCGGGCATGACGACCGCACCGACGTACTCCGCCTGGAACACGCGGAACGTCGTGTCCTTGAAGTACTCGGTGCACTCGACGAGCTCCTGCCCCATGCGCAGGTCGGGCTTGTCGGAGCCGAACCGGGCCATCGCCTCGGCGTACGTCATCCGCGGCAGCGGCGTCGGCACCTCGTGCCCGACGAGCGCCCACAGCGCGGTGAGGATCTCCTCGGCCAGGGCGATGACGTCGTCCTGCTCGACGAAGCTCATCTCGATGTCGAGCTGCGTGAACTCCGGCTGACGGTCGGCGCGGAAGTCCTCGTCGCGGTAGCAGCGCGCGATCTGGTAGTACCGCTCCATCCCGGCCACCATCAGCAGCTGCTTGAACAGCTGCGGGCTCTGCGGGAGCGCGTACCAGCTGCCCGGCTGCAGCCGCGCGGGCACCAGGAAGTCGCGGGCGCCCTCGGGCGTCGAGCGCGTGAGGGTCGGCGTCTCCACCTCGACGAAGTCGTGACCCGCGAGCACCGCGCGGGCCGCGCGGTTGACCTCGCTGCGCAGGCGCAGCGTGCGACCCGGGCCCGTACGGCGCAGGTCGAGGTAGCGGTGCCGCAGGCGCGCCTCCTCGCCGACGTCCACGTGGTCGTCGATCGGGAACGGCAGCGGCGCGGCGGCCGACAGCACCTCGACCTCGGTCGCGATGACCTCGATCTCGCCGGACGCCAGGTTGGGGTTGGCGTTGCCCTCGGGGCGCAGGGCGACGTCGCCGGTCACCTTGACGCAGTACTCGTTGCGGAGCCCGCCGGCGACCTCCTCGTCGCGCACGACGACCTGGGCCACGCCGGTCGACTCGCGGAGGTCGAGGAACGCCACGCCGCCGTGATCGCGCCGCTTGGCCACCCACCCGGCGAGGGTGACGGTCTGGCCGACGTGCTCGGGGCGCAGGGCCCCGGCGTCATGGGTGCGGATCACGAGCTTGTCTCCTCGGTGGTGGGGCTGACGACCTGCGGACGCAGGTCCTCGGTCGATGGTGTCCAGGCCGCCGGGTCGGCGTCCACCTGGTTCCCGTCGCGGATGTCCTTGACCTGGTGGGTCGGCGCGCCCTGCTCGTCGGTGCCGACGAACCAGACGAACGGGATGCCACGCCGGTCGGCGTGCTTGATCTGCTTGCCGAACTTGGCCGCCGTGGGGGCGACCTCGCAGGCGATGCCGCGGGCCCGGAGCGCGTCCGCCACGGCGTCGCTCGCCGGGCGGGTGGCCTCGTCGGTGAGGGCGACGAGCACGACGCTGGGCACCGAGCGGCTCGCGGTGAGGACGCCGCGCGACAGCAGCGGCACCAGCACGCGGGAGACGCCGAGCGAGATCCCGACGCCGGGGTACGTCGTGCGCCCGTCGGAGGCGAGCGCGTCGTACCGACCGCCCGAGCAGATGGAGCCCATGGACTCGTAGCCGTCGAGGCGCGTCTCGAACACGGTGCCGGTGTAGTAGTCGAGGCCCCGGGCGATCGACAGGTCGGCGGTGATCCGCACGTGCTCGTCGGCCAGCGGGGCGGCGCCGCGCACGAGCGTGGCCAGCTCCTCGAGACCCTCGTCGAGCAGCTCGTGGGACACCCCGAGGGCGCGCACCTGCTCGACGAACGAGTCGTCCTCGGCCTTGATGGTCGCCAGGCGCAGGCACGCCTCGGCCTGCTCGGGGGTCGCCCCGGCCTCGGCGACGAGCAGCTCCGCGACCTTCTCCGTCGGCAGCTTGTCGAGCTTGTCCACGAGGCGCATGACCTCGTCGACCTGCGTCAGGCCGAGACCCAGGTAGAAGCCCTGGATGAGCTTCCGGTTGTTGACCTGCAGGCGGAAGCCCGGTAGGCCGATGACGTCGGGGTGCGCGAGCCGGCGCAGCGCGTCGAGCATCACCTTGGTGACCTCGACGTCGTGGTGGAACGGCAGCGTGTCCCGGCCGATGACGTCGATGTCGGCCTGCGTGAACTCGCGGTAGCGCCCGTCCTGCGGCCGCTCGCCGCGCCACACCTTCTGGATCTGGTAGCGCCGGAACGGGAACTCCAGCTTGCCGGCGTTCTCCAGGACGTAGCGGGCGAAGGGCACGGTCAGGTCGAAGTGCAGCCCGATGCCGGCGTCCGAGCCTGCCTCGTCGGCCTGCAGGCGCCGCAGCACGTACACCTCCTTCGAGGTGTCGCCCTTGCGCAGCAGCTGGTCCATCGGCTCGACGGCGCGGGTCTCGATGCCCGCGAAGCCGTGCAGCTCGAAGGTGCGGCGCAGGGTGTCGACGACGAGCTGCTCGACGACCCGCTGGGCGGGCAGCAGCTCGGGGAACCCGCTCAGCGGGGTGGGCTTGCTCATGGGGTGGGGTCTCCTGGGACGGGTCGAGCGCTCAGAGGCCGCGGCGCACCGGCGGGGTGCCGTCGCCGTCGCTCTCGAGGAGGTCGAGCAGGTAGGGGTTCGTGGCGCGCTCGCGACCGATCGAGGTCTGCTCGCCGTGGCCGGGCAGCACCACGACGTCGTCGGCCAGCGGCAGCACCTTGCTGGCCAGCGTGCGCAGCATCGTCGGATGGTCGCCGCCGGGGAGGTCGGTGCGTCCGATCGAGCCCTTGAACAGCAGGTCGCCCGCGAACATGACCTCCGAGATCTCCGGCTGGCCCGCCGCCGCGCCGTACGGCGTGCGGAAGGTGACGGAGCCGGCCGTGTGGCCCGGCGTGTGGTCGACGGTGAAGGTGAGGCCCGCCAGCTCGAGCGCCTGGCCGTCCGCGAGCTCCGCGACGTCGTCGGGCTCGACGAACTCGTGCCGGCCGCCGAGGAGCATCGCGGCGCTCTCGCGGGAGATGCCGGCCATCGGGTCGCTCAGCAGGTGCCGGTCCCGCGGGTGGATCCAGGCCGTCGCGTCGTAGGCGCCCGCCACCGGCGTCACCGACCACATGTGGTCGATGTGGCCGTGGGTCAGCAGCACCGCGACGGGCTTGAGCCGGTTCTCGGCCACGACCTGCTCGACGCCCGAGGCGGCGTCCTGACCGGGATCGACGACGATGCACTCCGTGCCCTTGCCGGTCGCGACGACGTAGCAGTTCGTGCCCCACGAGCCTGCGGGGAATCCGGCGATGAACACCGGAGCACAGTACCGAGTGGGTTCGTGCCCCCGCACTTCGGCGCTTCTGACTAGCATGGGCCCCGGTAGTCGCACGGACGGGCACACCCCCCGACGCAGCGGCTGCGGCCAGCGGCCAGCGAGCGAAGAGGACGACCACGTGACGGGTCATGAGTGGGGACGAGTCGACGAGGACGGCACGGTCTACGTGCGCACCTCCGACGGGGAACGTGCCGTGGGGCAGTACCCGGAGGGCTCGCCCGCGGAGGCGCTGAAGTTCTTCACGGACCGGTACGACGCACTGAAGTTCGAGGTCGACCTGCTGGAGCAGCGGATCTCGGGCGGAGCGGTCGGTCCCGAGGACGCCGCCGCCTCCGTGCAGAAGGTCCGGTCCGCGGTCACCGACGCGAACGCCGTGGGCGACCTCGCCAGCCTGCTGGCGCGGCTCGAGAAGATCACCACCACCATCGACGCGCAGCGCGAGGCCAAGAAGGCGGAGCGCGCCGAGAAGGTGGCGGCGGCCCGCGGCGAGAAGGAGCGGATCGCCAGCGCGGCCGAGGCGATCGCCGAGGGCGACGACTGGCGCAACGGCGCCAACCGCCTGCGCGACCTGCTCGAGGAGTGGAAGGCGCTCCCCCGGCTCGACCGCACCTCCGACGACACGCTGTGGCGCCGGTTCTCGGGCGCGCGGGACGGCGTACACGCGGCGCCGCAAGTCGCACTTCGCCCAGCTGAACGAGAAGCGCGAGGGCGCCCGCGCCGTCAAGGAGCGCCTCGTCGTCGAGGCGGAAGCGCTCTCGACGTCGACGGAGTGGGGCCCGACCGCCGGTCGCTACCGCGACCTCATGCGCGACTGGAAGGCGGCCGGTCCCGCGCCGCGCGACGTGGACGAAGCGCTGTGGCGTCGCTTCCGCGGCGCGCAGGACGCGTTCTTCGGTGCCCGGGACGCTGCGAACTCCCAGCTGGACGCCGAGTTCGCCGCTAACGCCGAGGTCAAGGAGCAGATCCTCGTCGAGGCCGAGGCCCTCGTGCCCGTGCAGGACCTGGAGGCCGCCAAGCGGACGTTCCGCGATCTCGCCGAGCGCTGGGACGCCGCCGGCAAGGTGCCCCGCGAGCGCATGAAGGACCTCGAGGGCCGGATGCGCCGCGTCGAGCAGGCGCTGCGGGGCGTCGAGGACGAGCAGTGGCGCCGGTCCGACCCCGAGAAGTCGGCCCGTGCCAACGACGTGATCACCAAGCTCGAGTCCGCGATCGCCGAGGTCGAGGCCGAGCTCGAGCAGGCGCGCGCCGCCGGCAACCAGAAGAAGGTCACCGAGCTCGAGGGCAACCTCGCCTCGCGGCAGATGTTCCTCGACGCCGCGCGGCGCGCGTCGGCGGACTTCGGCTGACCGACCCCGTACGCCGCGCACGAGCCCGGCCCCGCACCGTCGTCCAGGTGCGGGGCCGGGGTCGTTCGTGCCCGGTCCTCGTGGCCGGTTCGGGCGGTACCGCGGAAGGGCGCGGTCCCGGGCGAGGCCCCTCCGGGGAAGGAAAACGCGGACCGCGGGTCTCCGAAGCCCGGCTTGGATCGTTCCAGAGGCGCAGCCGGTCCGCGTTTTCTTTTTCGGGTCCGCGTTTTCTTCCGCCGCGCGGGGGTCGACCAGCAGATGCCGGCCGGTCTCGTGGGTCGGGCTACTGCGTCACGCGGTAGGCGTCGAACACGCCCGGCACGGTCCGCACGGCGCGGAGCACGGTGTCGAGGTGCTTCGCGTCGGCCATCTCGAACGTGAACCGGCTCTTCGCCACCCGGTCGCGGGTGGTGCTCAGCGTCGCGCTGAGGATGTTCACGTGGGCGTCCGACAGCACCATCGTGATGTCGGAGAGCAGCCGCGCCCGGTCGAGCGCCTCGACCTGGATGTTGACGAGGAAGGTCGACTGCGCGGTCGGCGCCCACTCCACCTCGACGAGCCGCTCCGGCTGGCCCTGCAGGTTGCCGGCGTTGGTGCAGTCCTGCCGGTGCACCGAGACCCCGCCGCCCTTGGTGACGAAGCCGAGGATCGGGTCGGGCGGCACGGGCGTGCAGCACTTGGCGAGCTTGACCCACACGTCGGCGACACCGCGCACGATGACGCCCGACTCGGTGCTGCTGGGCGTGACCTTGCGGGCCCGCCGCGGCGAGGTGATCGTGACGCCCTCGGCCGCGTGCTCCCGTGCCCCCTCCTCGCCGCCGTGGAGGTCGATCACGCGGCGTACGACGGCCTGGGCGGAGAGGTTCCCCTCGCCCACCGCGGCGTAGAGCGCCGTGATGTCGTCGAGCTTGAAGTGGACGGCCGCGAGCCGCAGCGTCTCCGCCGACATGAGGCGCTTGAGGGGCAGGCCCTCCTTGCGCATCAGCTTCGCGAGCTGGTCCTTGCCGCGCTCGATCGCCTCCTCGCGGCGCTCCTTGGTGAACCACGCGCGGATCTTGGAGCGCGCCCGCGGCGACTTCACGAAGGTCAGCCAGTCCTGCGACGGGGCGGCCGTCTGCGCCTTCGACGTGAACACCTCGACGACGTCGCCGTTGTCGAGCGTGGACTCGAGCGGCACCAGGCGACCGTTGACGCGCGCGCCGATCGTGTGGTGGCCCACCTCGGTGTGCACCGCGTAGGCGAAGTCGACCGGCGTGGCACCCGTCGGGAGAGCGATGACGTCGCCGCGCGGGGTGAAGACGTAGACCTCGGCGCGGTTGATCTCGTAGCGCAACGAGTCGAGGAACTCGCTCGGGTCCTCGACGTCCGACTGCCAGTCGAGCAGCTGGCGCACCCAGTTCATGTCGTCGGGGTCGCCGAGCCGGTCGGTGTCCACCCCGGCGCGGTTGTCCTCCTTGTACTTCCAGTGCGCCGCCACGCCGTACTCCGCCCGCTTGTGCATCGCGAACGTGCGGATCTGGATCTCCACCGGCTTGCCCTGCGGGCCGATGACGGTGGTGTGGAGCGACTGGTACATGTTGAACTTCGGCATCGCGATGAAGTCCTTGAACCGGCCGAGCACCGGGTTCCAGCGCTGGTGCACGGTGCCCATCACCGTGTAGCAGTCGCGGTCCTCCTCGACGAGCACGCGGATGCCGACCAGGTCGTAGATGTCGGTGAACTCGCGGCCGCCGACGATCATCTTCTGGTAGATCGAGTAGTAGTGCTTCGGCCGTCCCGTGACGGTCGCCTTGATCTTCGCGTCCTTCAGGTCGGCCGTGACCTGGGCGATCACCTCGGCGAGGAACTGGTCCCGCGAGGGCGCCCGGTCGGCGACGAGCCGCACGATCTCGTCGTAGATCTTCGGGTGCAGCGTCGCGAACGCCAGGTCCTCCAGCTCCCACTTCAGCGTGTTCATGCCGAGGCGGTGGGCGAGCGGCGCGAAGATGTCGAGGGTCTCGCGGGCCTTGCGCTCCTGCGTCTCCTGCTTCACGTAGCGCAGCGTGCGCATGTTGTGCAGCCGGTCGGCGAGCTTGATGACGAGCACGCGGATGTCGCGCGACATCGCGACGATCATCTTGCGGATGGTCTCGGCCTGCGCTGAGTCCCCGTACTGCACCTTGTCGAGCTTCGTCACGCCGTCGACGAGCAGCGCGACCTCGTCGCCGAAGTCGGCGCGCAGCTCGTCCAGCGTGTAGGGCGTGTCCTCGACGGTGTCGTGGAGCAGGGCCGCCACCAGCGTCGGCTCCGTCATGCCGATCTCGGCGAGGATCGTCGTCACGGCGAGCGGGTGCGTGATGTAGGGGTCACCGCTCTTGCGCATCTGCGTGCCGTGCATCCGCTCGGCCGTCAGGTACGCCCGCTCCAGGAGCGCGAGGTCAGCCTTGGGGTGGTTGGCGCGCACGGCGCGGAACAGCGGGTCGAGCACGGGGTTGCCGGGCTGGCTCCGGGTGCCGATCCGCGCGAGCCGCGCTCGCATGCTGCGGGCGGAGGTCACGGCCTCGGTGCTCCGGGTCGGCGCGGTCGCGACGTCGCGACCCGGCGTGGGGCGCCGGGTGCGCAACCAGGCGGCCCGACCGGCGTCGTCGCCGTCGGCATCGGGAGCGTCGCCCGGGACCGCGGCGTCGTCGTCCCGCGGACGGACCTCTGCGCCCGTGCTGCCCGCCCGCTCGTCGCTCACCTTCGCCAGTCTAGGCGCTGGCACCGACACCACGTCCCCGGACCCGGCAGCGAGCACCACCCACCGCGTCGCCCCACCTCACACCTGGTGCAGCGTCAGCACCGGCGTCTCGCCGAGCGCCGCGCGGCCGGGCAGGAACGTGAGCTCGAGGAGGAGCGCGAAGCCGACCACCTGGGCACCGCACCGCTCGACGAGGGCCCGGGTGGCGACGGCGGTCCCGCCGGTCGCGAGGACGTCGTCCACGACGAGCACGCGCTCCCCCGGCGCCACGCCGTCGACGTGCACGGCGAGGGTCGCCTCGCCGTACTCCAGCGCGTAGGACTGCTCGTGCACCTCCCGCGGCAGCTTGCCCGCCTTGCGCACGGGCACGAAGCCCACGCCGAGGGCCTGGGCGACGGGCGTGCCGAACAGGAAGCCGCGGGCCTCCATGCCGACCACCTTGTCGACGACCACGGACCCGTCGTCGCCGCGACCCGCCTCCGCGAGCGCGGCGACCGTCGCGGCGAAGCCCGCCGCGTCGGCGAGGAGCGGGGTGACGTCCTTGAACACCACCCCGGCCTCCGGGAAGTCGGGCACGTCGACGAGCAAGGCGGCGACCGCTGCGGCGCCAGCGGCGATCCGCTCGTCGCGGGTGGGGGTCGAGCCGGGGACGGGGATCACGGGACGGGCACCTCTCGGTCGGGACGGGACGGGGGTACGGCGGGACTTCCGCCGGGAGCGGCGGCGGGGGCTCCGGCCGCCGCGGCCGTCAGGCACAGCGCGCTCGTGAGCGCGACGGCCAGACCGGCGAGCACCACGGCGAAGGGCCCGCGGACGGAGGGCGCGGCGACCACGACGGCGGCGAGGGGAACGAGGTGCAGCAGGCTGCCCGCGACGTACCGCGGAGCCAGCCGCGCGCCGCTCGCCCGGTCGGCGACGACGGCCAGGTGGGTGGTCACCCCGACGACGGCGACGACGCCGAGGGCGGCGAGCGTGGCGGGCGACCAGGTCACGCCGACCCAGGACGCCAGGCCGAGGCCCAGGAGCAGGTCGACCGCGGTCGCCGCCAGCACCACGGGCACGAGGCGGAGAGGCCCGGCGATGAGACGGCGCCCGAGCACCACGCCGCCCAGCAGCGCGAGGCCGAGCAGCGCGGCACCCACCTGCCACGCGCGGGTCGACCCGGCGGCGTCGAAACGGCTGGTGGTGACGGGTCCCGTCACCACGGGCACGGCGCCGACGGCGCCGACGAGGTCGGCACGCTCGGCCTCCGTGAGCGTGGGCGTGGTGAGGAGGACCGTGCTCTCCCCCGCGTCGCGCAGCGACGAGACGGCCACGCCCGCGTCCCGCGCGGCGTCACGCACCGCGCCCCGCGCGTCGACGGGGTCACCGCTGACCGTGACGAGGTGCTCCTCCCCGGCGGTGAAGGCCGGGTCGGAGGCGACACCGCGCACCACGAGGCCGGTGATCGCGATGGCACCCACGACCCCCAGTGCGGCGACCACGAGGGGTGCCGGACGCGCGGTTCCCGCGCCGGGCGCGGTGGCGGGCGTGGTGGCGGAGGCGGTGGGCGCCGCAGCCGCGCGGCCCTCCCCCGCCGCGCCGGCCAGCAGCACGGCGCCGGAACGCACGAGGGTCCGGCCCGTGACGAGCGCGGCGAGCAGGACGGTGCCGACCGCGACGGCGACGTCGCCGACGAGGTCACCGGCGGACGTCCGCACCAGGGCCGCACCGACGACGCCGGCGGCGACGGACGGCCACCACCGTCGCCAGACCTCGGCGCCGGCGCGGGCCGCCGCCGACTCCGGCGTGCGGCCCGGCAGCTCGCGCTCCTGGACCACGAGGATCCCGATCGCGAGCAACGGTGCGACGCCGAGGGCGCCGAGGGTCGCGACGACGACGGGCAGGGACAGGGCCAGGCCGACGACCTGGTCGGCGACGAGAAGGCCGGGAGCGGCGAGCGCGCCGGTGCCGACGACGGCCGCGACGGGCAGCAGGGCGCGGCGGCGGAGGAGCGCCAGCGCGGCGAGGACGGCACCGAGGAGCCCGACCAGGGCCGCGACCGCCGCGTGCGAGCCCTCGTCGCGGTCGAGCGTGGAGCCGAGCCGCACCACGGAGACCTCGTCGACGGCGGCGGGCAGCGCGCCGTCCCGCACCCGGGTGGCGACGTCCGCGGCGGAGCGCTGGTCGAGCGTGGGGTCGGCGACCGCGACGACGCCCTCCGGGGAGGTGCCCGTCGCGCCGTCCTCGCCGTCCCCGCCGTCCCCGCCGTCGGGGTCGGCGAGCCCGCCGACCCCGGCGTCACCCACGGCGGCGAGGTCGGCGTCGAGGGTCACCGCGAGCACGCGCAGGGGCGGCCCCTCGTCCTGGTCGCTGCCGTCGCCCTCGTCGTCCGGCGCGCCGGACTCCTCGGAACCCTCGGACCCGGTGGACCCGTCGGGCTCGTCCTCGGCTGCCACGGCCACGCGCTGCTCCGCGACGGGCATCAGCTCCGTGACGGCGGCGGCGACGATCGCGGCCGCGCCGGGCTCGAGGTCGAGGTCCACCGCCCAGGTCCCGGCGTCCAGCTCCGCACGAGCGTCGTCGACGGCGGTGCCGGTGACGAGGGCGGGCCCGAGCAGCAGGGGCACCCCGGTGGGGTCGCAGGCGAGCAGTGGACGCCGGGGGTCGGCGTCCTGCTGGGCGAGCATGCCGGCGGTCGCCGGGTCGTCGCACCGGAGGGCGGCCAGGGCGGCGGGCCAGCCGTCGTCCGGGGCGAGGGTCCAGGCCGCGGCCGACCCGTCGGGCGTGGCGAGGTCGGCGGTCGGCGGAGCAATCGGGGCCCCGGACGGGGGCGGCGGCAGGCTCGGGAGCGTGAGTCCCACGGCCGCCACGCCGCGGAGCGCGACCTGGTCGTTGGAGCGGAGCGCGTCGAGCACCCGGTCGTCGGGGCGTCCCGGGAGGGCGACGAGGAAGGACCCGTCGCTGCCGCGTCGTACGGTCGCGCCGGGGGCGCCGGCCGCCCGTGCGCGCGACTGGAGCTCGGCGGCGGTCGCGTCGAGGTCGGCGTCGGTCGCGTCCGGGTCCGCCGGGGTCACGACCACCCGTGTGCCGGCCAGCACGTCGACGCCCCAGCGGGGCGTCCAGGTCGCTGTCAGGAGCAGCAGACCGATGGTCGTGAGGAGCAGCAGCGCGTAGAGGACGGCGCCGCGGGAGCCGCGGGACGCGACCGCGCTCATCTCAGCTCTCGTCGGCCCGCTTGTCGAGGTCGACGACCGCGTCGGCGTCGGTCGGGGTCGCCGCCGGCTCGTCCGCGGCCTCGGGGACCACGACGGCGACCGCGCCCCGGACGACCTCGACGACGACACCGGGGGCGATCTCGACGGTGACGTTGTCACCGCCCTCGACGCCCACCAGCGTGCCGAAGACGCCGCTCGTCAGCATGACCCGCTGGCCCGCCTCGAGGGACCGCTGGAGCTCGAGCTGCGCCTTGGCGCGGCGCTGCTGGGGGCGGATCAGCACCAGCCAGAAGAAGAAGACGATGACGACAAGGAACAGCAGCTCGAACACGAGAGAAGGGTCTCTTCCGATCGACGACGTGGAGCCCGGAGGCGGGGCCGATCCTATCCGGACCTCGCCCCGGGGCGCCGACCCGCGGGGTCAGCGCTCGAAGAGGGGGGCGTCGACCGGGTCGGCCCCGGCCCCGGCGGGCGGCCGCAGCCCGAGGTGGGCCCACGCGGCCGGGGTGGCCACGCGGCCCCGCGGCGTGCGGGCCAGGAGACCCTGGCGCACGAGGAACGGCTCCGCCACCTCCTCGACCGTCTCGCGCTCCTCGCCCACGGCGACCGCGAGGGTCGAGACCCCCACCGGTCCCCCGCCGAACCGTCGGCAGAGGGCGTCGAGCACCGCACGGTCGAGGCGGTCGAGCCCGGAGGCGTCCACCTCGTAGAGGTCGAGCGCGGCCTGCGCCACCGCGCGGGTCACGACGCCGTCGGCGCGCACCTGCGCGTAGTCGCGCACGCGCCGCAGCAGGCGGTTGGCGATGCGCGGCGTCCCGCGGGAGCGGGAGGCGATCTCCGCCGTGCCGTCGAGCTCGACCTCGCAGCCGAGCAGCCCCGCCGAGCGCCGGACGATGCGGTCCAGGTCGTCCGGCTCGTAGAACTCGAGGTGGGCCGTGAAGCCGAAGCGGTCCCGCAGCGGCCCGGGGAGCAGGCCCGCGCGGGTCGTCGCGCCGACGAGGGTGAAGGGCGGGATCTCCAGCGGGATGGCCGTCGCCCCCGGGCCCTTGCCGATGACGACGTCGACCCGGAAGTCCTCCATCGCCATGTAGAGCATCTCCTCCGCCGGGCGCGACATGCGGTGGATCTCGTCGACGAAGAGGACGTCGCCCTCGTTCATGCCGGAGAGGATCGCCGCGAGGTCGCCGGCGTGGGTGATCGCCGGGCCGCTCGTGAGGCGCAGCGGCGCCGACATCTCGGCGGCGATGATCATCGCGAGCGTCGTCTTGCCGAGCCCCGGCGGCCCGGAGAGCAGCACGTGGTCGGGCGTGCGGCCCCGGCGGCGTGCGGCCTCGAGCACCAGGCCGAGCTGCTCGCGCACCCGCACCTGGCCGACCACCTCGTCGAGCGTGCGCGGACGCAGGGCGGCCTCGACCGCCCGCTCGTCACCGTCCGCCTCCGCGGCCACCAGCGACCGCAGGTGCAGCTCCTCGGCGGCGGCGAGCTCGTCGTCGTACGTCATCGCGTGCCGCTCAGGCCCGGCTCAGCGACTGCAGCGCGGCGCGCAGCAGCGCGCCGACGTCGGGAGCGTCCCCGGCCTGGGGCGCGACGCCCTCCACGGCCTTCTCCGCCTCCTTGGCGGTCCAGCCGAGACCGACCAGGCCGCCGTGCACCTGCTCGCGCCAGCCCGCGGCGCCCGTCGTGGTGCCGTCGGGCAGGGTGGCAGCGGTGCCGGCGACGCCGACCTTGTCCTTGAGCTCGAGGATGATGCGCTGGGCGCCCTTCGGGCCGATGCCGGGCACGCGGGTGAGGGTCTTGACGTCCTCGTCGCGCACCGCGCGCCGCAGCTCGTCGGGCCGCAGCACGGCGACCATCGCCTGCGCGACCTTGGGACCCACGCCCGACGCGGTCTGCACGAGCTGGAACACCTGCTTCTCGTCGTCGTCGAGGAAGCCGAAGAGGGTCAGCGAGTCCTCGCGCACGACGAGGGTCGACGGCAGGGTGACCTGCTCGCCGCGCCGCAGCGTGGCCAGCGTGCCGGGCGTGCACTGGAGCTCGAGCCCGATCCCCCCGACGGCCACGACCGCCGACGTCAGCCCGACGGCGGCGACCTCACCGCGCACGAACGCGATCATCGCTGCTTCCTCCCGCTCATGCCCTGCCTCCCGTGCGCGGCGACGGCCGCGGCGTACCTGTTCGGTGCGGTGGTCCCGGTGGTCCCGCCGGCTCCGGCGGCCCGGGCGGCGACGACGGTCGCCGCCTCCAGCCGCTCCTGCGCCCCGCCGCGCCAGATGTGCGTGATCGCCAACGCCAGCGCGTCGGCCGCGTCGGCCGGCTTCGGCATCGCGTCCAGCCGCAGGATCCGGGTGACCATCGCCCCCACCTGGGCCTTGTCGGCCCGGCCGCTGCCGGAGACGGCCGCCTTGACCTCGCTGGGGGTGTGCAGCGCGACCGTGATCCCCCGGCGCGCGGCGACCACCATCGCGATGCCGCTCGCCTGGGCCGTCCCCATGACCGTGCTGACGTCGGACCGCGCGAAGACGCGCTCGATGGCGACCACGTCGGGCCGGTGCTCCTCGATCCACGCCTCGACGCCGCGCTCGATCGTGACGAGGCGCTCCGGCACGGGGACGCTCGCCGACGTGCGGATCACGTTGACGTCCACGAGGGTCAGCGGACGGCCGAGCCGGCCCTCCACGACGCCCACGCCGCACCGAGTCAGACCGGGGTCGATCCCCAGCACGCGCATGCCACTCTCCCTCGACGTCGAACGCCTGTTCTAGCCGCGCACGCTATCCGTTGCGGGGCCCGACGCGGGGGCCGACGCGCCGGGGCGGTCGGGGACCCGGCTCAGGCGTCGACCTGCTCCATGACCTCGTCGGGGATGTCGGCGTTGGTGAACACGTTCTGCACGTCGTCGAGGTCGTCGACGACGTCCACGAGCCGGAACACCTTGCCGGCGGCCTCGGGCTCCGTCACCGGGATGTCCATCGTCGCGACGAACTGCACCTCGGCGGAGTCGTAGTCGATGCCCGCGTCCTGCAGCGCGGTGCGGACCGCGACGACGTCGCCGGGCTCCGACTGCACCTCGATGGTGTCGCCGTGGTCGGCGACCTCGTCGGCACCGGCGTCGAGGGTGACCTCGATGACCTCGTCCTCCGAGACCACCTTCCCGTCCTGCTCCTTCGCGACCACGACGACGCCGCGACGCTGGAAGAGCCGGGAGACCGAGCCGGGGTCGGCCATCGTGCCGCCGTTGCGGGTCACCGCGGTGCGGACCTCCATCGCGGCGCGGTTGCGGTTGTCGGTGAGGCACTCGACGAGGAGCGCCACGCCCTGCGGCCCGTAGACCTCGTACATGATCGTCTCGTAGTCGACGCCGCCGCCGTCGAGACCGCCGCCGCGCTTGACCGCGGCGTCGATGTTCTTGTTGGGGACCGACTGCTTCTTCGCCTTCTGCACGGCGTCGTAGAGCGTCGGGTTGCCGCCCAGGTCGGGGCCGCCCATCTTGGCCGCGATCTCGATGTTCTTGATGAGCTTGGCGAACAGCTTGCCGCGCTTGGCGTCGATCGCGGCCTTCTTGTGCTTCGTGGTCGCCCACTTGGAGTGGCCGGACATGCGCTACCTCTTCTTCTCAGCTGCCTCGAGCGGCGCTCGCCGCCTCGTCGATCACGTCCAGGAGCAGGCGGTGCACCACCGATCCGCCGCCCTCCCCGATCTCGGGGTGGAACGACGTCGCGAGCACGGCGCCCTGCCGGACCGCGACGATCCTACCTGCGGCGTCGCCCTGCGCCGGGGACGCCTCGACCCGTCCGAGCACCTCGACCCCCGGTCCGACGGACTCGACCCAGGGGGCGCGGATGAACACGCCCGGCACCGGCACCTCCGCGCCGTGGAGCAGGATCGGGGTCTCGAACGAGTCCACCTGGCGCCCGAACGCGTTGCGCCGGACCGTCACGTCGAGGCCGCCCACCATCTCGCTGCCGTCCTGCTGGGCGGGGGTGCCGTCGAGCACCCGGTCGGCCAGCAGCACCATCCCGGCACACGTCCCGAGCACCGGGCGGTCGGCCGCGACGTACGCGCGCAGCGGGGCGAGCATGTCGAAGTGCCGGGCGAGGCGGCCGATCGTCGTCGACTCGCCGCCGGGCAGCACGAGGCCGTCGCAGCGGTCGAGCTCCGCGGGCCGGCGCACCGGGCCCGCGGCGACGCCGAGCGCCGTGAGGGCGGCGACGTGCTCCCGCACGTCTCCCTGGAGGGCGAGGACGCCGACGTACGGCGCGGTGGGGCGGGACACGAGGGGTGACGGTAGCCGCCGGCCCGCGCGCGGCACCGCCCGCCCACCCGCTGGGACGCTCACCCCGCGCGCAGCGTCACCACGACGACCTCCGGCGGGGCGGCCACGCGCACCGGCGGGCCCCACGCCCCGGCCCCGCGGCTCGTCACCACCTGCACGCCCTCGACGTCGTCGACGCCGGCCAACGCCGGCTGGTCGAGCCGCACCAGGTAGCCGAACGGCCACAGCTGGCCGCCGTGCGTGTGCCCCGACATCTGCACGTCGATCCCCCGACCGCCCTCGACCTGCGACGGCTCGTGCGCCACGTAGAGGATCGCGTCGTCCGGGCTCGTGCCCTCCAGCGCCGCATCGGGGTCGGGGGCGTCGTCGCCCTCGCCCACCGCGTCGTGCACCCCGGCCACCACGAGCCGGGCACCGTCCCGCTCGACGACGACCTGCTCGTTGCGGAGCGCGGTGACGCCGAGGCCCTCGAGCCGCGCCATGACCTCGTCGGCGTCGCCGTTGATGAACTCGTGGTTGCCGGTCACCGCCACGACCCCGAACGGCGCGTCCAGCTCCCCGAGGGGATCGAGGTAGGGCCCGACGTGGCGCTCGAGGCCGTCGCTGTAGTCGCCGCCGAGGACGACCAGGTCGGCGTCGGCGTCCTGCACGCGGTCGACGACGGAGGCCACGAAGTCCGTGTCCCGCACGGGGCCGACGTGGAGGTCGGTGACGAGGGCGATGCGCAGCCCGTCGAGGCCCGGGTCGAGGTCGTCGACGGTCACCTCGACCTCGCTCGTGCGGACGTCGCCCGCCTCGACGAGGCCGTAGCCCGTGACGCCCAGGGCGAGGACGACGGCGCCCACCGCCCCCACCCGCGCGACCGCGTCCCGCCACGCCGGCCGCCGCAGCAGGCGCAGCACGCCGCAGACGAGGGCCACGAGCGCGAGGGCGAGGGTCAGGTACCAGACCACCGACACCCAGGTGAGACCCAGCCAGAGGAGCGGCCGCCACGGCGCGGGGTCGACCAGGCGCTGGAGCACCTCGGCGACCACGAGGAGCACGGTGCCCACCACGACGACGGCACCGGCACCGCGCCGCACCCACCGCGCCGCCCCCGCGGGCAGCACCTCGTCCCAGCGCGGGGCGACGGCCAGGCGCCGGACGAGCCAGACGACCCAGCCGAGGAGGAGAGCGAGGAAGAGGAGGAGGCCGAGCCAGATCACCCGGAGATCCTCGCGGACGTCACCAACCGCGCTCGGCGAGGCGGTGGGGCTGCGGGATCTCCTCGACGTTGATCCCGACCATCGCCTCACCCAGCCCGCGCGACACCTTCGCGACCACGTCGGGGTCGTCGTGGAACGTCGTCGCCTTCACGATCGCCTCGGCACGCTGCGCCGGGTTACCCGACTTGAAGATGCCGGAGCCCACGAACACGCCCTCGGCGCCCAGCTGCATCATCATCGCCGCGTCGGCGGGCGTCGCGATGCCGCCGGCGGTGAACAGCACCACCGGGAGCTTTCCGCTGGCCGCGACCTCCGCCACCAGCTCGTACGGCGCCTGCAGCTCCTTGGCCGCGACGTAGAGCTCGTCCGGGGTCAGCGCACCCAGCCGTCGGATCTCGCCACCGATCGTGCGCATGTGCATCACCGCGTTGGACACGTCGCCCGTGCCGGCTTCGCCCTTGGAGCGGATCATCGCCGCGCCCTCGGTGATGCGCCGCAGTGCCTCGCCCAGGTTCGTCGCCCCGCACACGAACGGAACCGTGAACTGCCACTTGTCGATGTGGTTCGCGTAGTCCGCCGGCGTCAGCACCTCGGACTCGTCGATGTAGTCCACCCCGAGCGACTGCAGCACCTGCGCCTCGGCGAAGTGCCCGATCCGGGCCTTGGCCATCACGGGGATCGAGACCGCCTCGATGATTCCGTCGATCATGTCGGGGTCACTCATTCGCGACACCCCGCCCTGCGCACGGATGTCAGCCGGCACCCGCTCGAGCGCCATCACCGCCACCGCGCCGGCGTCCTCGGCGATCTTCGCCTGCTCCGGCGTGACCACGTCCATGATCACGCCACCCTTGAGCATCTCCGCCATGCCGCGCTTCACGCGGGAGGTGCCCGTGCTCGAGGGGGTGCCGCTGTTCTCCGTGCTCGTCATGGGCGGAACCCTAGAGCCGAGGGGTGACAGGTCCCGTCGGCGCCCGTCCCTCGGACCGGCGCCACGGCACGCTGCGGGTGCGCCGGGCCCGGTCCAGCTCCTCCTGCCGACGCCGCTCGGCGGCCACCCGCACGACCTCGGCCATGTCGGCCCGGTCGACGAGACGGCGCCGCGGCCGACCGTGCTCCGCCCCCCACGCCCGCTCGTAGGAGTCGACGGCGCGCCAGCCGTCGAGGTCGAGCGCGCCGGGCACCCGCTGCCGCACGAGCGCCGCGAACGACGTCAGTGCCCGCGCCGGGTCCGGGAGCGCCCCCGCGTTGAAGTCGTCGACGAGGTGGGCGACCGTCTCCTCGGCATCGCTCTTGTTGGTGCCGATGAAGCCCGACGGGCCGCGCTTGACCCACCCCGCGACGTACGTGCCCGGCACGGCGGTGCCCGCCGCGTCGACGACGCGGCCGGCCCGGTTCGGGATCGTGGCCGACACCTCGTCGAACGGGACGCCGGCCACTGGGCGGCCGCGGTAGCCGACCGAGCGGAGCACCAGGCCCGCGTCGAGGAGGCTCGTGCGGTCGGTGGCCACGGCACGCACGTTGCCGTCGGCGTCGAGGACCAGGTCGTTCTCGACGAGCTCGAGCCCCGTCACGGCCCCCTCGCCGAGCACGCGCACGGGGGATGCGCCGAACCGCAGCACCACCCGACGTCGCCCGGCCCCGCGCGGCTCGGGCAGCTGCTCGAGCACGCGCAGCTTCTGCTCGAGCATGGGCTCCAGCGTGCCCGCGGCCCGTCGCCGCAGCGTCTCGTCGTCGAGGCGCAGGCCCCCCTCGACGACGAGGTCGATGTCGTCGCGCATGGCGAGCCCGGTCAGCTCGGGCAGCGTGTACGCCGCCTGCCCGGCCCCGCGGCGAGCCACCAGCACGACCTCGCGCACCTTGCTCTCGCGCAGGGCGGCGAGGGCGTGGTCGGCGATGTCGGTGCCGGCCAGGCGCTCGGGGTCGGTGGCGAGGATCCGCGCCACGTCGAGCGCGACGTTGCCGTTGCCCACGACGACGACCCGCTCGGCGTCGAGCGGCACGTCGAGCTCCGTGTGGTCGGGGTGGCCGTTGTACCAGGCCACGAAGGCCGTCGCCGTGCCGCTGCCGGGCAGGTCCTCACCCGGCACGCCGAGCCGCCGGTCGAGGGACGCACCGGTGGCGTAGAGCACCGCGTGGTGGTGTGCCAGGAGGTCGTCGTGGGTCAGGTCCGTGCCCACCTCGGCACCGAGCACGTAGGAGAAGCCGGGCTGGCGCTCGATCTCCCGGAAGAGACCGATCACCGCGCGCGTGTCCGGGTGGTCGGGCGCGACACCGGCCCGCGCCAGCCCGTACGGCGTCGGGAGCCGGTCCACGACGGTGACCCGGGCGCCGTCCTGCTTGAGCACCTCGTCCGCGGCGTACAGCGCCGCCGGCCCGGAGCCCACGATCGCGACCCGCAGCCCGCCCCGCGCGGGGTCCGTGCGGGCGATCGTGCGGAGCGGTGCCTGGACCGGGCGCGGTGCCGGCGGCGTGTGGAAGAGCTGGTTGATCTCGAGGAACGGCAGCTCGGCGTCCGTCAGCTTGGTGTGCGGCTTGATCGCCCCGACCGGGCACGCGGAGACACACGCCCCGCAGTCGACGCAGGCGACCGGGTCGACGTAGAGCATCTCGGCCGTCGCGAAGTCCGGCTCGTCGGGCGTGGGGTGGATGCAGTTGACCGGACACGCGAAGACGCAGGAGGCGTCGCCGCAGCAGGATCGGGTCACGACGTGGGGCATGGGGTTCTCCGGCCTCGGGAGCGGCACGCGGCGGCGCCGACGCAGGTCGGCGCCGCCGCGGGGCGGGGTGTCGGGAGGGTGGGGTGTCGGGAGGGTGGGGTGTCGGGAGGGTGGGTGTCGGGAGGGCGGTCCTGGCGCGCGAGGGGCTCAGGCGAACTTCACGGCGGGCTCGCTGCGGTAGCGCGACGGGCGACCGTCGATGCCCAGCGCTCGCCAGATCCGACGGGAGAAGCGGGTCATGAGACCCGACTCCTCGGCGAGCATCCGCACGTCGGAGAACAGCTCGCTGAGGAACACCTTCGACTCGGGCGACTCCCAGAACAGCTCGTCGATCACCTGGTCGGGGATGGAGAACTCCTGCTGGAACTCCTTGACCGGCACGAGGATCGCGTCGCCGAGCACCCGCATGATGATGGGGAAGGCGACCGATACGAGGAAGCGGTCGACGGGGCCGACGCGGGGGGCGTTGCGCTTGACGTACTCGTGCGCGAACGAGATGTGCCGCGCCTCCTCGGCCACGTGGATCTGCATGATGCGCTTGATCATCGGGTGGACGTCGACGTCCTCGCGGAGCAGCGCCTTCTGCGTGTGGTCGATGGGCTCCTCGCCGGCGAGCACGCCGATGAAGAACGCCAGCGGCACCTTGCTCGCGGCCAGCGGGAGCGCCCACGCGACCGCGCGCAGCCAGCGGGGCATGCCGGGGGCGTCCACGCCCATCCGGTTGACGCCCTCCTGGAACATCTGCGTGTGGTGGCACTCCTCGGTCGCCTCGTGGGTGAGGTACCGGTACTCCTTCGAGCCGTTCTCGGCGGTGAAGACGTACTGCATGATCCCGCGGATCAGGATGTTCTCGAACTGCAGGCCGACCTTGAAGATGTTGGCGTAGCGCCACTGGCCCACCCGGATCTGCTCCTCGAGCGGCAGCGCCTTGTACCAGGGGTGGCGGCCCACCGGGTCGACGTCGGGGAGCACCCACCGCGGGTCGTCGGCCCGCACCTCGAAGTCGGGGTGGTCCCAGTCGATGTCGGCGAAGGCGTCGAAGTGGCGCTCGACGGACGCGACCGAGAGCCGGTGCAGCACCTCGTCGTACTCCGCGTCGGTGAGGCCGTCGGGCACCTCCGGCTCGTTCCAGTCGATGAGCTCGAGCCGGGAACGCGGCTCGGTGGCGGCCGTCCCTCGCGTCTCGTCGACCTCGTGCAGCTCGTGGGCCTGGGCGGACATGGTGCCCTCCTCGTCGTCGCGGACCGCGTCGTGACCGGCGCGGGGGTGGCGGAGAACCACCCGGTCGCACCAGCCTGCGTCGCGGCCCGGACGATGTCAAGGGTTATGTAACATTCAGAGTGTCACGTTCGGCCGCAGGTGCGCTCAGGCACCTCCGGCCGCTGCGTCGTGCTCGTCCATCGCCTGCTGGCGGACCACCCAGATGCGCTGCACGACGGTCACGGTGCTCGCCGCCGCCAGGGCCCACAGGGTGACCTGCTGGAGGATCGGGAGGCCGAGCAGCGCGCCGAGCCCGGTCATGACGAGGATCGAGACGAGGCGGTCGCTGCGCTCGGCGATGCCGACCTTGGCCTGGTAGCCCAGGCCCTCGGCACGGGCCCGCGCGTAGGACGTCACGCTGCCCATGACCAGGCAGACGAGGCTGAGGACCAGGTAGAGGTCGGAGTCCCCCGGACCGGCCCAGTAGAGGGCGAGCCCCCCGAAGATCGCGCCGTCCCCGATGCGGTCGAGCGTGGAGTCGAGGAACGCACCGAACTTGCTGGTGCGACCCGTCTCGCGCGCCATGAACCCGTCGATGAGGTCGGAGAAGACGAAGGCCGTGATGAAGAGGACGCCGGCCAGCAGGTGGCCCTGCGGGAAGAAGACCAGGGCGCCCGCGCAGACCCCGAGGGTGCCGACGAGCGTCACCGCGTCGGGGCTGACACCGCGGCGGATGAGGAAGCGGGCGACGGGCGAGAGGAGGCGGGTCCAGAACCCGCGGAAGCGCTCGAGCATGGTGGTGGCAGGTTAGGCCATCACCAGCGCCGGACGATCACCCGTCGGCCCCGTCCACCAGGGCCGCGCAGGCCTGGGCGACGGCGGTGGGCGCCCCCGCGGCGTACCACTCGAGGCCCTCGTGGCGCACCCGCTGCGTCGTGCCGCCCGCGCCCCGCACGAGGGCGGCGCCGGGGAGCTCGTCCCACGGGGGCACGGAGTGCTGGAGCACGAGCCCGACCTGCCCCTGGGCGACCGCGGTGGCGTCCATGCTGCCGGAGCCGAGCATGCGGACCGCCGCGGCGCTGCCCGCGGCGCGGTAGAACGCCGCGCCCGCGCCCGCGCTCGCCGCCAGGTCGCCGGGGGCGAAGTAGGTGGCCATGCTGGTGCGCGCGAGCGGTACGTCGCGGAGCGGCCCGATCGGCACGCCGTCGCGCGTGCTCGGCAGGCCGGGCCCGCCGAGGTGGAGCGCGTCGTCGTGGGGGTGGTAGATCGCGCCGAGCACCAACTCGTCGCCGTCGAGCAGCGCCACCGCCGAGCACCACCAGGTGAGGCCGGAGAGGAAGTTGTAGGTGCCGTCGACCGGGTCGATGACCCAGCGCCGCCCGCTCGTGCCGGGCTCGTCGACCCCCTCCTCCCCCAGCACGCCGTCGTCCGGGCGCTCCTCCGACAGCCGTCGGGCGACCAGCTCCTCCGCCGCCCGGTCGGCCGCGGTCACCACGTCGGAGACCGAGGTCTTCTGCTCGACGCCGAGGCCCTCGACCCCGTCGGCGCGCATCCGAGCCGCGAGCGAGCCCGCCTCGCGGACGAGCGCCCCTGCGAGCCGGACGTCGTCGGGGTCGGGGGCGCTCACGCCGACCACGCGTCCCGCAGGAGGTCGCGCGTGTCGGTGAGCAGCTGCGGCAGCGTCTTGGTGCCGCCCAGCACCGTCATGAAGTTCGCGTCACCGGACCACCGCGGCACCACGTGCTGGTGCAGGTGGGCGGCCAGCGACCCGCCCGCCGCCGAGCCGAGGTTGAGGCCGACGTTGAAGGCGTCGGGCGTCGCGATCGCGCGCACGGCCCGGATCGCCGCCTTCGTCATGGCCGCCACCTCGACGGTCTCGGCGTCGGTCAGGTCGACGTAGTCCGCGACGTGGCGGCGCGGCAGCACCATGAGGTGCCCCGGGTTGTAGGGGTAGAGGTTGAGCACCGCGAACGCCGTCTCGCCCTCGGCCACCACCAGGTCCGGACCCGTCGCCGTGCCGGCCACCATCCGGCAGAACGGGCAGCCCGCCGGCTCGCTGGTGGGCGGTGCCGCCTCCGCGTCGCCGGCGTCGGCGTCGGGCGCGGCGTCGGCCGCGGCGTCGGGCGCACCCGCGGCCGGCTCGCCACCGGCGATGTAGGCCATCCGGTAGGGCGTGTAGAGCCGCATCAACCCGTCGGGGTCGGTCACGCGTCCTCCTGCATCAGTCACGGTCGGTCGGTCGGGATCGATCGGGGTCAGTACTGGTGGAACCAGCGCTCGAGCTCGGCGGCGACGCCGGGGCAGGTGACGTTCTGGTCGCGGTCGGCCTCGACCCACTGGCCCAGCACCGCCGGTCCGCCCTGGATCGACCAGTCCGGACCACAGCGCTCGAGCGCCTCGTCGCGCGAGGTGTGGCCGGCGGCGCGCCACTCCGGTATCCCGAGGGCGAGGTCGCCGACGACCTGCTCCCACAGGTACGGCGTGGAGTACACCCCGATGGCGTAGCCCGCGTCGGTGTAGGCCCGGGCGACGCCCTCCACCACCGCGGCGTTGGCGACGGGGTCGTCGCTCCAGGCGAAGTCGGGCACGGGCTCGACGTCGATCCACACCACCGGTGTCGTGAACCCGGTGTCGCGCAACGACGCCACGTTGAACCGGCCCTGCGCGTAGCCCGTGTTGCGCAGCCGGTCGAGCTCCGCTCCCCCGGCCCAGGGACCGGCGGCGCCGTGGGCGGCGACCGTGGCGTCGTCGGGGAAGCTCGCGACCGCGTACGCCGCGCCGAGGAGGTGCCGGTCCGCCACCCAGGCCAGCTGGTCGGCGAGGCACGGGTTCGCGTGGAAGCCGGGGCCGTTGGTCAGCCCGACCACGACGTACTCCGCCGCGTCGAGCGGCATCGGCATGCCGAGCGTGCGCTTCTCCGGGATGCCCATCCCGCGGGGGCACTGCGGCCACGAGACGTCACCCCCGAGCACGGCCTCGGCCGGGTCCCGCGTCGGGCTCACGGCGACGGTCGGCACGTCGCCGGCGGCGCCCTCCGCGAGGCGCGCCAGGTCGCCCTGCGGGTCGGTGCCGGCCGAGGCGGTGGCGTCCGTCGCGGTCGGCGCCGCGGAATCCGCGGAGGGGTCCGCCCGCGGCGTACCGGCGTCGGCGCAGCCGGCGAGGAGCCCGAGCAGGAGCACAGCACCCAGCCACGGTCGGCCGAGCGCCCGTCGTGCCACTGCTGCCCTCCTCGCCGGCCCGTGCCTCAGACCTGGGTGCGGGCGGCGACCGCGTCCACGACGCGCTGGATCGCCTCGTCCAGCGGCACGCCGTTGTCCTGGTCGCCGTTGCGGTAGCGGAAGGACACCGCGCCCGCCTCGACGTCCGCGTCGCCGACGATGACCATGAAGGGCACCTTCTGCAGCTGCGCGTTGCGGATCTTCTTCTGCATCCGGTCGTCGGAGTCGTCCACCTCGACGCGGATGCCGGCGGCCTTGAGGCGCTTGGCCACGTCGTACAGGTAGTCGACGTGGCGCTCGGCGACCGGGATCGCCTGCACCTGGACCGGGGCGAGCCAGGGCGGGAAGGCGCCGGCGTAGTGCTCCACGAGCACGCCGAGGAACCGCTCGATCGAGCCGAACTTGGCCGCGTGGATCATCACCGGCTGCTGCTTCGAGCCGTCGGACGAGGTGTAGGTCAGGTCGAAGCCCTGGGGCTGGTTGAAGTCGTACTGCACCGTGCCCATCTGCCAGGTGCGACCGATGGCGTCCTGCGCCTGCACGGAGATCTTCGGGCCGTAGAACGCCGCGCCGCCGGGGTCCGGGACGAGCTCGAGACCCGACTCGGTCGCCACGCGCTCCAGCACCGCGGTCGCCGACTCCCACTGCTCGGTCGTGCCGACGAACTTGTCGGGCTTCGACTCGTCGCGGGTCGACAGCTCGAGGTAGAAGTCCTCGAGGCCGAAGTCGCGCAGCACGCCCAGCATGAAGTCGAGGAGGTGCTTCACCTCGGCCGGCGCCTGCTCGGGGGTGCAGTAGGAGTGCGAGTCGTCCTGCGCGAACCCGCGCACCCGGGTGAGGCCGTGGATGACGCCCGACTTCTCGTAGCGGTAGACGTGCCCGAACTCGAACAGCCGCAGCGGCAGCTCGCGGTAGGACCGTCCGCGCGAGCGGAAGATCAGGTTGTGCATCGGGCAGTTCATGGCCTTGAGGTAGTAGTTCTCGCCCTCGAACTCCATGGGCGGGAACATGCCGTCGGCGTAGTAGGGCAGGTGGCCCGAGAGGTGGAACGTGCCCTCCTTCGAGATGTGGGGGGTGCCCACGTACTCGAAGCCCTCCTCGACGTGCCGCTGGCGGACGTAGTCCTCCATCGCGCGCTTGATGACGCCGCCCTTGGGGTGGAAGACGGGCAGCCCGGAGCCGATCTCGTCGGGGAAGCTGAACAGGTCGAGCTCACGGCCCAGCTTGCGGTGGTCGCGGCGCTCGGCCTCCTCGATGCGGTGCAGGTGGGCCTCGAGGGCCTCCTTGCTCTCCCAGGCGGTGCCGTAGACGCGCTGCAGCTGCTTGTTCTTCTCGTTGCCCCGCCAGTACGCCGCGGCCGACCGCATCAGCTTGAACGCCGGGATGCGCTTGGTGGTCGGCAGGTGCGGGCCGCGGCAGAGGTCCTTCCAGACCACGTCGCCGCTGCGGCCGATGTTGTCGTAGATCGTCAGCTCGGCGCCGCCCACCTCGACGCTCGCTCCCTCGGCGGCGTCCTCGGCCGCTCCCCCGCCCTTGAGCGCGATGAGCTCGAGCTTGTAGGGCTCGTCCTGCAGCTCGGTCAAGGCGTCGGCGCCGGTGGTGACGCGCCGGGAGAAGCGCTGGTTCTCCTTGACGATCTTGCGCATCCGCGACTCGATCTTCTCGAGGTCCGCGGGGGTGAACGGGGTCTCGACGTCGAAGTCGTAGTAGAACCCGTCGCGGATCGGCGGTCCGATGCCGAGCTTGGCCTCCGGGAAGAGCTGCTGCACGGCCTGGGCGAGCACGTGGGCGGTCGAGTGCCGCAGGATGTCGAGGCCGTCCGGGCTGGAGATCTCGACGGCCTCCACCTCGTCGCCGTCGGCGAGCTCGTGGGCGAGGTCTCGCAGCTGGCCCGCGACCCGGGCCGCGATGACGTCGGGCTGCTCGGCGAAGAGCTCCCACGCCTTGGTGCCCGTCGTGACCCTCCGCTCCTCACGCTCGTCGGCGTGGATGCGGGTGATCAGGATGTCGGGCACCGGGGGGCTCCTCGGGGGTCGGGTCGTGGTGGTCGGGCACGTTTCATGTCCGGGCGCGATGCTAGCGGTCGTCGATGGTCGGGCTCGCGTCGGTTTCGGGACGCCGGCCCCGGACGTGGGGACGACGGTCTAGGTTCACCGGCGTGGACGCACCCGAGGACCAGCCCGCCGGCGTCGTCTGCGCGCAGTGCGGCCGGACGCTGGACCTGCGGTCGCCCGACACGACGCGGGTCGCGCTCTTCCGGGACTGGAACGGGGGACGGGGACGTGGCGCCGTGGGACGAGGTCGACGACGACTGGCCTCCCGAGGGCGACTGGATGATCCGGTGCGTGCGGTCGTTCTGCGACGCGGGCCACGCACGCGCGTGGATGGCCGCCGGTCATCCGCTGCCCGACGAGTGGGAGCGCCGGCAGCCTCCGCCCGACTCGTCCGACCTGGGCTGCGTCCTCGGCTGCGTCGTCGCGCTCGCCGTGCTCGTCATGCTGGCCTGTCTGGTCATCCTCGGCGCGGCGGAGGCCTGGCGGATCATCTTCTGACGCGACAGCGCGGTGGTTCGCTGAGCAGACGGGTGCTCAGCGAACCACCGCGCTGTCGGGTCTCTCCGGCGTCAGCCCAGGTCGCGGTACCGCTTCGCCGCCGCGAGCTTCTCCTCGAGGAGCGCGACGGTGGACGGGTGCGGGTTGGCCCAGTCGTCGCCGTCGACGAACAAGCCGGCGTACGCCGGGAGGTCCCGCTGGTAGCGCCAGCCCTCGGCGAGCGGACCCACGTCGTAGGCGTCGTAGCCCAGGTCGTCGAGCACCTTGGCCGCGGTCGTCTTCGCCTCCGCGTCGTCGCCCGCGATCGGCAGAACGCTGCGCTCGGGATCACCGTCCGGCCGGGCGAGCAGCAGGAGGTGCTGGTAGAAGATGTTGTTGAAGACCTTCACCACGTGCGACTCCGGCAGGTGCGCCTGGAGCAGCTCGCTCGTGGTGGTGCTCTCGTCGTCGAGCTCGGCGATCCGGCCGTCGCGCTCCGGGTAGTAGTTGTTCGTGTCGAGCACGACCTTGCCGGCGAGCGGCTCGACCGGCACGTCGCGGTACGCCTTGAGCGGGACGGTCACGACGACGACGTCGCCCTCCCGTGCCGCCTGCTCGACCGTCGCGGCCCGGGCCGTGTTGCCGATGTCGGCGACGAGGTCGACGAGCGACTCCGGTCCCCGGCTGTTGCTGAGCACGACGTCGTACCCGGCCGCGACGGCCAGACGTGCGAGCGTGCTCCCGATGTTGCCTGCTCCGATGAGCCCCAAGGTGGTCATGCGAGGGCCAACGGTCGGTGGGGGCGAGGGATTCCCCGGCGCGCGTAGCCTTCGACGGTGAGCGCCGAGACCACACGCGTCGACGTCGACGCATCGAGCTGGAACGACCTCGACGACGCTCTGGCGGGGATCGCGCGGGTGCTGCGCTTCCCGGACTACTTCGGAGGCAACCTCGACGCACTCGTCGACTGCCTCCGCGACATCGTGGACGGCGAGGGTGGGATCGACCTCCGGTCGCGGGCACTCGCGGTCCACGTGCGGGGATATCGCGGATTCGCGGCGCGATCGACGGGCCCGGCCGCGCGACTCGAGGCCGTGCTCGCCGACGCGTCGTCGGAGGCGGCGGCAGAGGGCTTCGCCCTGACGTGGGACCTGGACGGCCGAGCGCCGATGGGCGGTGGGGGTCAGTGATTCCCCGTCCCGTGGATCACTCGTCCGGTTGCGGGAGGAAGACGTCGGTCGTCGCGTCGAGGCAGTCGCCCGGGATCTCGGGATCGAGCACCTCGTTGGCGGCCTCGACATCGATTCCACCGCCGCCGAGCTCGAGCTGCTCGCCAAGCCGTGCACGGGTGCCGCCAGGGGTCACGACGGCACCGTCCTCCACCTTCGTGCCGCGGGGCCACACGACGAGCGTCACGAAGCCGTCGCTCTCGACGCCGACGCAGCCCCCGGCGGCGACCAGCTCACCCGACATGAGGGCGTCCATGCCCCCGCCCGGCCGCGTCGTGTCCGTCAGCACCCGCAGCCCGTCCAGCTCCGCGTCGGGCGCCGGGGGCAGCGCGCGCCACGCGACGAAGCCACCCACGACCAGCGCCGTACCTCCGAGGACGGCCAGCGCGGGAGAGGGGCGACGGCTCCAGCGGGAGCGCTGCCGGTTGTTCACGAGGTCGGTCATCGCCCCAGTCTGGGGCAGGACGTGACCCCGCCGTCGTGTAACGCGGTGTTCTGGTCACTGCACACGTGGTCGACCACGTGTGCAGTGACACGGACACCGCGTTACACGACGCGGGGCCGGGCCGGAGAACCCCGGCTCAGCCCACGGCGACCGGGAAGCGCTCCCAAGCGCGGTGCGTGGCCAGCAGCTCGGTGAGCGCGGGCCACACGGCGGCGGCCTCGAGGTCGGTGAGCACACCCGACACCTCCGCCGGCACGTTGGCCGCCGGGAGCACCTCGGCGCCACGACCGACGGCGGCGATCGCCTTCGCGTGCCGGAAGACCTCCTCGACGAGCAGGGTCACGCGGGGGTCGACGTCGAGCGTGCGTCCCGTCGGCGACGGCGGCACGTCGGGACCGGGCACGGGGGCATCGGTGAGCACCAGCGCGTCGAACTCGACCGAACGGGCCGTCGCGAACGTCCGCTGCACGGTCGCACCGGCGACCTCGCCGCCGTGGGGACCGATGAGCAGCGGCACGTTGCCGTCCGCGAGCACGGCGTCGCGGAGCACCTCGACGTCGGCGGGGTCGGAGCCGGCGCCGACGACGATGCCGATCATCCGGCCCTCGACCGGCCAGGTCGCCCCGAGCTGCGAGAGCGCCGGGCTCGGCGCCGCCTCGGGCAGGGGCTCCGTCGCGGTCGGCACCTCGAGCCCGAGACCGGCCGCCACCTGGGCACAGAGGTCGGCGTCGACCTGCGCGAGCGCCAGCAGCTGCCGCTCCTTGACGGCCTGCTCGTAGCACTTGCCGAGCTCGAAGGTGTAGGCGCGCACGACGTGCTCCCGCTCGACCGGGCTCAGGCTCAACCAGAACATGCGCGTCTGGCTGAAGTGGTCGTCGTACGACGCCGGCTGGTCGCGCACCTTCCGCCCCTCCGCCACCGTCACGGCCGCCTCGACGAACGCCCGCGTCGCGGGGTCGCTCTGGTCGGTCGTCGCGTGGAAGGGGCAGCCGCCGTCGAGCGAGTTCGGCCGGTACGGCGCAGCACCGCCGTGCACGGCCGTCTGGTGCATCCCGTCCCGCAGCATGTCGTTGACGGGCGCGTGCGGCCGGTTGATGGGCAGCTGGTTGAAGTTCGGCCCACCGAGCCGGCTGAGCTGGGTGTCGAGGTAGGAGAAGTTGCGCGCCTGCAGCAGCGGGTCGTCGGTGGCGTCGATGCCGGGGACCATGTGCCCGGTGTGGAACGCCACCTGCTCGACCTCGGCGAAGAAGTTCGTCGGGTTCGCGTCGAGCACGAGCCGGCCGATCGGCTGCACGGCCGCGAGCTCCTCGGGCACGAGCTTCGTCGAGTCGAGCAGGTCGATGCCCTCGAACATCTGGTCGGGCGTGTCGGGGAAGACCTGCACGCCGAGCTCCCACTCCGGATGGGCGCCCGACTCGATCGCGTCGTAGAGGTCCCGCCGGTGGAAGTCGGGGTCGAAACCGCCGAGCATCTGTGCCTCCTCCCACGTCAGGGAGTGCACGCCGAGCTTCGGCTTCCAGTGGAACTTGACGAGGTTGGTCTGACCGTCCGCGTTGGTGCACCGGAAGGTGTGGACGCCGAAGCCCTCCATCATCCGGTAGGAGCGCGGGATGCCACGGTCCGACATGTTCCAGATGGCGTGGTGCTGCGCCTCGGTGTGGAGCGAGACGAAGTCCCAGAAGGTGTCGTGCGCGCTCTGGGCCTGCGGGATCTCGCGGTCCGGGTGCGGCTTGCCGGCGTGGATCACGTCGGGGAACTTGATGCCGTCCTGGATGAAGAACACCGGGATGTTGTTGCCGACGAGGTCCCAGATGCCCTCGTCGGTGTAGAACTTCGTCGCGAACCCACGGGTGTCGCGCACCGTGTCGGCGGAGCCGCGCGAGCCGAGGACCGTCGAGAAGCGCACGAAGACCGGGGTCTCCTTGCCCTCGTCGAACACGCTCGCGTGGCAGATCGAGGCCGCCGTCCCGTAGCCGGTGAAGCGGCCGTGCGCCGCGGCACCGCGGGCGTGCACGACGCGCTCGGGAATGCGCTCGTGGTCGAAGTGCATCAGCTTCTCGCGCAGGTGGTGGTCCTGCAGCAGCGTCGGCCCGCGCCGTCCCGCCTTCAGCGAGTGGTCGGTGTCGTGCACCCGCACGCCGGTCGCCGTCGTCAGCCACCGGCCCTGCTGGGCGCTGTCGAGCGGGTCGCCGGTGACGGGGACGCCGGTGGGCGAGACGGGTGCGGGGGTGCCCTGGTCGGGCTTCGGCGCCGGCGGGTGCGTGGTGCCGGCGGGATCGGTCGGTTCCTCGACCGTCGGGGTGGTGCTGGACGGGACACCCGGCACGTGGGGCGTGTCGGGGAGCAGCCGCTCGGCGGCCTCCTCGAGCTTCTGGGCGGCCTTGGCGACGGGCTTGGACGGGTCCACTCTTCCTCCAGGGGAGTCGGGTACGTCGGTGCACGGACGCGTGCCTGGCGCCGGTACCCGACCACCGGTCGAGGATGCCGGTCGCCTCAGCCCCGGGGTCGCAGCACCACCCGGGTCGCGGGCCGACGCGGCATGCGGGTGAGCGGCTGCTCCCGGCCGCCCGGCGGCGCGGCGCGCAGCTCGACGCGCGCCAGCTCGGCCAGGGTCGCCCGCACCAGGGCCACCGTCAGCGGCTCGCCCGGGCAGCGGTGCCCGTGCGACGGGTCGCCCCCGCCCTGCGGCACGAAGGCGTACGGGTCGGGCTCGGCTCCGTCGAACCGGGTCGGATCGAACTCGCCGGGGCCCGTCCACCACGCGGGGTCGACGTTGGTGCCGGCCACGTCGAGCACCACCCGCTCGCCCGGTTCCAGCCGGACGCCGTCGTGGGTGGTCGCGCGCCGTACCTTGCCCGCGAGCGCGGGCACGAAGGGACGCACCCGACGGGACTCGTGGGCCACGCACGTGCCGACCCGGTCGGCGTCGATGCCGCGCAGTCCGTCGGCGATCTCCGGTCGACGCTCGTCCACGACCGTCTCGACGGCCGCCCACGTCGCTGGCCAGGCCACCGCCACCGTCGGCCGCAGGAGGTTGAGCAGCTCGACACCGGCGGTGCGGGCCGGGAGGTCGAGGGCGGCGATCCGCCCGAGCGGGGTGTCGTCGCCGCCCCTGTCTCCACGACCGGCCCGGCGCACGTCCCGCACCACGCGCGTCGCCCACCGGTCGAGCACCAGGCGATCGCGCCAGCCGCGCGCGTAGGCCGTGCCGGCACCCCCGAACCCGTCGACGATCGCCGCCATCCGGTGGGCGAGCCGCAGCCGCTGCGCGTCGGACGCGGGCACGCCCGCCCACCGCAGGACCGTGTCGCCGTAGACCTCGACGAGCACGTCGAACAGGTCGACGGTCACCTCCCCGTCGGGTCCGACCCGCGCCAGCTCGTGCTCGAGCCGGTGCCGCAGCAGGTGCGCGGCCGCGGCGGAGACCTCCGCAACGGCCGCGCGGTCGAGGAGGTCCAGGAACAGAGCCTTGCGGTGACGGTGCTCGGCGCCGTCGAGCCCGTGCATCGCCCCGCTGCCGAAGATCAGGCCGGCCACGGGCGGTGGCACCGCGCCGACCCGGCTGACGAGGCTCTCGTCGTAGAAGAACCGCACCCCCTTCCGGCCGTGGAGCACCACGGCGCGCCGTCCGAGGAGACGGGTCGCGAACGTGTCGGCGCCACCACGTCGCTCTCGCTCCTCGGGCAGCGCCCGGTAGCCACGTCGCATCAGGGCGAGGGAGAGGTCCATGAGCGGCCGGTACCCCTCGTCCGCGGGGGTACCGGCGTGCCGACCGCGCACCACGACACTCGACGCACCCCGACCCCACCCCTGGAGGACCCCGTGCTCACCTCGTTGTGGGAGCTCCGCACCCCCACGTCCCCCACCGACCCGACCGACCTGCCCAGCGACGCCGGCACGGTCGTGGTCGGCGGCGGGCTGACGGGACTGACGACCGCCCTGCTGCTCGCCGAGGAGGGCGAGGACGTGCTCCTGCTGGAGGCGCGGCACCTCGGCGCCGGCACCACGGGTCGCAGCACCGCGAAGCTCAGCCTCCTGCAGGGGACCCAGTTCTCCCAGGTGTCCCGCAAGCACGGCGACGGCGTGCTGCGCCAGTACGCCGCGGCCCACCGCGACGCGCAGGCGTGGGCCGTCGACCTGGCGACCACCGAGGGCGTCACCCTCGAGCAGCGCGACGCCGTGACGTACGCCAACGGTGCCTCCGGCCTCCGCGCCCTGCGGCGGGAGGAGTCGGCGGTCCAGCGCTCCGGTCTGACGGTACGTCGCGGCGACGCCCCCGAGCTGCCCTTCGAGGTCGCCGGGGCGCTGTGGATGGACGGGCAGTACCAGGTCGACCCCCTCGCCCTCGTCGCCGCACTGGCGCGGCGGGCCCGGGCGGCCGGTGTCCAGGTCGTCGAGGGCGCGCGGGTGACGTCGGTCAGCGACGGCACGCCCGTGCGCCTGGAGGTCAGGCGGGCGGACGCGGACGCCGCCACCGTGCGCGCCGGTCGGGTCGTGGTCGCGACGAACATGCCCATGCTCGACCGCGGCGGGTTCTTCGCCCGGATGAGCCCGCAGCGCTCCTACAGCATCGCCTTCGAGCTGCCCGGCCGTGCCGCAGCCGTCCTCCCGCGGGCCATGTACCTCGCCGCCGACCAGCCCTCCCGGTCGCTGCGCGAGGCGTCGCTGCCCGACGGCCCGCCCGTGCTCCTCGTGGGCGGCGCCGGCCACGCGACCGGCCGCTCGCGTCCGACGAGCGACCGGCTCGGCGACCTCCGCTCCTGGACGGCCGAGCACTTCCCCGGAGCCGTGGAGGTGACCGCGTGGTCCGCCCAGGACTACGCCCCCCACCACTCGCTCCCCTACGCCGGACCGATCGTGCCGGGCAACCACCGGATCCTCGTGGCAGGCGGCTTCTCGAAGTGGGGCATGACCGGCGGCATCGCCGCGGCCCTCGCCCTGGCCTCTGACCTCCGCTCCGACCCGCCGGAGTGGCGCGACGCCCTCCGGCCGTGGAGCCGCCACGAGCTGACCGGCCTGCCCTCCTCGGGCGTCATCAACGCCGAGGTCGCCGTGGCGATGGCCCTCGGCTGGGTGGCACCGCGCTCCACCTCGGTGGACCGCGCGTCCGCGGCGCCCCAGCCCGACGTCGTACGGCGCTCGCGGTTCTGCGGCCTCCGCCGTGGCAGCGGTGCTGAGGGGTCGGCCGTGTGCACCCACCTGGGCGGGGTGCTGACGTGGAACGACGCCGAGCGCAGCTGGGACTGCCCCCTGCACGGCTCCCGCTTCGACGAGCCGGGCGACGTGCTGGAGGGCCCGGCCGTGCGCGCCCTGCCGACGCCCGACGCGGGCTCGCCCCGGGCCTAGGACCCGGCCTCAGGCCCACTCGGGCAGGTCGTCGCCGAGCCAGGCCCGGAGGGCGGTGGCGTCGTCCCTGACGGCGTCCGCGAACGCGGCGCGGGTGCCGGCGTCGAGCGTCGGCCCCGCCGGTGCCGGCACCCGGGTACGTCGCGGCTCCGGGCCACGCGCCGGGTCGGCCCCGACGTGCCGCAGGACGCGGGCGAGCTCGCGCGCCGGCTCGGCCCGCAGCCGCTCGAGCACGACCACGAGCAGCTGCGCGTCGTCGAAGCTCGCCCGGTACGGCGCGAGCGCCTCGTGGTAGCGGCTGCGCGCGACGTACGGGCTGGCCGGATCCGGGAGCGCGCGCGGCGCGGGACGCTCCTCGCTGCCCTCGCGGACGCGGTGCCGCCAGTGCGACAGGGCACGCTCGAGGGGGTCGCGCACGAGCATCACCAACCGGACGTCCGGCGCGGTGGACGCGATGCGCGCCGCCGCCCCGGGATCGGCCGGGTCCGTCCACCCCGCTGAGGCCGCACCGCGCAACGGAGCGCTCGGGGAGCGGCCGGACATCGCGATGTCGGGGTGGGTGTCCAGGAGCCCCTGCAAGGCGGCCGTCCCGGCCCTCATGGCGCCGATCACGAGCAGGTCCGGGGCGGCCGAGGGTGTCGTCACGGGCCGCCGGTACCCGCGACGGCCCGCGCTCGACCGCACGGGTCCGAGCCGGGACGAGGGGTACCGGATCCGGTCCCCCTCCCACCCGCCCCGAGGAGCCACCATGAGCGCGACCCACGTCCCCACCCAACCGCGACCCGGCGCCCGCTTCCTGCGCACCGCCACCCTGGTGGTGGGCGCGACCTTCCTGCTGGTCGGCGTGCTCGGGTTCGTGCCCGGCATCGTCACCGACCACGACCAGCTCGCGATGGCCGGCCACCACAGCGAGGCCTACCTGCTCGGCCTCTTCCAGGTGTCGGTGCTGCACAACGTCGTCCACCTGCTCTTCGGCGCCGTCGGCCTGCTCGCGGCGTCCCGGCCCCGGTGGGCGGTCGGGTACCTCGTCGGGGGTGGCCTGGTCTACCTGGCGTTGTGGATCTACGGCCTCGCCGTCGACCAGTCCCACGACGCCAACGTCGTGCCCCTCAACGACGCCGACAACTGGCTCCACCTCGGCCTGGGCGTCGGCATGGTCGCCCTCGGCGTCGCCGGCTACCGGTGGTGGCGCGGCGGCATCGGCGGCGACGCGGTGCTCTGAGCCGAACAGCCAGAACCATGCATCCTGCTCCGGCGTGTCGCAGCCGGTCCTGCGTTACCGTCGAGGAGAGGGCTCCTGCACCGGGCCCCGCACCCCACGAGGAGAGGCGTCCCATGGACCCGCTCCACGACTCTGCCGCACTCGCGGCACTCGCGGACCGCCTGTACGCCCGCCACGATCCGGGCGGCACCGCGCGGCTGATCGTCGACCAGGTCGGCAGGCTCGTCCCCGGCGCCGACCACGTCAGCCTCACCCTGCGGCACCACGGGGTCAACACGACGCTCGCGGCGAGCGACCTGGTGGCGCGGGACGCCGACGACCTGCAGTACGCCCTCGACGAGGGCCCCTGCGTCGAGTCCACCTCCACCTGCCGGTGGATCCGCAGCGGCGAGGTCGGCACGGACGACCGGTGGCCCCGCTGGGGACCGCAGGCGCGGTTGCTGGGCGTGGGGGCGGCGTTGTCGCTCGACCTGCCGCGTGGAGGCCGACCCCAGGGGGCGATCAACATCTACAGCGACGCGAGCGGCGGGTTCCACGACCGGGCGGGCGTCGACCTCGCACGCTCCTACGCCGCGCACGCGGCCCACGCGCTGGCGTCGGCACGGCTCGAGATGGAGCTCCGCTCCGCCATCGGTTCGCGGCACGTCATCGGCATGGCCCAGGACATCCTCATCGAGCGCTTCGGGCTCACGCAGGACTCCAGCTTCGAGCTGCTCCGCCGCCTGTCGTCGAGCCAGGAGAAGAAGGTCCGCGACGTGGCCGAGGAGCTGGTGCGCTCGGGGCGGCTCCCCGGCGACTGAGGACGGCGTGGCGAGGTCATCCACAGGTCACCACCAAGAGGTGGTGCTCGAACGCGTGTTCGACTAAAGTTGGGGCTATGGATCGGGGGACCCAGCACACGGCGACCGCGTTGATCGACGCGGTCCGCGAGCGCACGACGGCGGCTCGTGTCGCGGAGGCGGCTGCGTTCGTTGCGGTGGGTGACTGGGCTTCTGCCCACAGCGTCGGCCGAGGTGGTGGGTGACCCGATCACGGTGCTGGGTGAGTGGCACGAGGAGTCCTATGTCGAGACGTTGGCCGGGGATCAGTTCCTCGAGCTGGGTGGTCCTGGGGCGCCGGTGGTGGCGGAGTTCTGCATCGGCGAGGTCGCCGCCGCCCGGGGTTGTTCCTTTGACGCCGCCCGGCGGCTGGTGGGCGACGCGGTGGAGCTGCGCTACCGCCTCCCACGGGTGCACGCCCGTGTCGCGGCCGGCGAGGTCGACGTGTGGCGGGGACGGCGCATCGCCCAGACCACGCGGACGCTGAAGTTCGAGGCGGCGGGGTTCGTGGACAGACACATCGCGTACGTCGCGGGCAAGGCGACCGGTCCTGAGGTCGACCGGCTGGTCGCCGAGGCCGCTGCCCGGTTCGACCCCGAGACCACCGAAGCCGAGCGGGCCGAAGCCGACGGAGGACGCCACCTGACGATCGAGCTCGGCGACGTCGCCTACGCCGACCCGCTCACCGGGATGCTGCGCGGGACCGTCGACGTCCACGGGACCCTCGACCTGGCGGACGCGCTCGACCTCGAACGCACGATCGCGCACGTGGCCCGGCAGCTGACCGAGCTGGGCTGCGACCAGGATCTCGACGTGCGCCGCTCCATCGCCCTGGGCGAGATCGCGCGGCGCTGCGAGGGTGTGGCGACGTTGGAGTACGGCGCGGCCAGTGGGCCTGCTGGCGACGAGCCCCGACCTGTTCAGCGGGCGCGGCGCGAGGTCGTCTTGTTCGTGCACCTCGACCAGGCCGCGATCACCGGCACCCTGAACGGGTTCGGGCCCGGGATCGACCACTGCACCGGGACGACCGGCATCGACCTCGCCCGCCTCGACACCCCCGGCGCACCTCGAGGCGCCGTCACGGTCGAGCAGGTCCAGGCCTGGTGCGCCGCACCGGACACCACCGTCACGATCAAGCCGATCATCGACCTCAACATCGATGACGCCGTGAACGGCTACACCCCACCGAACCGCATCGCCGACCACGTCAGAGCCCGCTGGCCCCGCTGCGTCTTCCCCTACTGCACCCGCTCATCGAGAACAGCCGACCTCGACCACTGCCAGGCCTACGACGAGCACGGTCCACCCGGCCAGACCTCGACCAAGAACCTCTTCCCGCTCTGCCGACGCCACCACCGCATGAAGACCCACCGCGAACTACGCACCGGCAAACGGTGGACCTACCGGCCCACCCACCCAGACAACGGCGAACCACCCCACGCGCTCATCTGGACCAGCCCGACGGGCCTGCGCTACCTCGTCGACCGCGACGGCACCCGACCCTGGCCACCACCCGACGAGGCGCCAGACCAGACGCACGAGACCTGACCCCGGCCAGCACCACCCGCCGCCCGCCCACGCCCGTGGCCGGGCGGCGCAGCATGCCCTGAGGGACCAATCCCCTACAGCGTGTCCGCCCCGGTCCCCGCGAGCTCCGCGCCCCGTGCCGGTTGCGGCACGACATGGAGGTGACGCACCGTCCGCGTGACGAGCGGCAGCCGCTCGGCGCGGTCACCCAGCAGCGCGCGGACCGCGACGAGGACACGGTGGGCCATGCACCCCGCCGGTGCGTCGAAGCGCACGGCGATGCCCTGCGCGGCCGCGGTCACGACGGAGGCCTCGAGGAGGCGGGTGGCGGCCGCGGACAGGAGGTCGGCCCCGCGCAGGTCGACGACGACGTCGCGCGGACCCTCCGCTCCGGTGGCGCGGGCGGCCACGAGCACGGCGTCGTCGAGGCCGCGCACGGTGACGTCGTCGAGCACGCCGGTGAGGGTGACGACGCCGTCGATGACGTCGATGTCGACACTGAAGTGGGTCCGCCGACGAGGGCGTTCAGAGGGGACGAGGGTGGGCACAAATGCCTCCCGAGGATGTCGCGCCGGAGCGCGGGGCCGGCTCCCACGTGCTGGAGAACCGTGAACGGTCCGGACCGGACCAACTGCCAGTACACCGCGTCCGGCCCCCGCTGTCCACCGCTCGGGCGGGTGGCCCACCCGACCGGGTGCCCGCCTCAGAAGGCGTAGCGCACGCGGCAGCCAGGCAGCTCCGTCGCGACCAGCTCGAGCAGCTGGTCGAGCCAGCGCCGCTTCCACGCGGCTCGGTAGCGCACGTTCACCTGCCCGCTGTGGCTGCGCTTCGGCTCCTGCAGGTCGGGACGCCACAGCAGGTCCTCGCCGCGCGGGTGCCACCCGAGGTTGATCTCGTGCAGCCCCTCGTTGTGGGTCAGCATGATGATCTCGCAGGCCAGCTGCTCCCGGGCCGCCGGCGACACGACGTCCGCGATCTCGCGGAGGAGGTCGCGCCACTCGTCGTACCAGCCCTCGTGGAGCACCACGGGACTGAAGTTGAGGTGCACCTCGTAGCCCGCGGCGACGAAGTCGTCGACCGCAGCGATCCGTTCGCCGATCGGCGAGGTGCGCAGGTCGAGGCGCCGCGACATCTCGCGGGGCATCAGCGAGAACCGCACCCGGGTGCCGCCGCGGGGGTCCCAGTCGAGCAGGTCCCGGTTGACGAGCTTCGTCGCGAAGCTCCCCTTGGCGCCCGGCGTGCGGGCGAACAGGTCGACCAGGTCGCGCACGTTGTCGGAGATGAGGGCGTCGACCGAGCAGTCCCCGTTCTCCCCGAGGTCGTAGACCCAGTCGTGGGGGTCGCACTGGTTGGGCTCCGGCTTCGGTCCCTGCCGTGCGACGTGCCGCTCGAGGTAGCCCAGGATCCGCTCGATGTTGACGAAGACGGTGATCGGGTTGGCGTAGCCCTTCCGGCGCGGCACGTAGCAGTAGGAGCACGCCATGGCGCACCCGTTCGAGGTGGACGGCGCGATGAAGTCCGCGGAACGCCCGTTGGGTCGGGCCTGCAGGCTGCGCTTCTCCCCCAGCACGAGCACGCCCCGCTTGTTCCGCACCCAGTCGTCGACCTGGCCGGCGTTGCCGTAGAGACCGGGGATGTCCTGGTGGGAGGGCACCTCGACGAGCTCCGCGTCGGGGAACCGGGCCAGCACCTCGCGGCCGCGCGCCCAGTCGTGCACAGCGGGCTCGTGGTAGATCCGCTCGATGGCGAGCAGCCGCTCGGCCGCCCTGCGGGGCACCCCTCCTCAGCCCCGGACGGCCGTGCCGACGACGGCGCCGACGACGGTGTCGACGGCCAGCCCGGCGTTGCCCGTCGCCCTCGTCTCGTCCTCCGCGTCGTGCACGAAGGCGGTCGCGCCACGGCGGACGCCGCAGTAGTCGAGGATGCCGCGCTCGACCTGCGTGGTGAACGACTCCGCGTATCCGTGCCGCGAGAACGAGCCCTGCGCCGTGCCCAAGATCGGCACGAGGTGGACCGTGAGCCGCTGCTGCGCCGGCACCACACGGCCGCCGTCGTCGATCGCGAAGGCCCACGGCGCTACGAACACCCGGTCGACCCACCCCTTGAGCAGAGCCGGCATCGACCACCAGTAGACCGGGAACACGAGCACGAGGTGCTGCGCCGCGTCGAGCCGCTCCTGCTCCGCGAGCACGTCACGCGGGTGGCCCTGGCCCGTCAGGTACGCCTGCCGGTCGGTCGCCGTGAACCGGGGGTCGAATCCCTCCTGGGCGAGGTGCGCGGTCGTGACGTCCTCCCCGCGGTCGGTGAGGCGCTCGCACAGGCGGGCAGCGACGTGGTGCGTGAGCGAGGTCGGGTCGGGGTGCGCGGTGACGACGAGCGTGGACACCCCCCCATCGTCCGGCAGGGATCAACCCGCGACGTACGCGTCGATCTCGGCCAGCACCCGCGCCTTCGTGCCGTCGTCGGCGAAGGAGGCCCGCACCGCCGCGCGCGCGAGGTCCGCCACGCCGGACTCGTCGAGCCCGAGCAGGTCGGCGGCCACGCCGTACTCGCGGTTCAGCGTCGTGCCGAACATCGGCGGGTCGTCGGAGTTGATGGTGACGGTGACCCCGGCGTCGCGGAAGGCGCGCAGCGGGTGCTCGTCGAGCGAGGCCACGGCCCGGGTCGCGATGTTGGACGAGGGGCACACCTCGAGCGGGATCCCCGTCGCGGCGAGGTGCGCGAGCAGGGCCGGGTCCTGCGCCGCCGACGTGCCGTGCCCGATGCGCTCGGCGCCGAGCAGCCGCAACGCGTCCCAGACGGTCTCCGGGCCGGTCGTCTCCCCCGCGTGCGGCACGCTGCGCAGCCCCGCGGCGCGGGCGGCGGCGAAGTGGGGTGCGAACTGCGGGCGGGGCACCCCGATCTCGGGACCCCCGAGGCCGAAGCCGACGAGACCGGCGGGCGCGTGGTCGAGCGCGAAGCCGAGCGTCGCCTCCGCGGCGGGCAGCCCCGACTCCCCCGGGATGTCGTAGATCCAGCGGAGCACCAGCCCGAAGTCGCGCTCCGCCGCGACCCGCGCGTCCTCGAGGGCCTCCGTGTAGGCCTCGATCGGCATGCCGACGCCGTCCAGGTGGGGCTGCACCGAGGTGTACGGCGTGCACGTCAGCTCGGCGTACCGCAGCGCCTGCCCCTCGGCCATCTCCCGCGCCACCTCGTAAGTGAGGTAGCGGATGTCCTCGGGCGTGCGGACGAGGGCCACGACCGCCAGGTAGACCTCGATGAAGTGCGCGAAGTCGCGGAACTCGAAGAAGCGCGCCAGCGCGTCCACGTCGCTCGGCACGGTGCCGGGGTGCCGCGCCGCGAGCTCCGCCACGATCCGCGGCGACGCCGAGCCGACGTGGTGGACGTGGAGCTCGGCCTTGGGCAGGCCGGCGATGAAGTCGTGCACGCGGGTTCCTCCGGTGGGGACGGGCAGGCTCGGCCGCTCAGTCGCGCAGGAGCGCGACGTCGCTGACCATCGTGATGTGCTCGTGCATGGCGCGCGCGGCGGCGTCCGCATCGCCGGCGGCGATGGCGTCGGCGACGGCGCGGTGCCCGGCGAGCGAGTTGCGGGGCCGCTCGGGCTGGGACAGCGACTCGATGCGGGACTCGCGGATCAGCTCGCCGATGGTGCCCATCATGTCGGCGAGCAGGCGCGAGTGCGCGGCACGGGTGACCGCCCCGTGGAAGAGCTCGTCGCCCTCGACGCCCCGGCCGCCCGCCTCGACGTCGGCCGCCATGGCGTCCAGGGCGGCCTGGATCGCGGCGAGGTCCTCCTCCGTACGCCGCTCCGCCGCCAACCGCGCGATCTTGGTCTCCAGCGCGTCGCGTGCGTCGATCACCTCGGGCAGGCGGTCGGCGTGGGCCCGGATGGCGGAGAGCACGGGGGCGGCGGCGGGCTGGGCGCCGGTGAGCACGGTCCCGTCACCGTGGCGGACGGCGACGACGCCGACGACCTCGAGGGCGACGAGCGCCTGGCTGAGGGTGGCGCGGCTGACCCCGAGCTGCACGGCGAGCTCGCGCTCGGGCGGCAGCCGGTCACCGGCGCCGAGGCCGGCCTCGGCCACCCACCGTGTGATCTGCTCCGCGACCTGCTCGTAGAGCCGCGTCCGCGCGACGGGCGACGGCAGCTTGGAGTCGGGCGTGCTCACCGGGTCAGCGTATTGACACACGGCTCGATCACCTATTGGCTAGGCCAATCAGCCACTAGCGCAGTGGGCCAACGCAGACGAAGAGGTCGACGATGACGACTGCAGTCCAGGAACCCGCCCCCCGGGCCCGGCGGCTCGGTGCTCCCGAGCTCGTCGCGGCGGTGCTCGACGCGGGCACGTTCGAGTCCTGGGACCGGCCGGTCGACACGTCGCACCTGGCGCCGGACTACCGCGGCCAGCTCGCCGCCGCCAGCGAGAGGTCGGGGCTCGACGAGGCCGTCCTGACCGGGCGTGGCGAGGTCGGGGGCCGCCCGGTCGCCGTCGTCGTCAACGACTTCCGCTTCCTCGCGGGGTCGATCGGCGCCGCCACCGCCGCCCGCATCGTCGCGGCCGTGCGCCGGGCGACCGACGAGGGCCTGCCCCTCCTCGCCAGCACGTCGTCGGGGGGCACGCGGATGCAGGAGGGCACCCCCGCCTTCGTCGGCATGGTCGACATCACCCGCGCGGTCATGGCCCACCGTGCCGCGGGCCTCCCCTACCTCGCCTACCTCCGGCACCCCACCACCGGTGGCGTGCTCGCCTCGTGGGGTTCCCTCGCCCACGTGACCGTGGCCGAGCCCGGCGCCCTCGTCGGCTTCCTCGGACCGAAGGTGTACGAGGCCCTCAACGGCCGCGCCTTCCCGCCGGGCGTGCAGACGGCCGAGAACCTCGCCGCGCACGGCATCATCGACGCCGTCGCCACCGCCGACGAGCTGCGCGGCCTGGTCGACCTGGCCCTGGGCGTGCTGCTCGACGCGCCGCGGCCACCCCGGTTGCCGCGCCGTACCGCCGCCGACGGCGTCGCGTCGCCGGTCCCCGCCTGGGAGTCGATCGAGCGCACGCGCGCCGCGGGCCGCCCGGGCGTGCGGGACCTGCTGCGGCACGCCGCCGAGGGCACCGTGCGGCTCCGGGGCACCGAGCAGGGCGAGCACGACGGGTCCATCCTCATCGCGCTCACCCGCCTCGACGGGCAGCCCTGCGTGCTCGTCGGGCAGGACCGCGTACGGCAGACGCCGTCGAGCCCCATGGGGCCGGGGGCGCTGCGCGAGGCCCGCCGCGCCATGCGGCTCGCCGAGGAGCTCCGGCTCCCCCTGGTGACCGTCATCGACACCCCGGGTGCCGAGCTCTCGCAGGCGGCCGAGGAGGGGTCGATCGCCGGCGAGATCGCGCGCTGCATCGCGACCATGACGACCATGACCGTGCCGACGGTCTCCCTGCTGATGGGACAGGGCTGCGGCGGCGGCGCCCTCGCACTGCTGCCCGCGGACGTCGTCGTGGCCGCCGAGCACGCGTGGCTGTCGCCGCTGCCCCCCGAAGGTGCGAGCGTCATCGTCCACGGCACGCCCGAGCGGGCCGACGAGCTGGCGGAGCAGCAGCGCGTGCGCGCGGCCGACCTGCTGGCCGACGGCATCGTCCACGCCGTCGTGCCCGAACCGGCGGACGGCCCGGAGAGCACGGACGACGCACTCGTCCGCGCCCTGGCGGCCGAGTGCGCCCACCACCTCGACCACCTCACGACCGGGCACGGCGGCGCGGTCGTGAGCCACGCGGCGCAGCGGGGGTTCCCCGCCGCCTGGTGAGTCCCGTGGCGAAGGCGATACCGCCCGGGGGCGCGCCCGGGGGCTCCCGCATGGTGTGATCGCGCCGTGACGACGCGACGAGGGCGACGCTCGCCCGGCGAGCGGCTCCCGGCGCTCCTGCTGGTCGTCGCCCTGCTGCTGGTCGCCGGCGCGTGGACGCTGACCGCCGGGGCCGCCGGCGACGACCGGCTCCAGCAGGCTCCGGTCGTGCTCGTGGGCCCCGACGTCGTGACCGCCGCGGTCGCCTCCGAGGTCGAGGCGATGCCCGGGTCGGAGCTGGCCGTCGGCGGCACCGACGACCTCGACCGGGCCCGGGCGCGGCTCGCGGACGGCGAGGTGGTGGCCGTCCTCGTCATCGACCTCGCCGGCACGCAGGACCGCCTGCTCCTCTCGGACGACCACGCCCCGGCACGCGACCGCGCGCTCGTGGCGCAGGCGCGCTCCATCGCCGACGCGCGGGACCGGACGGTCGTGGTGGAGCGCGGCGACCGGCTCTCCGCCGCCGTGCCGGCGGCCACGACCACGAGCCTCCTGGCCGTCGCGGCCGGGTTCGCGCTGGTGGTCGTGGTCTCGATGGTCTGGGGTCCGGTGCCGCGCACGTTCCGGCGCGGCGTCGTGCGGGTGGCCGGCATCGGAGCGCTCGGCGTCGCCGCGGGGCTCCTGGCCACCGCCCTCGCGAGCCCCCGGGCAGGGGCCGTCGTCCTCGCCGCGGTCGTCGCCAGCGGGCTGGTGACGCTGGCCTGCGAGGCGCTCGCGGGACTGCGGGGGCTGCTGGTGGCAGCGGCCCTGCTCCTGGTCCTGCCCCTCCCGCTCGTGCTCGCCGGTGACCCCTGGCTCCTCGCCCAGCCGTGGCGGACGGTGACGGCGTGGACGATCGTCGGCGCGGCCACGGACGCGCTCTCGCCCGCCGTCGCGACGACGACCGTCGCCTGGCGCTCCGGGGTGGTCCTCGCGGGGTCCGCCGTCCTGGCCCTCCTCGTGCTCCTCTCGACCCGCCTCGTGCTGCGCCGCCTTGCGCGCGAGGCGAGCCCTGACGACGACCCGTCGCTGGCTCCCGCTCCGTGGCGACGACAGATGGCCGTGCTCGCGGTGACGCTGATGGCGTCGACCACCGCCGTGCTCACCGTGGGGCTGCCCGGCAACCCGCCCCCCGTGGCACCCCGCGTGAGCCTCGCCTCCACCACGGAGTGCGTCGGGCCCGGGAAGGTCGACGACATCGACGACCTCAACCGCATCGCCGACCTCCGGGCCACCGACGCGTTCCAGGGAGGCGACGTCGGTGCCAGCGCGACCCTGCAGGACGGCCGGACGGTGTGGATGTTCGGGGACACCCTGCGGGGACCCGACGCCGGTGGCGCGCGCTTCGTCCGCAACTCGATGCTCGTCGTCGCACCCGACTGCCTGCAGGTGGTGGTGGCCCGCTCGGGCGGCGCGATCATCCCCGACCGCGACGGCGGTGTCGGCTACTGGCCGATGTCCGTGGCGGTGCTCGCCCAGCCCGGCTACGACCTGGTCGAGGTGACCGCCCAGCGGGTCCGCACGACGGATCCCGACGACCCGTTCGGCTTCGAGAACGTCGGCCCGGCGGTGGCGACCTTCGTCGTGCCCGTCGGCGGGGTCCCGCAGCTCGTCGGCACCACGGACGTCGGTCCTGACGACGCCGACACGACGCGCCCGATGTGGGGCGCGGCCACGACGCTCGCCGACGGGTGGCTCTACCTCTACGGCACGGCCCGCCCGGCCGACCCCGCACCGGGCACCGGGTTCTCCCTCCAGGTCGCGCGCACCCGGCCCGCCGACGTGAACGACCCGTCCACCTGGACGTACTGGGACGGCGCCACCTGGGGCCGCGACCCGGCCGACGCGGCCGCGCTGATCGGGGCGACCGAGGGCACGTCCCAGACGCTGAGCGTCTTCGAGCGCGACGGCACCTGGTACGCGGTCTCCAAGCGCGGCGAGGTGCTCGGCAGCGACCTCGTCGTGTGGACCGCACCCGCCCCGACCGGCCCCTTCACCGCGGGACCGCCCGTGGCGGAGCTGCCCTCGGACCCCGACGGTGGCCTGCTGCGCTACATGCCGCTCGCCCACCCGGACCTGCTCCCGGAGGACGGCGACGTCGTCGTGTCCTACAGCCGCAACAGCACCGACCTGGGCGCCGTGCTGGAGGACCCGCTGCTGTACCGCCCCCGCTTCATCCGCGTGCCGCTGCCCGGCCCGTCGGCGTCGTAGCCGCGAGGTGCCGGCTGCCCGGCACCAGCGCCGCGAGGGCGGGCCCGAGCACGCAGGCCACGGCACAGCCGAGCAGGACGGCCCGCATCCCCACCAGGTCGACGGCCGGCGCCACGAGCGCGAGCCCGAGCGGCGCCAAGCCGTAGGAGACGAGGAAGTCGAGCGACGACACCCGCGAGAGCCGTTCCGGCGCGACCTCCCGCTGCAGCGCCGTGAACCACGGCACGTTGAACAGCTCGATGCCGAACCCGACGACGACGTACGCCGCCACCACCACGGGGAGCCGCGGGTCCAGCGCCAGGGCGAGCGGCGCCGCCGCGTAGATCCCGAGGCCGCCCAGCGCCACCCAGCCCGTCGACGGCGGTCGCCAGCGCGCGAGCAGCAGCCCGCCGAGCAGGGCTCCCGCGGTGTACGACGTCGCGCCCGCCGCCAGCAGCACCCCGGACCCGGTGACGTCGGCGCTGACCAGCGGCAACGCCACGGCCGTCACCGAGTAGCCGGTCATGATCACCGTCGCCAGCGCTCCGAGACCACCGAGGAACCACGGGTGACGACGCGCCTCGCGCAGCCCCTCGACGAACTCGGCCCGGAACCCCGGACGCCGTCCCGCGGCTCCCCCGACCGCGCCGACGCGGGCCGTCCGGGCGGGGGCCACCGCTGCCACCACCCACAGCACACCCGTGGCGGTGACCAGCCACGCGGCCCCGGCCACCGCGGCACCGAGGCCCGCCACCGCAGGGCCGAGGAGGACCGAGGCGCGCACCGCCACGGTGATCGCGGCGTTGGCGGCCTGGCGGTCGGGCTCGGCGACCGTCGCCGGCACGAGCGCCTGGAAGGCCGGGCGGCAGGCGCCCTGCCCGGCGCCGACCAGCAGGGCGGCCGCCGTGGTCGCGACGACGGAGCGCCCGAGCGCCGCCGCGAGGGCGAAGGAGCCCGCCGCGGCCACCCCGGAGGCCAGCAGCACGACGACGCGCGGGGCGTGGCGGTCCGCGAGGACCCCCGCCACGGGGAGCACGACGAGGAAGCCGACGGTCCGCGCGGCGAGGGCCACCCCGAGCGCCGTCGCCCCGAGCGACCCGTCGACGACCGCGAGGCCGAGCACGAAGGGCATCGCCCACGTCGCCAGACCGGACGCCGTCGTACCGGCCCAGAGCCGCAGGAAAGCGCGGTCCGCCAGGAGCGCCCGCCGCTCCGCCGTCCCCGTCGCCCCCACCCCGCGGACCCTAGACGAGAACCGGACCTCCGCCGACCGGACGTCCCGGGGCTGCTAGCGTGCCCCTCGAGTCGAACGCATCCCTTGGATGCCAGGGAACTCCGGTGGGAATCCGGGACTGGCGCGCAGCGGTGAGGGCGACGACGGCACGACGAAGCCACTGGGGCGGCAACGCCCTGGGAAGGCCGTGCCGTCGGGTGAACCCGAGTCCGAAGACCTGTCGGCTCACGTGTTCACGACGGCCCCTCGCGACCAGGGCGCCAACACCGAGAGGCTCCGCCGTGCCCCCTTCCCGCCCCACCCCCGTTCCTGCCCGTCGCACCGTTCGGTGAGCCACGGCGAGAAGCCGCGACGCAGCTCCGTACGTCGCCGGCTCGCGTTCTGGCCCCTCCTGCTGCTCCTGCTCCTCGCGACGCTGGGCAGCCTCGTCGCCTCCCTGGCGTTCGGCTCGGAGCGGATCCCGGTCGGCGAGGTCGTCACCGCGGTGACCGACCGCTTCGCGGGGCGGGACCCCGGCCGGTGGGACGTCATCGTCTGGGAGCTGCGGATGCCGCGGGCGCTGCTGGCCGTGGTCGTCGGTGCCGGACTGGCCGTGGCGGGCGTCGGGATGCAGACCCTCGTGCGCAACCCGCTCGCCGACCCGTTCCTCCTCGGCATCAGCTCGGGCGCCTCGGTGGGGGCCACCGCGGTGATCACGACGGGGTTCCTGGGCGGGCTCGGGATCTACGCCGTGTCCACCGGTGCGCTCCTCGGCGCGGTCGGCTCGGCGCTCCTCGTGTGGCTCGTGGCGACGGCCCAGGGTGGTCTGACCCCGCTGCGGCTCGTGCTCTCGGGGGTCGTGCTGTCCTCCGGCCTGTCGGCGATCGCGTCGTTCCTCGTCTTCCTCAGCGGTGACCCGCGGGCCGCGAACTCGGTGATGTTCTGGATGCTCGGCAGCGTCGGCGGGGCGACCTGGGAGAAGCTCTGGGTCCCGGCAGTGCTCGTCGCGCTCCTGGGCGCGGGGATGCTCGCCCTCCACCGCTGGATGGACGCCCTGGCCGCCGGACCCGACACCGCCTCCGCCCTCGGCGTCAACGTCGCCGCGATGCGCACGACCCTCTTCGTCGGGCTCGCGGTGCTCGTCGGCGTGCTGGTCGCCGTCAGCGGCGGCATCGGCTTCGTCGGCCTCATCGTGCCCCACGCCGCCCGCCTCGTCGTCGGTGCGCGGCACCGCGTCGTCCTGCCCGTCGCCGCCCTCGGCGGCGGTCTCTTCCTGCTCTGGGTCGACGTCGTCGCCCGCCTGGCCGTGCGCCCCCAGGAGATCCCGCTCGGCGTCGTGACCGGTGTCGTCGGGGCACCCCTCTTCCTGCTGCTCATGGGACGTGGCCGCTACCGGTTCGGGGGTCAGCAATGACGGGCCCGACCGCACCGGGCGGCGACCGGCTGGCCGCCCGGCTCCGCGGCGTCGGGGTGAGCCTCGGCGGCCGTCCCGTCCTCGCGGACGTCGACCTCGACGTACCCCGGGGGCAGCGCCTCGGGATCGTCGGCGTCAACGGGGCCGGCAAGTCCACGCTCCTGCGCGTGCTCGCCGGGGTGCTGCACCACGGCAGCGGCACGGCCGAGCTCGCCGGTCCGGACGGTCGGCTCGAGGACCTCCACGACGTGCGCCCCCGCGAGCGTGCCCGCCGGGTCGCCTACGTGCCGCAGGAGGAGGTCGTCGCAGCCGAGCTCCTCGTCGGCGAGATGGTGGCGCTGGGTCGCGTGCCCCGCACGCGCCCGTGGGCCCGGGGCGGCCGCGACGAGCGGGAGATCGTGCTGGCGGCCCTGGACGCGGTCGGCCTGGCGGACCGCGTCGACAGTCCGTGCGACCAGCTGTCCGGCGGCGAGCGCCGCCGCGCGGTGCTCGCCCGCGGCCTGGCCCAGCGGTGCCCCGTCGTGCTCCTCGACGAGCCCACCAACCACCTCGACGTCGCCTGGCAGCTGCGCCTGCTCGACGTGCTCGCCGGCCAGGCCGAGACCCTCGTCGCGACGATCCACGACCTGGACCTCGCGCTGCGCTACTTCGACGTGCTCGCCGTGGTCGGCTGGTCCGGTGACGGGGACCCCGGTGGTCCCGCCACCGTCGTCGCGGTCGGGCCGCCCGCCGACGTGCTGGCCGCCGGGCACGTCGCACGCCACTTCGGTGTCGGTTCCGTCCAGGTCCCGCACCCGCACCTCGACCAGCCCCACCTCCTCATCCACCCCCGAAGGGACCACCCATGACGTCCGCCCGCCCCCTCGCCCTGCTCGCCAGCCTCGCCATCGCCGCCCCGAGCCTCGCCGCGTGCGCCCCCGAGGGCGCCTCCGGCTCGGCGTCCGGCGCCAGTGCCATCACCGTGCAGAACTGCGGCGAGGACCTCACCGTCGACGGGCCGGTCACCGAGCTCTACGCGTACGACGGCGGCATCATCTCGATCGTGCTCGCCGCGGGCGCACGCGACGAGCTGGTCGCCGTCACCGGCATGGAGCGCGACCAGGACCTCCTGGAGCTGGCCTACCCGGACGACCGCGTCGACGAGCTCACCGTGGTCGGCGAGGAGTTCCCCACCCTGGAGAACGTGCTGGCCGTCGACCCGCAGGTGATGTTCGCGGGCTACGGCTACGGCTTCAGCGAGGCCCGCAACCTGCTGCCCGAGATGCTCACCGAGCACGGGATCACGCCGTACCTGCTCAGCGAGACCTGCCAGCAGGACGACGGGGCCCGCGGCACGATGGACGCCTGGACGGCCCTCACGACCGACCTCACGAACATCGGTGAGCTCACGGGCCACAGCGACACGGCGGCGTCGGTGGTCGAGGACATCGAGGCACGGCGGGCCGCGCTGGAGGCGGCTCCGCAGGGCGACGAGCGGCCGACCGCGTTCCTCTTCGACTCCGGCACCGACGCGATCTTCACGTCGGGCTCCTTCGGCGGTCCCCAGGCCATCTTCGACACCGCCGGCGTCACCAACGCGACCGCCGCGGTCGAGGACACCTGGACCGAGGTCGGCTGGGAGACCCTCGCCGCCTCGGACCCCGACGTCATCTTCTTCGTCGACTACCCGGGGCAGTCCTACGAGGACAAGGTCGCCGTCCTGCAGGCCAACCCCGCCTCCCGGGACCTGGAGGCCGTGCGCGAGGAGCGCTTCGTCAACCTGCCCTACGCGATGTGGGTCTCGGGCCCGATGAACATCGACGCCGCCGAGTGGGTGCGCACCGCGGTCGAGCACTTCGGGCTGGCGCCGGAGTCGGGCGTCGAGCCCACCCTCGACATCACCGCGCTCGACGAGCTGCCGGGCAACGACTGGATCGGGTGACCCCACCCGTGAGGCCCGACCACGACGTGCTCGTGTGCCACGACTGCTGCTGCGGCACGGCCCGCAAGCACCCAGGCGTCGACCACGACGACCTCGTGCAGCACCTCCGCGACACCGTGCCCGCGGGCACGCGCGTGCGGGTGGTGAGGTGCCTCGGCGAGTGCGAGCGGAGCAACGTCGTGGTGGTGCGCGACCTGAGCACGCCGGGACGCCCCCGTGACACCTGGCACGGGGGCGTGCTCGACCGCGCCGCGGTCGACCGCATCGTCGCGCCGCTGTCCGAGCCGCGAGCGACAGGACACAACATCTAGGTAGTTGCATCGATGTGATTCCCGTATATGGTGGTCGGCGCAGCTGGTTCGACCCGTCCTCCAGACGGGTCGTCGCAAGAGGGAATCCGGTGGAAGACCGGAACTGCCCCGCAGCGGTGAGTGGGAACGACCTCCGTCAACAAGCACTGGGCACGGCCGACGCCAGCCTGGGAAGCGACGGACAGTAGGCCGGAGCACGATCGCCCACGAGTCCGAAGACCTGCCAGTGCCTCGCCCCCGACGGGCGAGGGTCCGCGACCCCGAGGGAGGGTCGGAGGATCGAACGCCGGCAGGAGGCCTCCCGTGAGGGTGGAGCGGCCTGTCCGTCGACCGTTCCTGCTGTCTCCCCCTCGTCCGCGGACGTGCGTCCCGCGACGTTCCACGAGGGGTGGAGACGACATGAGCACCACGACCAACGGCCGGATCGAGGTCGTCAAGCGCGACGGCACCCGTGTGCCCTACGACGGCTACGAGATCGCCCGGTCCATCGAGGAGGCCGCGGCCGGTCTCGACGACGGGGTCGCCCGCGCGACCCAGCTGCGTTCCGAGCTCGAGATCACGCTCTTCGACGGCATCACCAGCGAGCAGCTGGACGAGGCCGTCGTGCAGGTGGCGCTGCAGAACGTGAAGGACGACCCGGCCTACGACACCATCGCGTCGCGCCTGCTCGTCAAGAGCCTCTACAAGGGGATCTTCGGCGAGGGGGTGACCCGGGACGAGGTCTACGCGTTCCACGGCGAGGCCTTCGTCGCGTTCGTCCTGCGCGGCGTCGAGCTCGGCCTGCTCGACCGCCGACTCGGCGAGCTCTTCGACCTGGAACGGCTCGGCGCCGCGCTCGACCCGGACCGCGACGACCTGCTGCGCTACGTCGGCGTGCAGACCATGCGCACGCGCTACATGGTCGCCGGTCCCGACGGGCGCCCGCTCGAGATGCCCCAGTTCTTCTGGATGCGCGTCGCGATGGGGCTCGCGCTGAACGAGGACGATCCCACCCGCGCCGCGGAGCGCTTCTACGACAAGATGTCGCGCCTCGAGTACCTCGCCGCGGGCTCCACGCTCGTCAACGCCGGCACGTCCTACAGCCAGCTCTCGAACTGCTTCGTGATGCAGATGGAGGACGAGATCGAGCACATCGCGAAGTCGGTGCGCGACGTCATGTGGCTGACGAAGGGCACGGGCGGCATCGGCCTCTCGGTCACCAAGCTCCGCGCCGAGGGGTCGCCGATCGCGTCCAACAACACCACCTCGACCGGGCCGGTCCCCTTCATGCACACGATCGACTCGACGCTGCGTGCCGTGAGCCGCGGGGGCAAGAAGTTCGGTGCGCTGTGCTTCTACATGGAGAACTGGCACCTCGACTTCCCCGCGTTCCTCGACCTGCGCCAGAACTCCGGCGACCCCTACCGCCGGACCCGCACGGCCAACACCGCCGTGTGGATCTCCGACGAGTTCATGAAGCGCGTCGAGGCGGACCAGCCCTGGTACCTCTTCGATCCCGCCGAGGTGCCCGACCTGGTCGAGCTGACGGGGGCTGCCTTCTCCCGGCGCTACGCGGAGTACGCCGCCGAGGCCGAGGCCGGGCGGCTGCGCCACCGGAAGGTCGGGGCCCGTGAGCAGTTCAGGGCGATCCTGACCGCGCTGCAGTCCACCTCGCACCCGTGGCTGACGTGGAAGGACACGATCAACACGCGCGCCCTCAACCACAACACGGGCACGATCCACCTCTCCAACCTGTGCACCGAGATCTGCCTGCCGCAGGACCGCGAGAACGTCGCCGTCTGCAACCTGGCCTCGATCAACCTCTCGCGGCACGTCGTGGGACGGCGCCGCGGCGCCGGCGGGGAGGGCGCCCGCATCGACTGGGACCGGCTCGCGGAGTCCACCCGCCTCGCCGTGCGCCAGCTCGACAACCTCATCGACATCACCGTCTCCTCGGTGCCCGAGTCGGAGCACTCCAACGAGCGCAACCGCGCCCTCGGGCTGGGCGTCATGGGATTCACGGACGTCGTCGAGCGCTGCGGGCACAGCTACGCCTCCCCCGAGGCCTACGAGCTCATCGACCGGGTCATGGAGTTCGTCTCCTGGCACGCCATCGACGCCTCCGCCGACCTCGCGCGGGAACGCGGCTCCTACGCCCACTTCCCCGGGTCGCGGTGGAGCCAGGGGCTCGTCCCCATCGACTCCCTCGCCCTGCTCGAGGCGGACCGCGGCGTACCGGTCGAGGTCGACCGCACCACCCGGCTCGACTGGCACACGCTGCGGGAGAAGGTGGCCGGCGGCATCCGCAACTCGACCCTGCTGGCCATCGCCCCCACCGCGTCCATCGGGCTCGTCGCCGGCACCACGCCCGGCCTCGACCCGCAGTTCAGCCAGATCTTCAGCCGCACGACGAGCTCGGGCAAGTTCCTCGAGGTCAACCGCAACCTCGTCGAGGACCTGCGCGCCGCCGGCCTCTGGGAGGAGGTGCGCGACGACCTGCTCCGCCACCAGGGCGACCTGGCCCGGGTGGCCGCGGAGCGCGCGGACCTCACGATCCCCCGTGAGCTGGTCGAGATCTACCAGACGTCGTTCCAGCTGCCCGGCCGCGCCTACCTCGAGGTCGCGGCCCGCGCGCAGAAGTGGATCGACCAGGCGATCAGCCGCAACATCTACCTCGCGGACCGGAGCGTCGCGTCGATGGTCGAGCTGTACGCCGCGGCGTGGCGGATGGGCGTGAAGACCACCTACTACCTGCACATGATGCCGCGGCACACCGCCGAGCAGAGCACCGTCAAGGTCAACAAGGCGGACGGCCGCACCCCGGCGAGCTCCGGGGCGCGTCGGGGCTTCGGTGCCGCCGCGCCGGCACGTCGCGGCTTCGGTGCCGCAGCGCCGGCAGCACCCGTCGTACCGGCCGTCGTGCCCGACGTCGTGCCCGGCGACGTGCAGGAGCTGGAGGTGGTGGGCGAGGCCGCCTGCCCGGTGGACCCGCAGGAGCGGCTGCAGTGCGAGTCGTGCCAGTGAGCGCCGCGGAGGGCCGCCGGGGCATCCTCGGCACGGGCATCGAGGAGGGCCTGCTCCTCAAGCCGGTCACCTACCCGTGGGCGATGGAGCTCTACGACCAGGCCGTCGCGAACACCTGGTTCCCCAACGAGGTGCAGCTCGGCGAGGACCTCGCCGACTTCGAGCGGATGAGCGACGACGAGCGTCGCGCCCTGACGTTCCTGATGAGCTACTTCAACCCGAGCGAGCTGCTCGTCAACAAGGCCCTGGCGTTCGGCGTCTACCCCTACGTCAACGCGGCGGAGTGCCACCTCTACCTCGCGAAGCAGATGTGGGAGGAGGCCAACCACTGCATGAGCTTCGAGTACGTCCTCGAGACCTTCCCCATCGACCGGGAGGCGGCCTACGCCGCCCACGTGGACGTGCCCTCGATGGCGGCGAAGGAGGAGTTCGAGGTCCGCTTCATCAAGCGGATGACCGAGCAGACCCTGGACATCACCACGGTCGAGGGCAAGCGCGACTTCGTCCGGAACCTCATCGCCTACAACGTCATCCTCGAGGGGATCTGGTTCTACTCCGGGTTCATGGTCGCGCTGAGCTTCCGGCAGCGGAACCTGCTGCGGAACTTCGGCTCGCTCATCGACTGGATCGTGCGGGACGAGTCCCTGCACCTGAAGTTCGGCATCAACCTCGTCCTCACCGTGCTGGAGGAGAACCCCGAGGTCGCGACCGAGGAGTTCGCCGACGAGATCAGGCAGATGATCCTCGACGCGGTCGCGATGGAGGAGGCCTACAACCACGACCTCCTGCCGAACGGCATCCTGGGCCTCAACGCCGACTACATCAACCAGTACGTGCGGTACCTGGCCGACCGCCGCCTCGACGAGCTCGGCTTCGGTCCGCACTACGGCGTCGCCAACCCGGCGAAGTGGATGGCGGCGGCGAACGACACGCTGCAGCTCGTCAACTTCTTCGAGGCCATCAACACCTCGTACGAGGTCAACGCGCGGCAGGACTGAGGCGATGTCCTGCATCGGCTTCCTCAGCCCGGCGCACCGGGCCGCCCTCGCCACCTCCGGCGAGGGCGGTCCCCCGCTCTCCGCCTTCACCTCTCCCCCGGCGTCGGCGAGCAAGGTACGCCGCGTGCGCGCCCTCGCGGCCGACCCGACGACGGCGATCCGCGAGAGCGCGGCCCTGTCCCAGCACGCACCGATGGACGTCCTCGAGCACCTCGCCGCCGACGCCCAGTCGTCGGTCCGCGCCTGCGTCGCGCGCAACCCACGCACGCCGACCTGGGTGCTCGCCCTGCTGGCCGAGGACGCCGACAACCGGGTGCGGGGGTGGGTCGCGGCCCACCGCCTGTGCCACCCCGACCTGCTCGCCCGGCTCGCCGACGACCCCGACCCCGCGGTGCGGGCGGTCGTCGCGTGGGCCGCCGGCTGGCAGCCCTAGCACGCGGAAGCGAGACGACATGTACGAGAGCAGACGCCTGCGACGACGGCGCCTGTGGGCCGAGCGCCAGCAGGCGAGGCTCCTGGCCTGGTGGGGCCGGCGACGTTCGACCTCTGCCGGCGGCGCGAGCCCGGGCTGAAGACTCGAAGAACCGGCTTGCTGCAAATGTCTTGCAATAGCGCTATGGTCGCAGCAACCTTCGACCCGATCCACCCCAGGAGCGACCGTGCCCGACTACGTGCTTCCCGACCTGCCCTACGACGTCGCCGCGCTCGAGCCGTACATCTCGGGCGCGATCATGGAGCTGCACCACGACAAGCACCACGCGACCTACGTGAAGGGCGTGAACACGACGCTCGAGCAGCTCGAGGAGGCGCGCGCGACCGACACCTTCACGCACCTCACGGGGCTGGAGAAGTCGCTGTCGTTCCACCTGGGCGGCCACCTGAACCACTCGATCTTCTGGCCGAACATGTCTCCCGACGGGGGCGACAAGCCCACCGGCGAGCTCGCCCAGGCCATCGACGAGTTCTTCGGGCGCTTCGACAGGTTCCGCGCCCAGTTCCAGGCCAACGCCCTCGGCATCCAGGGCTCCGGCTGGTCGATCCTCGCCTGGGACGTCCTCGGTGAACGGCTCCACGTCGTGCAGCTCTACGACCAGCAGGGCAACCTGCCCGCCTGCCTCGTCCCCCTGCTCATGCTGGACATGTGGGAGCACGCCTACTACCTCGACTACCGGAACGACAAGGCCACCTTCGTGGCGCAGTGGTGGAACGTCGCCAACTGGGCCGACGTCCAGGCGCGGTTCGACCGCGCCCGCGCCCAGACCCCGGGGCTCCTCGCATGAGTGCGCGGCAGGAGACCGGGCTGGACGGGCTCCTGGGCTCCGCCCAGCAGGTCGCCGGGCTCGTCGCGGCGCGCGGTCGCGGCGACATCGACGGCGCCCGGGCACTCACCCGCCAGCTCGTCGAGGACGGCGACCTCGCCGGCGGCGCGCTCCTCGTGGCGGAGCTCGCCCTCGGCCTCCTCGCGCGGGAGTCGGGACGGAGCCTCGACGAGGTGGTCGGGCAGCTCAACCTCCGACTGATGCAGCTGCCCCACGCCTGAGCCTGGTCGTGCGCCGCGCACGCCGCTGGACTCCGCCCGCCGCGCCCGCTCCGACACCGAGGAGCAGCAGCACCCCACCGGGGACGAGCACGACCCACGGCGCGACCTCGAGGTAGCGCAGTCCCTCGGCCAGCATCGCGCCCAGCTCGGCGGCGTCCGGGTCCGCGCCCAGGCCGATGAAGCTGAGGCCGGCGATCGCCACGGCGTTGAGGGGCAGGCGGGCGAGCGCGTGCTGCGCCAGGGGACCGAGGACCCCGGGCAGCAGGTGCACGACGCCGACCCGCGCCCGCCCGAGACCGAGACGACGGGCTGCCCCGACGTGTCCCGCACCACGTGCCTCGACGACGAGGCCGCGGGCGTGGACCGCGAGCGGGATCCAGGCGACCGCGGCGACCGCGACGCAGGCGCCGAGGAGGCCCGGCCCGAGCGCGGCGGCGACGACCATGCCGACGACCGTGCTCGGCACGGTCACGAGCACGTCCATCGCCCCCACCCGGAGACGGCGGGCGGCGAGTCCCACGAGGAGGGCGACGGCGAGCGCCAGCACGCTGACCAGCACGGCCAGGCCGACGGTGCGGACCGTCGCGTCCGCGACACGGCCCCAGAGGTCGTGCCCGACCGCGTCGGCGCCGAGGGGGTGCCGCACACCGGGAGGGGCGAGGCGAGCGGCGAGGTCCGAGGACCCACCGTCGCGGGGCAGGCCACCGAGCACGAGGACCGCCAGCACCACCGTCACCAGCACGACGACCCGCGGCGACCCGTGGGACGCGTCGGCCGTCACCCCGAGATCGTCACGGCCGGTCGCGCCGACGAGCAGCAGCCGGTGCAGGAGGAGCGCCGCCCCGGCACCGGCGAGACCGAGGCCCACGACGGCCAGCAGGCAGGCCTGGAGCACGGGGACGTCCTGCGTGAGCGCCGAACGCACCGCGAGCGACCCCACCCCCGGCACGCTGAACACCTTCTCCACGGCGACCGCCGTGCCGAGCATCCCGACCCACACGACGGCGACCTGGGACGCGCCCCGGCCGACGACGCGGCGCGCCAGTGCCCGGGCCACCGGGGCCGTCGGCACCCCGTTGGCCCGCCACGTCGTCACCCACTGCTCCGTCACGGCCTGGTCGAGCACCCCCGCGAGCAGCCGGGTGAGCAGCCCTGCGGCCGGTACGCCGAGGGCGAGGGCCGGCGCGACGACGCTGCCCCAGCCGTGCCAGCCCGTGGCGGGCAGCAGACCGAGGTGCACGGACAGGGCGACGACGAGGAGACTGCCGGTGATCACCTCGGGGAGGGCCGCGACCGTGACCGCCGCGACCTTGAGACGCGGCCGCGTGGCGGTGCCCGTGCGGGCCGCCCGCACGACCGGGCCGATCAGGGCCAGCGTCGTGAGGACCAGGGCGACCGCGATCGCGCAGCCAGCCAGCGTGGCGGAGGCGGCCACCGCGGGCTGCGCACGCTCGAGCACGGGCTGGCCGCTGACCCAGCTCTCCCCCAGGTCTCCGCGCGCCGCGGCGGCCAACCACCGGGCGGCTCCGGTCACCGGGTCCGGCGCCAGGTCGAGCTGCTCGCGCAGCGCCCTCACCGCGTCGGGATCCTCGCCCCGCTGGCGGAAGCGCACGCGGAGCACGGTGACCGCCGGGTCCTCGCCCCGGAGCCACGGCAGCGACGCCACGACCAGCACGAGCCCCGCGACCGTGGCGAGGACCCGCAGCACCGCGCTCACCGGAGCGCACCCGTGCGTCGCCCGGACGCGTCCCGCAGTGCCCGTAGGGCCGCCGATCCCGCGTCGTCCGCGGCGAGCAACGCGATCGGACCGTCGTCCACCACCCTGCCGTCGGCGAGCACGACCACCCGGACGCCCAGTCGGGCGGCGACGTCGAGGTCGTGGGTGCAGACCACGAGCGTCGTGCCCGCTGCGTCGGCGTGGGCGCGGAGCGCCTCCGCCACCGCGCCGCGGGTGGGGGCGTCGAGTGCGCTGAGCATCTCGTCCCCCAGCAGCACCCGGGGTGCGGTCGCGAGGGCCCGCGCGATCGCGACCCGCTGCCGTTGGCCGCCGGACAGCGTGCCCGGGCGCCGGTCGAGGAGGTCGTGCCCCAGGTGAACCACCGAGAGCAGCTCGACCAGGCGGACGTCCTCGTGGTCGGGATCGTCCGGATGGCCGACGCGGAGCGCCTCGACGAGCAGCTGCCGCACCGTGCGCCACGGCGTCAGGGAACCACCGGCGTCCTGCGGCACGGACTGCAGGGCCGGCGTGCGACCCGCCCCCGGGGGCGACCTGCACGCTGCCCGCCTCCGGGCGGTCGCGAGCGGCAGCGAGCCGCACGAGGGTGGACTTGCCGGCGCCCGACGCACCGAGCACGGCGACGTGCTCGCCGGCGCGCACCTCGAGGGACACGTCGCGGACGCCGACGGTCGTGCCGCGTCCCCGGCAGCCGTCGGGACCTCCCGGGGCACGCCAGGTCCGGGTGACCCCTGCCCAGGTGAGAACCGGCTCCCCCGGCGCGAGCGGCACCGTGCGAGCCGCCGTCCGCGGATCCGGCGCCGCGGTCCCGGTGCCCTGGTGCACGCGACCGTCCGCGAGGCGCACGACGCGGTCGCACAGGACGGCGGCCACACCCGGGTCGTGCGTGACGAGCAGCAGCGCCGTACGGCGGGCGTCGAGGGCGCGCCGCAGCGCGGCCACGACCTCGGCGGCGGTCACCGGGTCGAGGGCCGAGGT